>CAYWWC010000326.1:0-4837 GCA_964461615.1 uncultured Anaerolineae bacterium
CCGCACTTCCACCGAATAGGGGTTGAGCATGCGACAGTCCGCTTCCAACTCTACAAAGGCGTCGTCCTCGCCTCGACAGGCGTTGAGGATCTCCAGCAGGTCGTGTACCTTCCGGAACGGCACTCCCTGCCATGTCAGGTATCCTTTGAGATACTTCTCCGCCCCCTGCTGAGCCAGAAAGCAGATGGTCTCCGGCGGTCCCGGGATGCCCGCCAACAGCGCGGCTGATGTCAGGTCAATATCCCCCTTGGCGAACCAGTTACGAGCGTGCTCATGCTCATTCTCGTTCATATAGCACCCTCCCCTCCTGTATGATCTCTTGAATGAAGAAGTCCCCCGACGCCAGCCGCTGGGTGAGTTCCCTGGGTGTGTATACCAGGGGATCAAGCGCCAGATAATGGTCCGGCGAGTAGACTAACTTGTAGATCTCTCGCATGCGATCCAAGGGACGCTTGCTGGTATCCTTGACGATGAGCAAGTCTATGTCGGAATCTTCGCTGAAGTCGCCCCGGCCACAGGAGCCGAAGAGGATGATCTTGTTGGGAGCATAGTGCTCTTGCAGTATGGTGACAACTCGTTCGATCTCACGCTGGTATCGCTCTCGCAACGATGCCGGGTTGCCAGGTTCTTCTTTGCTGTTTGTCTTATCTTGCCCGATCATCCCAATTCTCCTTTACAGCAACGCCCGCCTCACCATGTCCAGCGCCCGGTTCACGAGCCAGGCTGTGGCTCGCTCACTGTGCCCCCCGTAGTGGAAGGTCCGGACGGTCACCTTCTGGCCTGTGTCGAGGGCGATGTACGTGGGCTGCCGGTCTCCTGGATCGTCGGCCATGGGCGCTCGCGTCCATACCGCCAGGCAGAGGCCCACCTCCAGAAAGGTGCGTCCGGCTCGCGCCGCAGCCCGAGCTGCCTTGACCGAGAAATCGCCCGCCTTCTTGAGCTGAGGCCGGGGCAGGTCCAGAAGGCCGATGGCCTCCTCCACTTGATCAACGATCAGGCAGCTCCTCAGCACGGCGGGACCATCCGGCGCGTCAAACATGCGACGGCTGACGGCGCCATCTACCCCGCACTCCACCGTGCCCAGCGTCAACTCCCGCTCGGTCAGCATTCGGACCACTACTTCTGCCACCGTCTCCTCCCCCACGCCGTAGATCACCTTTCCCAGCCGATCGCGTACTTGCTTTTCCATCGCCGCGATGAGGCGATCCGCCGCCTCCTCGCTGGCTGCCTTGGCCACGATGCGCACGTCGGTCTGGCCTGGGTGGGCCGCCAGCCCCACGGTGGGGTTCGCGCTCTGCATCAGATCGCCGATGCGTGCGTCCACCTGTGACTCCCCAATGCTCACCGTACGCAGCACTCGCGCTTTGATCACCACTTGGTGGCCCAGCTTGTCCTTGAGGTAGGGAATCACCTCGTGCTCCATCAGATGCTCCATCTCGTGGGGCACGCCGGGCAGCACGATCACGTCGCCCCGCTGGTCCTGGACGATGAAGATGGGCGCGGTGCCCACCGGGTTCTCGATGGCGATGGCGCCTTCGGGTTTGAACGCTTGGCGGCGGTTGTTCTCGCTCATGGTTGGAGCTATCGCGCGATGGCCCCAGCCGCGAAAGCGCTCTTCGATCCAGCTCAGCATCTCCTCGTCCAGCACCAACTCCCGTCCGGTGGCCTGCGCTACGGCCTGGCGAGTGACATCGTCCACTGTGGGACCCAGCCCGCCGCTGCAGATCACCACGTTGGCCCTCTCCAAAGCCTCCTCAATGCAGCGAGCGATGCGCGCCTCGTTGTCCCCCACTGTCTCGCGGTGGTACAGGTCAACGCCGATCTCAGCCAATCGCTTAGAGATGTAGGCCGCGTTGGTATCCACAATGACACCCAGGAGTAGTTCTGTTCCAATGGAAATGATCTCTGCTTGCATGGGTCACTCCTTCGTTTTTACCACGTTAGTCTTCCATATCCTTAAAGAGATCCTCTAACTCTCTCTCCCATACCTCACCGAGAGGCATGAAGGGCATCTCTATAAAGTCTTCGGCCAGCGTCTCCATGTACTTTCTTACTTTGAGCTGAGGCATTGTCCTTTCCAGTTGAGCGACCTTGGCGTCCACTGATGAGGTGAGTTCATCGCTTTTTCTCTCAAGGTCTGACAGAGGAATCGCCAAGTCGAACATGTGGTTCAACCTTATCGTGAGGTCATACCATGCCTTGAAGTCGTTGTCTATCCTAATCCCCTGATGGTGTGCTGAGAACTGCGAGAAATCATAAGCTGGAACAAATGCATAGAAGACAAGGAACTCTACCTCACTTTGTTCTGCCCTGTCAACGAGGTATGTGCCGATGGTTGTCCCACCTTCATAGTTGGAAAACCTGACCGCGTATTTGGCAAGCTCATCTTTCATCTCTGGAAGACTATAGACGCAAGATATTTGCCTGTCCTTGTCATACGGCATCGCGCCATATACTCCGCCAAGTGCAGCTACTCTTCTCACGCCCAATTCCTTCGCGGCGTGAAAGAAGGCCGCGGCATACTGCTCCACGTTCAGATGCGGCTCTTCTCCCAGGAAGATTACCAGACCTTTTTTATCATCGCCCGAATAGAAGAACTCGTTTTTCCTGATTCTCAATTCTTGCCTATACCCTTCATCAAGTTTTATCTCTGGTCTAAAAAGATGGTGAGTACCAGGGACTTGGAACAGGTAAAATCCGTCAGACTTGATCGTCCCGATTCTTCTCGCACCGGTTTGTTCTATGAGGTATTGGGGCAAGCCTGATGAGATAGAGCCGGCGTCTGCCCATTGGCGCCAGCCAACTATCATGTATATCTCCTCAGCGAGAGGCTTTTCCCAGAGTTCGACCAAATTGTCCATGTGTACCACCTCCAAGTTTGTTCACTGCGCGTTCATGGCGTAAATACCAAGCCCGCTTGGTTAGCCCGACACCCCAAGCCATAGTTGATAGAGTCCAAAACATGCCAGGGCGACGACTGACATCCCCAACATGGCACGGTTCACCTTCGGCCCAAGATGTCTGGCTGTGCCGAAAAGGATGATGATGCCTGCCAAACTGAGAATCATGGCCACGTAGAAGCCAACCAGAAAACCGATCCCGTTGGCCGGAGCTTCGCGCCAACCTGCTAGCAGGACCGGGCCGGTGACCAGACTCCAGTAGATGTACGGGCCAGGACTCAATAAGTTCATCATCGCTGCTCTGAGCAGGCTTTGCTGTTTTGATGGGGGCGCCGCCACGCCTGCCGTGCCGAAGTTGCGCCAGCCGATGAAGGCGCTCACGGCCAGGTAGAGGACGAACAGCCCGCTGGCGACATAGAGGAACCGTTGCATCCACTCCGGTACCTGGCTCAACACCAGCAAGACCAGGGCGATGATTGGGCCGTCGCTGATTAGAGGCGCAAAAGCGGCGAGCAGAGTGTTTCGCCACCCATTATCCAGTGTTTGCGCTATGATGTAGGTCTGAAAGGGGCCTGGCTGCACGGCGGCCGCAAAGCCGTAGCCAATTCCCTGTATCAAGTAGATGGGCACGTTCTCCAATCTGATTTAGACGCTCACTCTTCAGGAACGCTGTACGGCTGGCATCGAATATCGACTATCGACGTAGGCGAATCCTGTCTCTGCTCGAATCTCCTGTTCCTGAATCCAAGCCTCGATCCCTATCTCCCTCATTCGCTGCCTCAGACCGACGAGTTAGATTTTCGCAGATGAATGTAAGCGAAGCGACATCAGTGGTAAGCGAAGCGGCATCGGCGTTAATCTGCGTTCAGAAGGTTATTCTAGAAGAATCAGTTCAATCTCAAAGAGCCGGGGCCAGAGCTTGCCGGTTACAAACAGCCGATCGTTTTCTGCGTCGTAGGCAATGCCGTTGAGAACGTCCACTGGCTCGGCGCGATCTTCCGGACTCAGAAGCCCCGCCAGCTCTATCCATCCGATCACCTCACCAGTATCAGGTACGATCCTGGCGATGCGGTCTGTTTTCCACACGTTGGCGTAGATCTCCCCCTGAACGTATTCCAATTCATTGAGCCTGATCACCGGCCCATCCTTGTCGTATACTTCGATGCGGCCGATTTCCTCGAGAGTTTCAGGGTACAGGAAGTGAAGCGTTGAAGTTCCGTCGCTCATGATCAGGCGCTCTCCATCGTGTGTAATGCCCCAGCCTTCAGTTGGATAGTTGAACTCTTCCAGCAACTCAAAACTGTTCTTATCGTAGACAAAACCGACTCCGGATTGCCAGGTCAACTGGATGATTCTTTCACCGAAGATGGTTATGCCCTCACCCCAGAGTTGGTCTGGCAGCTTGTGGATTTGCAGGACATCTCCGCTTGCCAATTCCACTCTGCGCAACGTGGATTGCCCCCGACGCCCTGTTCCTTCATACAGAACACCGCTTTCAAAGACCAGTCCTTGTGTGAAAGCACTTCGGTCGTGGGGATAAGCATTGACGACCTCGTAGCTGAAGGTACAAGCAGCAGGCGTTGGCGTAGTAGCGGTAGCCGTAGCGATAGCCGTTGGCGTTGGCTGGGGAGCGGTAGCGGTAGCCGTTGGCGTGGCAGTCGAGGCAGGTGTACACGCCGCCAGCAGCGAGATGCTGAGGCACACTATCAGGAATAGAGACTTAATGTTTCTCCAACGCATCGCGTTCCACCGCTGTCAAATGACGATATTCGCCTTTTTTGAGGTCCCCCAGTTCCAGCGGCCCTATGGAGACCCGCATCAGCCTCAGCACGCTCACGTCCAGCATTTCTAGCATCCGGCGGATGTGGCGATTCCTGCCCTCGTCCAGAACGATCTCCAGCCAACTGTTGCGCCTGCCGTGGCGCAGCAAACGCGCG
>CAYWWC010000327.1:0-4806 GCA_964461615.1 uncultured Anaerolineae bacterium
ACTGCTACCCGCCTACCGCGTTGAACGACAACCAGTGTCGAACGTTGGATAGAGGGGAAGCGCTGCTTTAGAGTGTAGACGTATTCCTCGTAGTCACGAAGCAACTGGAATGGGTTCACGCTGTACAGTTCTCTCAATTACATTCACTAAAGTCGGTGTTCGTTGTCGTAAGGTTTGGATGGTACGACGATATTGTTCACGGCGACGGAGCAGGATTTTGTATGCACCAGCCCAGTCAGCCCAGTCGAGTATCCAGGAGTCATCTTCGGGTTCCTCGCCGTTGATGTACGATTCGTAGAATGTCTCTGAAAGAACACCGTACTTTCGTTCGTATGCTTCTATATCCTCGTTGAGAGCGTGAATATCAATGATGATGTCTTGCAAAGTCATCTTCTGATGTGTCATAATCGCACCTCCTGACCCAATTGTAAAGCTTTATCGCACTTAATACAAGCGGAGATTCCTTACGACAGTAAGCAGGCCCACTATACATACTATGTCCAGCTAGAAAACGCAATTCCACTGTTCGGAAGCACGGTTTTCTCTCTGTGCCATTTCAAGAGGCGACTCACTGATGAGTTGAGCACGGAACGGACTGGCTCTTGCGCCCTTCGTCACGAGGATACCCCGCTTCCCTGGCCTGACTGCCAGGACAGGCAGCACCTTCAGTCAGCAGACGACGGCTTGGCAGGGCACATCAGCGCGTAGTTATGCTGGGCACGCGCTGCGTGGAGCGAACGGATCGCAGAGCGAGGGGTAGGCGGCAGTTTAGGTTATGCCGCAACCAATACCTGCTCAACCTCGACTGGAAATTCAACCAACACAAACTGGCTAATGTGGTATAGATAATCCTCTCCGCTCTCATCTACAATCCGAAGAAAGTCGTCTTTAGCGGCTTCTCCATCGGGAATGACCTCATAAACCTTCCTCGGGATCAGCGAGACCTCGTAGCCAGCATTATCTATACACAAAGCAAAACGTCGTTTGAAGGTATTCATCATCTCATCATCTAGTCCAAATAATACTTGATCTTTATGTCTCTCCGGCCAATGCCGTGAGCCTCATACCAGTGGAGCTCAACATGCCTGACGTTGCCATTGGGTAGTGTGACATACGCGATGCCCTTCAGTTTTCTCCACCGACCGCGGCCATAGGTCTTCTGCAAGTAGGGCAGAAGACGAATGCTCCTTCCGACAGCAATGGTTTCAATTGTCTCAATCTTGCCGATGATTTCAAACTTCACGGTTACAGTTCAGGGTCAAAGATAACGACTCCCTTTTACACCCTTCCCGGTAAGCTACAATTGGGACAAGGACTGCGACTGTGCCACACACCGATTTACGGTGCTATCATACCACAGGCTGAGACATTCGTCAAGCTCAAAAGAGCGGTTTTCTCTCCGTGCTATTTCAAGAGGCGCCTCACTGACGAGTTGGGCACGAAACGGACTGGCTCTTGCGCCCTTCGTCACGAGGATACCCCGCTTCCCTGGCCTGACCGCCAGGACAGGCAGCACCTTCAGTTAGTAGATGCCCCTCAATAAACCTCGTCGTGCGTCCCAACCGTCTCTAACAGGATCGCCTCGGTTCCTTCATGCCGCACAAACCTGAAAACGATCCTGAGATCGTAGCCCGCGCTACAGGCCCATGAACCCTTCAGCTTACCTTTTACCTTTCAGCTTATGCGTTCGCAATTGTGGATGGAGCGCATCTTCAGCCAATAACTCCAAAGCTGCTCGCATATCCTCTGCCACACGAGGGTCTTTTCTTACTCTCCGTTTCGCCGCGCGCACAAAGGCACTGGAGCGGAGCAAGCATCGTCTCATGACAATATCTCCGCCATCAATTCGTCTGGCGTCACGGGGTGAGCGTTCCCTGCCTTGAATTCCTCTTGAGCCTCTCGTATGCCTTTGGCGAGTTCCGCCCGCCGCCGCTCGATGATCCGGCGACGGATGATGTCTGTCAATGCCTCTTGGTCTTCTAAGGGCAGTTGTTCAACTCTGTCTAATACCTCTCTAAAGGATAACATCTTTTCCATGATTCCCCCTCGCATTTTGGGCAATTTCGTTGCAGTTGGTCCAGGTTCTTGTCTGTGAGATTGACTTGATCATTTCTCCTCACAGCTTCTTCTCTATCTTGGCCCAGGTATCCCGCAACGATACCGTCCGATTGAACACCAGTTTCCCATCGGTCGAATCAGGGTCCACGCAGAAGTAGCCTTGCCTCTCGAACTGGCATATGCTCCCTGGGGCTGCGCCTGCCAGGCTGGGCTCAACGCGGCACGAGGTCAGAACATCCAGCGAGTTTGGATTGAGACTGTCTGTGAAATCTTCGCCTTCCTCCACATCAAGCGGGTTTTCTGCCGAGAAGAGGCGATCGTACAGGCGCACTTCGGCTTCAGGGGCGTGGGCCGCCGAGACCCAGTGCAACGCTCCCCGGACCTTGCGCCCGTCCGACGACCAGCCCCCGCGCGTCTCCGGATCGTAGGTGCAGTGCAGCTCGACCACTTCGCCCTGCTCGTCCTTCACCACGTCCACGCAGGTGACGTAGTAGGCGTACCGCAGTCGCACCTCGCGACCAGGGGCCAGACGGAACCACTTCTTCGGCGCGTCCTCACGGAAGTCCCCTCGTTCGACGTACAGCACTCGTGAGAAGGGAACCTTCCGCGTCCCCATGCTAGGATCCTCAGGATTGTTGATACATTCCATCTCCTCCACCAGGTCTTCCGGATAGTTGGTGATGACGACCTTGAGGGGGCGCAGCACGCCGAACACCCGCGGCGCGCGTTGATTCAGATCTTGACGGACGCAGTGCTCAAACAGCGCCATATCAACGATAGTGTTCGTCCTGGGCACTCCAATGCGATCACAGAAGTCGCGGATGGCCTCTGGGGTGTAGCCCCGTCGCCGCAATCCCGACAGTGTAGGCATCCGTGGGTCGTCCCAGTCGCTGACGTGCCCGTCTTGCACCAATTGAACAAGCCTTCGCTTACTCATGGCAGTGTAACTGAGACCGACGCGACCGAACTCGATCTGCCGTGGATGATAGATCCCCAACTGATCGAGGAACCAATCGTACAAAGGACGATGGTCTTCATACTCCAGCGAACAAAGAGAATGGGTGATCCCTTCGATGGAATCCGATTGGCCGTGGGCCCAGTCGTACATCGGATAGATGCACCACTCGTCGCCTGTGCGGAGATGGGTGGCGTGCAGGATGCGGTACATGACCGGATCGCGTAGGTTCATGTTGCCAGAGGTCATATTAATTTTGGCCCGCAGCACGTGAGCGGCGTTCTCGAACTCGCCGGCCCTCATGCGCTCAAACAGATCGAGATTCTCTTCCACCGAACGGTCTCGATACGGGCTGTTCTTGCCCGGCTTGCCAAAGGCCCCTCGGTACTCCTTGATCTCCTCTGGACTCAGACTGTCCACGTACGCCTTGCCATCTTTGATCAACTGCACAGCCCACTGGTAGAGCTGCTCGAAGTAATCCGAGGCGTAGAACAGCCGCTCCTCCCAATCGAAGCCCAGCCAGCGAATGTCCTCCATGATGGCATCCACGTATTCCTCTTCTTCTTTCACGGGATTGGTATCGTCGAAGCGCAGATTGTACAGCCCCCCGAATTCCTCGGCCATACCGAAAGTAATGCAGATGGCCTTGGCGTGTCCGATGTGCAGATAGCCGTTCGGCTCCGGTGGAAACCGAGTATGAACTCGCCCGCCGAACCTGCTTGTCCGCAAGTCCTCCTTGATGGCATCTCGGATAAAGTCAGAGGGACGATCGGGATCGTTTGGAGTCATATTTGCAGCTCCCTTCTCGTTTTTTGTGGCAGTGGTTGCGTTTTTCATGGCTTTTGCTCACAGAATCCTCCCGAGGCCATTCGCCTCGGTGGGGAGACCTTCGCCCATCATAACGAGCTTTCTAGCTTAAGTCTCCCAGTTCATACAGAATAGCGGCCGCGACCACCAAGCCGGCCGTCTCGGCTCGCAGGATGCGGGGTCCCAGGGTAATGGAGGCGATGCCGTAGTGCTGGGCCAATGTCACTTCCTCAAAAGTGAAGCCTCCCTCAGGGCCGATGAAGAGGTTGATGGAAAAGGGATTGGAAGGAAACAATGATGGAGTCTTCTTCCTTTTCGACTTCTTCTGTTCCTTCCCAAACACTAGCTTCAGATTGACCCTCTCTTCTTCCTCCCAGGGCATCAATGAGAGCCCTCCCATCCGCTTCGCTCGCTCGCAGGCCTGAGAAAAGATCATGGCCGGCTGGAGGTTGGGAAGCCTGCCGCGCCTGCTTTGCTCCGCTGCTTCCTGAACGATGCGTCGCCAACGAACCATCTTTTTGTTCACATCATCCAGGCTCGCGATCACGCAGCGCTGACTGATGAGGGGCACGAATTCCACAATGCCCAGTTCCGTGCCCTTCTGCAAGACCATCTCGAAATGGCTGCCTTTGAGCACACCCTGAAAGAGAGAGATCTTGGTGCGGGGCTCGCCGGTGGCGAGAGCCCTGCTTAGCACCCTGCCAACCACCTGCTCCCGGTCCACCTCGACGATTTCCACCTCCCGCTCCCAGCCGGAGTTGTCCAGGACGACGATGTCGTCGCCAGGGCGTAGGCGCAGGACATCTCTGATGTGGTGCACGGCCGGCCCGGCGATAGTGACTTTGTCACCCTCCAACTGGTCGGGCGATACAAAAAAGCGGTGCATAGCCTGAATTCTCCCTGTGGAAGTTGGAATCTAGAAATTGGAAGTTGGAAAGTCAACCTCTAGCCCCCAGCTCCTAACCTCCAGCCTCTAACCTCCAACC
>CAYWWC010000328.1:0-4800 GCA_964461615.1 uncultured Anaerolineae bacterium
GTCCGGTGGTGTGGGAGGGGGGCGGGCTTAGCCCGTCCCCCTATCCCGATTTCGGACTGGGCATAGTACTACAACCGCAGTTGCTCGAAATGTCATTCTGAGTGACCGCAGGGAGCGAAGAATCTCGTTGCTGCGCTGCACTTCAAATCGGAAGAACGAGATTCTTCGTCGCTTCAGCCGCTTCGCTTCCTTCGCACCTCAGAATGACAAAGTGCGGTTGTAGTAATAGTCAGCGATGAAGAACAGGCGATTTTTCGCACAAAGTTTGCTCCGCACCGGCCACTCCCTCGCTGGCTCATCTGTCGGCGTGGTTGTCGTTAATGAAGATGTTAGCCGGGGCTACGCAACTTAGGTATACGTGTGCCTCTGAGCGATAAACCTTAAAATTCTCGCTTCATTTTGAACACACCCAACTCACTTTCTCGCATCTGGCAAGCCAGTGGTCACCAAATCGCTTGGGATCCCTATTCCTCCCGCAGTTCACACCGCGCTGCCGCCAGCGTAAGAAACAAAGCCTTCATCGCTTTCCTGGCCCAATTGCTAGGCGCGCGTAAGAGCCAGGTGGAGATCGTGGCGGGGGCCGCCTCGCGCCGCAAGTTGTTTCGCGTTATTGCTTTGTCGCTTGAAGAGGTGGAGGAGCGACTGTTGGGGTAAGCAGGTGCGTTTCGTCTCCTGTGGTTCCTTGAGCAAAAAGGTGGTGCTGGTCAACGTAAGACCAGCACCACCTTTTTGCTCATTAGCAGATTGGAGGATTATCTTGCTTCAAACTCCGCCCTAATTGCAGCGAAAAGAGACGGGCGAAGCAGCACATCCACCGCCGTTACAGCCAGGGCCTTGGCAGCGGCGATCATGGCTTGCTTCCCCTCCTCGGAGGCAGCGGCCTCGGCGAACTCGGTGGAATGGCCTGCCATATCTTCTGGGCCGATGCTCAAAGATGGGTGGATCGCAGCGGTTACGTGGCTGACGTCGCCCATGTCTGTTGAGCCAAGCTTCCTCGTGGGATCAACCTCGTCGAACTCCCATCCCATGGCCTCCAGATTGCCCTTGAACGCTTGAGCCAGGGCCATGTTGGTTCGGACTGACTTATAGGCGCCCTGCATTTCCATTTCAACCCTGGCCCCGGTTGCTATCGCCGCACCCCGAGCACAATTCTTGACCTTTTCCAGCAGTTCATCGCAGTAGTCATCTTCCCTGGCCCGGATGTAGAACAGGGATGCTGAATAGTCGGGCACGATATTAGGGGCGTCGCCCCCATGGGTGATGATCCCGTGGATGCGGGAGCTTTCCTCTATGTGTTCGCGCAGGGCGTTTATGTTCTGAAATGTTTGGAGGGTTGCATCCAGGGCGTTGATGCCTTTCTCTGGAGACGCAGCGGCGTGGGTGGACTTGCCGAAGAACTCGATGAGAAGCTTGCGACGTGCTAGAGAGTGCTTCCACAGCACGGTCTGCCTGCCTGGATGGAACATCATGGCCAGGTCTACATCATCGAAGACGCCGGCTTTTGCCAGAATGACCTTCCCGCCGCCTCCCTCCTCGCCTGGCGTTCCGATGAGTAGCACTGACCCAGGGAGCTTGTCCATCACCGCCTGCAGGGCCAGCGCTGCCCCCAGGCTGGCGGCGGCCATCAGGTTGTGCCCGCAAGCGTGACCCAGCTTGGGGAGGGCATCGTATTCGGCGAGAAAGGCGATCCTTGGCCCCTCCCCCGATCCAGAATGGGATGCTCGGAAAGCCGTTTCCAATCCTCCGATCGGCTTCTCCACCCGGAATCCAGCCGCTTCCGCCGCTTCGGATAGCCACTGTGATGCCTTGTACTCCTCGAACTTGGTTTCCGGATGGCGGTGGATCCTGTCGGACAGGTCAATCAGCTTTGGCTGTAATTTGTCAATTGCTTCTCCGACGGCTGATTTGATCTCTGCTATTGTTGCCTCGTTCATTTTTCCTCCTTCTTCGTAATCAGGGGAGTCCCGAACTTGTTCGGGGCGGCGCAACGTGCCCGAACAAGTTCGGGACTCCGGTTTGCTGTTCATTCTACATGGCGAGTGCGACGAACTCCCTCGGAGCCTGCGTGGGATGATCCGTGTAAATGCGCAGTTGGCGAGCATCCAAATCGAATAGCGCAGTGCAGAGGGTGGCGCTCTGGTCCGGGGCGGTGGCGGTGCGATAGATGGGGTATTGCTCGTCTGTTTGATCCCCCAGGATGGTCAGGGTCTCGGCGGCGTCTTGAGGGGGATTGTTCCGCATCATCGCTCTGGCCCGCTCCACCCGCGCCCGGCTGGAGGGATGAATGATCTGATCCACAGCGAGTTCTCGATAGTGGTTGGCGTGGAAGTTGGCGCCGCGGACCTCTCGGACGTGGTGTTCTTCCGGCGCAACTTCGACGATCACAATGCGCCGCTCAGGGATAGAGCCAATGGTGTAGCTGAAACCCGAAGCGCGTCCCGGCACCGTCACCCTCTCAATGGCGTCATCCAGAGAGCGGGCCTCCAGCAGGGAGCGAGCGATGAAATGCCGGGCTACACCCACTCCGCCGTTTCGGGGTTGGACGTGATCAACGGAGAAGCAGATGCCCTCGGCGTTGAAGCCAAGGGCATTGCCGCAGAGGAAGCCGGGATACGAAAGCGCGGTGAAGGCGGGCTTTCCCTCAACCCTGGCATGGACAATGTACATGTTGCCTCGAAACGTCGGCGAGCCATCCTCGTTGTGGCCGATGAGCGCCACGTCATCCGTGACCAGAGCATAATCGGAACACCCGCGAACCTCGGCGCCTTGAAGGAAGGTCCGATATTCCCCCCGCAGGTTAGTCAGGAACAGGTCTTCATGGGGCCGCCCCGATCCTTGAGCAATCCCTTCGAGTTCGGCGAAATAGTCGGGGTAGCGAATCTGATGTACTTCCAAGAACTGTCGGTATCTCGCCTGCCCCTCTGGGGTACGATGGTAGGGCAAGACCTGCTCCTGGAGGAAACGGCCGTGACCGTCATGTGAGGAAACGGCGGTGTCAAGCGAGCGGTGAATCTGTTCGGCAAACCTCTGCCCAATAGCGAAACCGACCTCGCGATGAGGACCGCTGGCCTCGAATTGTTCAATCATTGGCATAGAGATGACAGGCAACGTGGGTTCCATCGGGCAAGTTAACTACATCTGGCTCTTGCTCCGAACAGATGTCACCGATTCGCTCTGGGCACCGAGGGTGAAATACACATCCTGAGGGGGGATTAATCGGGCTTGGCACTTCTCCATAGAGAACCATTCTTTTCCCTGCCCTGGGATCGGGCTTGGGGATGGCTCCTAACAGCGCTCGGGTGTAAGGATGCCTGGGATCGGAAAAGAGCGTCTTCTTAACCGCAATTTCCACGATCTTGCCCAGATACATCACCGCCACCCGATCGCTAACGTGCTTGACGACGCTCAGATCGTGGGCAATGAACAAATAGGTAAGATCCAAATCGTCTTGCAGATCCATCAGCAGGTTGAGAATCTGGGCCTGTATGCTGACGTCGAGAGCGGTCACGGGCTCATCGCAGATAATGAACTCGGGCTCTACGGCCAGGGCGCGAGCGATGCCTACCCGTTGGCGCTGTCCACCAGACAGCTCGTGCGGATAGCGGTTCAGGAAATGCCCGGACAAACCAACCATTCCCAGTAGTTCTGCTAGCCTGGATTCGATGACTTGCTTTGACACCAACTCATGAATCCGCAGTGGCTCGCTGACCATTTGTCCCGCTGTCTTCCGACGATTGAGGGATGAGGCAGGGTCCTGAAAGATCATCTGGACACTGCGTCTTAGCGCCTTCAGGTCCTTACCCTTGAGAGGTGCGATATCTTGGTCTTCGTATCTGATTTGGCCGGCCGTCGGTTGGGTCAAGCGGGCGATGAGCCGGCCCGTGGTGGTTTTCCCCGAGCCAGACTCTCCAACCAAGCCCAGGGTGGTCCCTCTGGGGATGGAAAAACTGATGCCATCAACCGCTTTGATCTGACGCCGGTCGAACAACTGGGCAAACCAGTCGCCCTGGGCCGGGAAGTACTTCCTTAGCTCTGTTACTTCTACCAATGGGGTGTTTTCGTTGTTCATTTCACTCACCTCTGTCCGGCCACTTCGACAAGCTCAGTACAAGCAACAAGCGATCCTCCGCCCAGGCCCGATCTTCATGAGGGGAGGGTCGTCGTGCGGGCATCTTTCTTTGGCATCTTTGCATCGCGGGCTGAAATTGCAGCCCTCAGGCAGGTTGATCAGCTCCGGCACTTCACCAGGAATAGAGGGAAGACGTTTTTCCTCCTTGTCCAACTGAGGAATGGAGTTGAACAATCCGCGAGTATACGGATGTAGGGGGGCATCGTAGAGATCTGTGACCGGTGCCTCTTCCACGATGCGACCGGCATACATGACGATGACCCGGTCACACGAATTCGCCACCACAGCCAGGTCGTGGGTGATGAGGATGATGCCCATATCGTATTGAACCTTCAGTTTGTCAACCAACTCGAATATCTGGGCCTCAATGGTCACATCAAGGGCAGTAGTCGGCTCGTCCAAAATCAACACGATGGGATTGCAAGAGAGGGCCATGGCGATCAACACGCGCTGGCGCATGCCTCCGCTGAGCTGGTGTGGGTAGTTGTCTAACCGTTTCTCTGGCTCTGGCATTTCCACTTGCCTCAGTAACTCGATGGCCCGCCTTCTTCTCTCCGCACGGGAAAGGGGCGTATGGAAGTCAAGCACGCGGTCAATCTGGGCACCGACGGTGAGGGTTGGATTCAACGAGTTCATCGGGTCCTGGAAGACCATGGCTATCTCTTTTCCCC
>CAYWWC010000329.1:0-3220 GCA_964461615.1 uncultured Anaerolineae bacterium
CTGCCCTTGGCGGTCATCGCCCTTTTGGTCTTGCCTGGCCTACCCCAGGGGCTGGGCGTCGGGACCCTGGCTTCGAGCGTTGCCATCGGCGTCACTATCGTGGTCGATGCGACCTGGGGCACACAGATCCGGTGGGCCCATTATCTCCCTTGGCTGGTGGTAGGAGCCGTCGAGCTAGCCTCCGCCGAGGTAGCCCGCCGGCGGGAGAAGGAGGGCCTTATCGGGCTCTTCAACCTCTTCGGCGCCTGGTCCTGGCTGGTTGGGGTCTTGATAATGATGAGTAGTCCGGCTCCAGAGCGTTCGTTGCTAGCCTGGCGCATACTTCTGCTCATTGAGAGCCTGATGTTCATCGCCTGGAGTGTGGCCCGGCAGTCGCGAGCCTTGCTCTTCAGCGGTGCCTTCGGGCTGTTTGTGGGCATTACCGTGATCAACTTTGAGTATTTCGAAGAGCAACTTGGGCTGCCGGTGGTCTTGCTGATCACAGGTGTAGCCTTCATCGCCATTGGGCTTGGCGTGGACCGACTGCGCCGGCGGCTGGGGGGTAGGATCTGAGGTGCGTCGCTAGGTATCTTCTCAAAAAGTCGGGGGAGGACAAATCCAGCGCCGGCCGAGCGGTGTCCTGAGCCTGTCGAAGGGTAGGAGCGAGCGGAGGCTACGCATCCGAGCGACGTATGCTTCGACAAGCTCAGCACGGCGTCGAGGCCAAGCGGGTTGCCGGTAGACCCGCTCGCATCCTGGGTTTCGATACGACCTGAAGGTCTACTCAACCGGCGGATGCTCGCTATGCCCCCTTTCCCCCCAAAATATTGAGAAGATACGTCGCTAGGTTTGGATGGTGCTATTCACATAGACTCTTGGCACTTCGATTGGCAGTTTTTGGCAGCTTTTGCTCTTGTAATGGCAGCCCCTTTGTGGTTTAATATAGATGCAAAGGGGCTGTTTTCTAAGAAGGGACCGCTATCAACCAGTTTTCCGCCACGAGCGGAGTGAGGAGGTGTGCTATGAATATTGCAGAGGTTATAGTAGGTGCAATTGCCGTTGCAGTCATGCTATCGTGGTTTCGAGCGTTGTACTTGACGCATTTGGCAAAACGTCCACCGGCTGAACGGGCTGAGGGGGCTGCATCCGAGACCCAAGAGATTGCACCGCCGACGAGGATGGCAGAATGTCCGACATGTGGCGCCCGGGAGGAGCGCCGCGTGACGGTCTGCTCCCAGTGCGGCGCGACTTACACTAGGGAGGATCTGCTGGCGTTCCGCCAACTGGAGTTTCTGCTTGCGGAAACAGATGGTTGGGTTGAGCGGTTGCCGGCCGACCTGATCGAGGAACTTCGCCAGCCCTACGTCAAGCAGTTGACCGACTTGCGGGCACGGCTCATCCCTGAGCCTGCGCCGGCGGCTCCGCCCCCGGCCGTTGAGGAGGTGGCCGTACCTGCCGAGGTAGTGCCGGCCGCTCCCCCGCCCCCCAAAGCCGCGCGGGTGCCCTTCGACGAGTGGTTGCTGAGCGAGCGCAACATCAAGATCGCCCTGTACAGCGGTGCCCTGCTGCTGGTGCTGGCCGGCATTATCTTCATCGGCAGCAGGTGGGGCCAGCTTGGGGGACCGGCGAAGTTTGGCGTCATGCTGCTGGCCACCGGCCTGCTCTACCTGGGCGGCTACCTGCTCTACCAGCGGCCGGGACTGCGCCTGGGGGGCGTAGCCATCCTGGGCGTGGCCTCGGGCTTCTTGCCCCTGAATTTCGCCGTGCTGCAAGTTTACGTCCTGGGGCCCAGCGGGTTCCATGACGACGTGATGTGGCTGATCGCCTCGCCTATATGCCTGCTGCTGTATGTCCTCATGGCCTACTGGACGCGAGCCGACCTGTTCACCTACATCAGTGTGGGCGCCCTGGCCAGCACGCTAACGGCAGGGCTGACGGTGGCCGAGGTACCCAACCTGGCTTATCTCCCGGCTCACCTGTTGCTGGCGCTACTCCTGCTCTTGCTGGCGCGGAGGCTGCGAGACACCCCCTTGGCCGGGTTCACCTATAGGCCGCTGTTGATAGTTACCCACCTGGCTGCTCCCCTGCTCACCTGGGCTGCGGTGCTCGGCTTCGCGCTCGGCAGTAGCCACTGGCTGGCGCTGGCCGGGATCTATGTCGGGGTGTTGTTCTACGTCGCCACCGACGTCTTTTTCGGCTGGCTGGCAGCGCGCTGGGCAGCGGCGGGGTTGTTCCCCCTGGCCTTCAGGCTGACTCTGCTCCACCTGGACTTCAGCAAAACGGCTCTGGCGGTGGCGCTCATGCTGTTGGCCATTGCCTACCTGGGAGTTGGCTACGGCCTGCAGCGGCTACAAAGGCGACAGATGGCTAGCCTGCCTCTGATCGCCGTTGCTTACATCCTGGCTGGTCTCGTGACATCTCAGGCCATCGGCGACAGGCAAGCCCTGATCCTGGTACTGCTGGGCGACGTAGCCCTTTTGGCCCTGTCGGGCGCCATGTTCAGACACTACGCCTGGTTCTACGGCGCGGTCTGGCTGTTCATGCTGCCGGCCTACCTGTTCTTGACGCAAACTGTGCCTGCTCTAGCCAACAGCCACTTCATCATACGCGCGAAGTGGGGGCTGTTGATGGGCATGCTGGGGCTGAACTACCTGGTAGCCGGCTACGCCCTGAGCCGCCGTGAGGCAGGCGCAGGCGACCTGCCCCGCAGGGGTGGCCCGTTCCTTACCGCAGCCGCCTTTCTGAGCGCAGCAGTGCTGGCGCTGGCCTGGGCTAGTCCGGTCATCGTCACCTTGCTGCTGGCGGTCGTCGCTGCTCTCTACCTGGGCGCAGCCCTGTGGCTTGGGTGGTCGCCACTTCTCCTCCCGGCGCTGGTCGCTGTTAACCTGGGCGTGTTCACCACTCAAGAGATCTTCCTGGGCTACGGCGTGGTCAACCTGCGGGCGCTAGACATCGCTTACGCTGCGCTGACCCTTGCCCTGTTGCTGGGCGGGCTGGGGCTGCGCCGGCTGGGCCAGGGACGCTGGGCGTGGCCGCTGTACTTGGTCGGCGCCTTCGACCTGGCCGGGTCCTACGGTGTAGCACTTCTCGATCGGCCGCTGGCCATTGCCCTTTCGGCCATCTACGCCACCCTGTTCCTGTCGTACGCCTGGCTGGAACGGGACACTGCGAAACTGCTGGATCTGAACCTGGGAAACTTGCCTGGGCAAGCACTCACCTGCCTGGGCCTGGGTACCATCGT
>CAYWWC010000329.1:3320-4757 GCA_964461615.1 uncultured Anaerolineae bacterium
GTGCTGGTCGCCTGGTTGCTGCGGCGTGAGGATCTGGCAGTGGTCGCAGTGGTCTATGAGACACCGCTGCGTTGGGCCAGCCTGGGATTGATGCTATTGCCCATGGCCGGAGCACTGGTCAGCCTCGATCCACTGGTCATTGCCATCACCTTCGGCATCGTCGGGCTGACCTACGCTGCCGACGCCGCCGCGCGCCGGGTGCTCTACCTGGCCTACCTGGCTGGTGCTGCCTTCCTGGTCGTTTACTGGGCGCTGCTGGTCCACTTTGGCGTGGATGAGCTTCAGTCTTATGTCATCCCTACCGGGCTGGCGCTACTGGGGCTGGGCTGGAACGAACATCGCCGAGGCGGTGACCTGACTTATCGTCTGCCCACCCTGCTGGGGCTGGTGATTCTGCTGGGCTCGTCCTTCGTCCAGTCGCTGCCCCGAGGCACCTTCGTTTATGCAGCCTGGCTAGGGATGGAGAGCCTGGCGGCGATAGGCTGGGGCGTGCGCACCCGCTCGCGTGGCTACGTCAGCCTGGGGGCAGTGGCCCTGCTTGCCAACGCTATGGCCCAATTCGGCCCCGCCTTCGTCGAGCTGCCCCGCTGGATTCAACTGGGGATCACCGGCAGCGTCCTGCTTGGCGGTGGAATAGCATTTCTGGTCAGGCGTGAGGAACTCCTGAGGACCCGCCGGGCCTTGACCGAAGAATGGAGGAGGTGGCAACCATGAACATCTTTGCAGCGCTGTTTGGCATCTTCCGCCGGCGGGGGTTGGTGGATACAGTCAGGGAAGGTCGCCCGCTGGCCAGCTTCATCGTGGTGGCCACGGTCTTCTCAGTGGTTGGGAGCTTGCTCTACGGCTTCGCCATGGGCATAGGCCTGGAGCAAATTGGGATCTTTGGCAGTTTTTGGCAGCTTTTGCTCTTGCAATGGCAGCCCTTTTGTGGTTTAATATAGGCACAAAGGGACCGTTCTTTTGAAAGAGAGGAGGAGCACAATGGCTAAGCAAGAATCTCTATTGAGCAAGATTGAGGAGTGGGTGGAGGACGGGCTGATCTCTCCTGAGCAAGGCCAGGCGCTCAGACGGAGAGAAGAAGAGAGCACAATAGTATCGGCGCCGACACGCCGGGTGAAGGCCGACGAGATCTTCGTTTACCTCGGCAGCCTGGTCGTCTTTCTGGCACTGGCCTTCCTGGTGGGGCTGAACTGGGGAGATCTGGGGAGCGCAGCCAGGATACTCTCAATGCTCGTCCCTACAGTTGCCATGCTGGCCTTGGGCTGGTGGCTGCGCGGCTCAGAGAGCGCCGAGGAAGCGAGGCGGCTGCGGTTCAGGCGGGGGGCGCAGGCCTTGTGGCTGGGGGCCTGCCTGCTGAGTGCGTTGTTCTTTATGGTGACCTTCCATGAACTGGGCCTCATTGATTGGTCTGAGCGAGGACCTACCGACCCCTGGGTG
>CAYWWC010000330.1:0-4753 GCA_964461615.1 uncultured Anaerolineae bacterium
ATAAAAGCTTCGGCTTCTTGTTCCAGTGTCTGCTGGTCGTGTTCTTCGCCAGCTCGAATCTTTAGCCGCAGCTTGCTCTCCGTCCCTGAGTACCGTAGCGTCACGTCAATGTTATCGCCCAGCGATTCATGCAGCCGTCGAAGCGCTGCCTGCACCTCAGGAATGGTTTGCAAGGGAGGCTTGCTTGGAACATCAAGGTTCACCAGGCACTCAGGCAGCTCCCGGATACAGGCAGCCAGCGCAGACAGACTTTGGTTGGCCTCGCTCGTGACCACCTTTAACACCGCCAGGGCGGTGTAGATGCCATCCCCTGTGGTCTGTCCATCCCTCAGCACAAGAATATGCCCCGATTGCTCCCCTCCCAGCGCGTAGTTCTCCTCGATCATTCGCTGCAGCACAAATCGGTCACCCACCGACGTTTCTTCCAGACGAATGTCGGCTTCTTCCAATGATGCTTTGAGCCCCCAGTTGCTCATGGGCGTGGCGACCACGGCATTGTTGGTCAACAGGCCCTTCCGCTTCATATCACGGGCCAGTATGGCCATGATCGCATCCCCGTTGACAAAGTTGCCCTTTTCATCAACCAATATCACCCGATCGCCATCGCCGTCGAAGGCGATACCCAGCAGAGCCTTTTCCCTTAGAACAGCAGCGCAAACAGACTCAGGACGGATATACTCATAGTGCTCATTGATATTGAGCCCATCTGGTGCGTTCTCCATCGCGATAACATCAGCGCCAAGACGCCGGAACACCTCCGGCCCGATTTCCGAAGTCGCACCGTTAGCACAGTCCAGCACAATGTGCTTACCCTGCAAAGAACATGGAGCTATCGCGCCTTCTCCCCACACGTTGACGAGATGGTCGGCGTAACCCTGCCGCCAGTCGCTGGCGTCCCAACTTTGCCCCAATCCCTTTGCGTCTGTTCCCTCAAATCCAGCATCGTTGTCCAACAACAACCGCTCGATTTCCATTTCTGTCTCGTCGGAAATCTTGAAACCGTTGGCTGCAAAAATCTTGATCCCGTTGTGATCGAAGGGGTTGTGCGAAGCGGAGATCACAATCCCTAACCGCGCTTGACTGGAGCTATCGCGCTGCGTTCGGGTCAGATAAGCCACGCCGGGGGTCGGGATAATCCCGACTAGCATTACATCAACACCCTGCGACATCAGACCGGCCGCCAGGGCGCTCTCCAGCATGGTCCCAGACTGCCGAGGATCACGACCGATCACGACCTTTGGCCTGGTATCCCCATCACGACTGACTACTTGAGCTATTGCTTGCCCCATTCTTAGAGCGAAATTGGCTGTGAGCGGCCATTGATTGGCCACGCCACGGATGCCGTCGGTGCCGAAGAGTCTAGCCATCTGCTTCTCCCTATTCTTTCCCATAGAGGTAACGGTCGTGTTCTGCGGCGGCGTTGGGCAGTCGCCCAGGTTGGGCATCATACCCCAAGGAGCGAAAAACCTCCCAGCCCGTTGGCGATTCGCGTCGCTCAGCTTCATCCAGCACAGGCAGAATGCGAATCTCCCCGGGCCGCACTATTACTTGCAAACGGATGCCCAACCCGGCGTTGCGAATCCACTGTTCGTCAATCCAAATCCCTTGCTGAACCTCTAGCACCTTTTGAGCGGCCATGGTCTTGTTCTCCTTTCCCAATCATAGGTCATTTTCTTTCTTCAGCGCTTCCAGATCCGCATCTACCATCATTTGGATCAACTCCTCAAAGGTGACAGTGGGCTCCCAGCCCAGCTTGGTACGAGCTTTGGTGGCGTCGCCAACCAAGAGGTCTACGTCGGCTGGGCGGATGAATTTGGGGTCCACTACTACGTGTTCCCGCCAATCCAGGCCGAGGTGGCCGAAGGCCACTTCGCAAAGCTTCCGCACCGAGTGGGTTTTCCCTGTGGCTACCACGTAGTCATCTGGCTTGTCTTGCTGGAGCATGAGCCACATGGCTCTGACGTAGTCCTCGACATAACCCCAGTCCCGTTGAGAGTCCAGGTTGCCCATCCTGATCTCATTGTCCAGGCCCAGTTTGATGCGAGCCACGCCATGGGTCACCTTATGAGTGACGAATTCCAGGCCTCGGCGGGGGCTCTCGTGATTGAAAAGTATGCCAGAGCAGGCGAACAGGTCGTAGCTCTCGCGATAGTTGATGGTGATCCAGTGGCCGTAGACCTTGGCCACCCCGTAGGGGCTGCGGGGATAGAAAGGGGTGTTCTCGTTTTGGGGCGTTTCTCGCACTTTGCCAAACATCTCACTCGAAGACGCCTGATAGAACCTGATGGTCGGGTCCACGATGCGAATGGCATCCAGCACGCGAGTGACCCCCAGGGCCGTCACCTCACCAGTCAACACCGGCTGGCACCAAGAGGTGGGGACAAAGGACTGAGCCGCTAGATTGTAGACTTCATCGGGTTGGTGCTCTCGTAAGATGTTAATGATGGAGACCTGATCCATCAGATCGCCGGGGACTATAGTTATCTTGTCCTGGATGTGCTTGATGCGCTCGAAGTTCACGGTGCTGGTGCGGCGCACCATGCCGATCACCTCGTAGCCTTTTTCCAGTAGAAACTCGGCCAGATATGAGCCGTCTTGGCCGGTGATGCCGGTGACCAGTGCTCTCTTTGTCATTTATTTCTCCTTGTATGACTTGTTCGTAGTTAGGCACGGAACGAAGTGGAGTGCCGGAACACCACTCTGCTTCGCTACGTGGCTTACTACGAACCTCCTTCTCTGATTCTTTCCTGCCAGTAATCCAGCACGTCCCGCAGGCTCTGCTCAAAGGAAATCCTGGGTCGCCAGCCGATCTGCTCCCGAATCCTGGTACAGTCAGCGACTATCACGGGGACGTTGGTAGGGCGGAGTCGCTCTGGATCCTGTTTGATGGTGATGGGGATTTTGCTCATGGCTATCAGTTTCTCCAGCAGTTCCCGCACTGAGCGAGCTTGCTCTGATCCCAGATTATAGACTTCCCCTGGTTCTCCCCGGGTGATGAGCAGGTGGTATCCCCGCACCACGTCCCGCACATCGCTGAAATCGCGCTGGGGTTCCAGATTGCCGACCTGGATGACGGGTTCGCGCAGCCCCGCTTCAGCTTCAGCTATCTGACTGGCGAAATCGGGGGCCACAAAGCCGAGCCTCTGGCGGGGGCCGATGTGGTTGAAAGATCGCACCCGCACGGTGTACAGCTTGTGGCTCAAGTGGTATTGCAGCCCCAGCATGTCCTGGGCCACTTTGCTCACCGCGTAGGGACTGGTGGGGCGCAGGGGATTCGTTTCTTTGATCGGCAACTCGTCAGGTCGTACCAGGCCGTACTCCTCGCTGGAGCCGACCACCAGTATCCTGGCCTGCCCTGAGCTCTGCCGAAGGGCCGACGATCCCAGCCTGGCGACAGCCTCCAGGATGTTGAGCTGGAGACGGATGTTGATGGCCAGGGTGCCCCAGGGGTCGCGTCGGGAGAGGGAGACGAGGGGCTGGGCAGCCAGGTGAAAGATATAGTTCGGCTTCGCTTGCTCCAGGATCGAGATCACTGTCTCTAGCTCTGAAAGCTCTGCTGGGTAGAGTTCCAACCTGTCTCGTAGATGCTCGATATTCTCCTCAGGGCCGTAGACAGTGCCGGCTACGTGCCAGTCGGTGTGTTCGAGAAGATATTCGGCCAGGTAGCTGCCGACGAAGCCTGAGATTCCCGTGATCAGTGCCCGCACCATTCCCCCTTTCCTCCTCTGTGATGCGGCCTAAATAATACCCCATTTTGCTCAAAAAGGCAAGCCCCCGCGATATTTACGCCAATGCTTCCTGGCGCAAAGATACATTGCCTGATCTTAGAAATCGTGCTATACTATAACGGTGAATGATTGGCATCCAATGTGGATGTAGAGGATCGGGCCAGTGGTTTCTGTTAAGGAGGTTGACAATGGGTGTGATGACGTTGCCTGAGAGATTCATTCGTCGTTTGCGTGAACTGAAGTATGAGCGGAGGGGGCGTCCCAAGGAACTCCTGGGTTTGCGTGTTCTCTACATTGATCTCTCGAGGCTCCGGCTCCGCTTCTCGGACCATTCGCCGTTTATCGAAATACCTAAGCAAGAGCTGAGACAACATTCTCCTCAGCGGATTATGGCCACTCTCAGAGACGTCGTCTTGCAATTGCAGGCTCAGGATCGGATCCCTATTGTCCTTCTGGAAGGACGATCTTTTGAGTTGCGGCGCCTGGCCAACAAGCCCCCGTACTACATGATTGTGTTGGATTCAGAGGATATGAGACAAGTCATCGGATCTCGCGCCCCCTCGGATGAGCTCCTGGCACGCATTCGTTATCAAGTACCTCTATCCTTTCTTGCCCCCTACGAGGCGAGCGCCCCAGTGACCGACAGCATGTTCTTTGGGCGAGAATACGAGATCCGCACCATTCTAAGCCATCCCAACACCTGCTATGTCATTATCGGCACCCGTCGCATTGGCAAAACCTCTCTATTGAAAGAGGTGAAACGCAGGATGGAGATGGAAGAGCCTGACTCGAAGAGATTCCTGTATGTGGATTGCATGGCCTTCACGGATATGCAGGCTTTCTTTGAACAGATCATCAGCAGGCTTCACCCCAGGGAGCAGCGTCGCCTGTGGCGTATGGGAGCGAGCTATGCGGGCTACTTCCCGCGATTCATGGAACGTATGAAATCCATGCGCAAAGGTAGAATCGTTTTCTTCCTGGATGAAGTCGATCACCTGCTGAAGTTCGATCGCGCCAACGATTAT
>CAYWWC010000331.1:0-4739 GCA_964461615.1 uncultured Anaerolineae bacterium
AGACTGGTAGATTCGTAAATTCGCAGACCAGCCTACGAATTTACGAGTTTCCGAATCCACGAATTTGCCCATTCCCTACCACGTGGTACTCTTCCACTCGCTCGTGGATCTCGATGCCCCGCTTGCGCAACTCGGCGAAGAAGATGTCGGGATCAATGGCCGTATCCGGGGGCACGACGCCTTTCACTTTGACATCACCGCGGGCGATCATCTGGACGCCGATGCTCAGCGGGATGGCGATGTTCTTGTAGTAGGCTGCTTTGCCGCCCCATTCCTCCATCGAGGGGTGACGGTTCCAGAGCTTGATCTTCACGTCGCGCCCGTCCCGCTTGCCGTAGACTTCCACCACCAGGCCATAGGCCCACAGTGGAGTCTCCTTGCTCTCCGGCAACTGGAGGAGCAACTCGTACACCACCTCAAACGCCGTGGTCTCGACACCCTTGACGGTGATCTTCTCTTCGCTGAGTAGGCCCGATTCTAGCATGGCCTTTGCCAGCCGCATGGCGTGGGGCGGGAAGCAGCCGTGCACCGAAACGGCCTTGGCCCCCAGACTCTTGGGCATGGTGCGCGTCTCCGGGTGGGGGATGTAGCAGACCTCCTGCTCGCCGATGGGGCTGGAGAAGTTCACTGTCTTGAAACCTTCAAACGGGCCGACCAGGTGAAACTCACCGTCCTTGTAGTACAGCCGCTCCTCGACTTCGGGATGGAATTCCCAGAGGAAGGTGATGAGCAGGCCGGGGGCGGGAGCCGGACAGCGGAAAGCGGCGAAGTTGATCTGGATCTCGTCCACCTCGTCCAGTTGATTCGCGCCGCGCCGGGCCATGACGTTGGTGATGCCGGGAGTAGCGCCGACGCCAGGAATGAAGACGATGCCCTTCTCCTTGGCGGCCGCGTCGTAGTCCCACTGGCTCTCCTCGGTGGAGACGTCCAGGCCGCTGACGCCAACCTCGACGCAGGCCTTGGTGACGGCCAGGTCGTACTTCCAGGGCAAGCCGTTGAGGATCACGTCGAAGTCTTTGAAGAGCCTGACCAATCCGTCGTAGTCGTTGGCGTCCACCCTGAGAACTTTCACCCGCGGATCGCCGATTCCGGCGGCCAGCTTCTCCGCGGCGGCCACGTTGTAATCACCGATGACAATCTGATCGAAATCGGAGAACTCGGCCAGGTCGCGTGTTGCGTGTTGGCAGACGGCGCCAGCGCCGCCCAGGGATAGTACTTTCATAAGCTGACTCCTTTGTTTGATGACCTCATGATTCTGCCAAATCGCCGTTCCCCTTCCCAAAATCGGCAACGGCTTTGTATCCTCCGATCAGAGCTGAGAGAACGATGGCCCCCTGGATCGGGTGTCGCGCCGTTATGCACCAGGGCCATCATGATCTCCTTGTATAGGTCGTTATCCGATTTGGCCCAGTCAAAGATATGTGCATCAGTTCTCCGTTTCCACTTGATGCTGGGACCGAGCATCATAATCCAGGGCGTCACCCAGTCCATCACCGAACAAGTTGACAGACAAAACTACCAGAAATATGCCCAGACCTGGGAACACTGTGATCCACCAGCCCTGACGCATAAAACTGCGACCAGTGCTCAACATGGATCCCCATTCTGGCGTAGGCGGTTGCGCTCCCAACCCAAGGAAGCTCAAAGCAGCCCCTTCTAGAATAGCGTTGCCCATGCCTAAGGTGGTCAGCACCAACAAAGGTCGGAGGATGTTGGGCAGAATATGACGCACCATTATGCGCCAGTTGGGGACTCCCAGGGCACGTGCGGCCAAGATGTAATCCTGCTCACGCGCTACTAACACAGTGCTGCGCGCCAGCCGCATGAAGGAGGGAGTGAACGCAACACCGACTGCGATCATTGCGTTGGACAACCCTGGTCCCAAGATTGCCACCACCGAAAGCGCCAGCAAAATCCCGGGAAACGCGAGCAGTACCTCCACAAACCATGAAAGAAATGCATCTACCCACTTCCCATAAAACCCGGCAGTGATTCCTAACGTTATGCCGACCGTGCTTCCAAGTGCTACGGCAATCACTCCCATCGTCAAAGAGATTCGGGCCCCGTAGAGAAAGCGTGCAAATATGGATCTCCCCAGATTGTCAGTTCCCATGGGGTGCTCAATACTCGGGGGTTGAAAAGCCGCAGATACATCCACATAGATTGGATTGGCTGTCGTAAGCACAGATGCAGCTATTGCAGCAAGCACCAGCAGCATGAATAGAACCAAGCCGAGCATGGCGCCACGCTGCCGCCGCAAACGGCTGATCATTAGCGCAGTAGGGGATCGCGCAGATGGAAGTTCAGTCTTATGGGATAGAGAAGTCATTGTAATCGAACCCGTGGATCAAGTATAACGTAGATAAGATCGGTGAGCGTGTTGACAATCACGTAGATCGAAGCCACTACCAAGACTATACCCTGAACCATAGGAAAGTCCTGATTTGTGATGGCAGAGACGGCTAGTCTGCCCAAGCCCTGGCGTGCAAAGATGGACTCGATCACAATGGAGCCAGCCAACAGATAACCCACTTGCAGGCCAAGCATGGTCACAATGGGAATGAGAGCATTGCGCAGAGCATGGACAAAAATCACGCGCCACTCAAATAGCCCTTTGGCACGCGCGGTTAGTACGTATCGCTGGTTGAGGACATCCAACATGCTAGCTCGGACCAAGCGGGTGATAATTGCCCCCTCACCCACACCGAGCGTCAGCGCCGGCAGGATCAGGCCACGCCAATCGGTACTGGGTGCAATGCTAGGTAGCCACCCAAGAGTTACAGCAAAGAGTAGAATCAATAATAGCCCGAGCCAAAAGGAAGGGACAGAGATGCCGCTAATAGCAATCGTCATTGTCAAAGTGTCCAGCCAGGTATTGGGCTTGAGCGCTGCTAACAGACCCAAACTGCCTCCCATGATCACGGCTATCGTCATGGCTGCTATGGTGAGCTGAAAGGTGCTTGGTAACTGCTCAAGGATTGTGCTCACGACTGGACGGCGGCTGTGGATGGAGCGCCCCAGGTCCCCCCGTAGAGCACGACTCACATAGCGCCAGTATTGCACCGGTAGCGGATCGTTAAGCCCTAACTCTTGGCGTAGTTGTTCGACTTTTTCCGCTGTCACAGCCACGCGGCTCAACATGGCGTGTACTGGATCACCAGGTACAAGGTGAAGCATGGAGAAGGTAAGAACTGATACGCCAAACAAGACCAGCACCGACATCAACAACCTTCGCAGCAGATAATTGAACATGTGTGTTCTCCCCAGCGGCTCCGGGCGCCGGCCAAGGCGAGGCCGGCACCCGGAGATGGGATCAACCTACAAGGATACGGATCTGAGTTTGACTATTGGCCAGGCCATACCTCATACAGCCATGGGTAACCTTCGGAATCGAAGCGCCAGTCTTGTACGCTTGAGTGCAACAGGATCACCCGATCATATGTGAAAAGTGGGATGGCTAGCGCGTTTTCCATGATGATTCGTTGCGCTTGGACGTAAAGCTCTCTGCGCGCTTCGGAATCCAGCGTGCTGGCGGCGTCGTTTAGTGCTTGATCCAGTTCGGCGCTGCGGAAACGAGTGAAAGATGAGCCTTCCTCAATGTTGGCCGAATTGTAGACGAAATCCAGCACCGACGGGTTGCGGCTCATCCAGCCCATGCCGAGGATATGATGCTTCCCAGCATTGCCAAACTCAAAGATGCCAGCATCGTCCAACAGGATCAACTCAACTTCAAAGCCCACCTTGTTCAGGTACGAAGCCAGCAATTCCATGTAAGCCTCTTCCCATGCAGCTGAGGCCGGGTACACGACGTGCAGCTTTTCGCCATCTTTCTCCCGGATGCCGTCTCCGTCCGCATCTTTCCAACCGGCTTCGTCCAGCAATTGCTGCGCCTTTGCAAAATCGTAGCGGTAAAGATTCGCTGCCTGCTCGTCGTAGCTCCACGTGGTAGGAGCCAGCACACTATGGGCCGCTCCCTGCATGCCATAGAATGCCGCTTGTACCAATTCCTCCTGGTTGACGGCATAGATCATCGCCTGGCGCACCCGTATATCATTGGTCGGAGAGGCTTCCGTGTTGATCATCATATGTGCGGGCATACCCGGCGGCGAGAATTGCTCTAGTCTGTAGGCAGGATTACTGACTACCTCGCTAACGTCCTGATAGGGTGGATCTTCTACGACCTGCAGTTCGCCGGTTAGGAAAGCCGACATACGAGTGACAGCTTCGGGCAAGAAACGGAAGACGATCTCATCAAGCAGCGCCGGGCCGTCGTGCGTCGCAAACTCTGGCCCCCAGGCATAGTCCGGGTTGCGCACTAGGGTGACATGATGCTGTGCAGCCCATTCCTTGAAGACAAATGGCCCGGTCCCCACCGGGTGCTGGCCAAAGTCCTCGCCCCACTTGGCCACTGCTGCCGGAGATGGTATCGCCGCCCAGATGCGGCTAAGGTCCATGATGAAAGTGGGTTTCGGCGAACTGAAAGCCACTTTGACGGTGGTCTCGTCTACTACCGTAGTGCCCTTGTAATCGGCCACAATTGCTCCGACAGTGGCGGCGACAAAGTCAGGATCGGTTATGCGGTCGAACTGGGCTTTCACCGCCGCAGCATCAAAGGGTGTCCCATCGTGGAACTTGACGTCGTCACGCAGCTTGAGGATAAACTCGGTTCCCTCTGCATTGCTTTCCCACTCTGTAGCCAAGCCAGGATGCAGCTCGTTCTCCTGGTCGGCCCAGATAAG
>CAYWWC010000332.1:0-4736 GCA_964461615.1 uncultured Anaerolineae bacterium
GCAAGGGTGCCCCCCAGACCAGGTCAGGTCAGCGTTGATGGACACGTCCGTGGCAGCATCGGCAGGTGCGAGGTCATAGGGGATAGCAGGCGTGTATGTACAAGGTTCGGTGGTAAAGTCCGAGACAGGGCCGTCGCTGGGACCGTTGAGCCCGTTGGCCACTACCTGCCAGTAGTAGGGGGTGTCGTAGTCCAGTGTCCCCGGATCGCAAGTGGTACTGTACACATCGCCGCAGGTCAGCGTGGTCGTCGGGGGACTGGAAGTGTCGAAGTAGACGGTATAGGTCACCGGCTCCCCAGGGCAAGGGTGCCCCCCAGACCAGGTCAGGTCAGCGTTGATGGACACGTCCGTGGCAGCATCGGCAGGCGAGGGGTTATTGGGAATAGCAGGCGGGTCTGTACAAGGTTCGGTGGTGAAGTCCCAGACAGGGCCGTCGCTGGGACCGTTGAGCCCGTTGGCCACCACCTGCCAGTAGTAGGGGGTGTCGTAGCTCAGTGTCCCCGGATCGCAAGTGGTACTGTACACGTCGTCGCAGCTAAGTGTGGTCGTCGGGGGACTGGAGGTATCGAAGTAGACGGTATAGGTCACCGCCTCCCCAGGGCAAGGGTGCCCTCCAGACCAGGTCAGGTCGCCACTGATGGACACGTCCGTAACATCATCGGCAGGCGCGGGGTCGTAGGGGATAGTAGGCGGGTCTATGCAAGGTCCGGTGGTGAAGTCCCAGACAGGGCCGTTGATGGGACCGTTGAACGCGTTGGCCGCCACCTGCCAGTAGTAGTGGGTCTCGCAACTCAGTGTCCCCGGATCGCAAGTGGCGCCGGACACATCGTCGCAGATCAGTGTGGTCGTCGGGGGATCGGAGGTGTCTAAGTAGACATCGTAGGTCACCGACTCCCCAGGGCAAGGGTGCCCTCCGGACCAGGTCAGGTCCGCGTTCATGGACACATCCGTGGCATCATCGGCGGGTGCGGGGTTGTAGGGAGTAGTAGGCGTGTCTGTACAAGGTACGGTTACGGTTAGCGTTACTGGAACAGTTATCTCTCCCTCATCTGGGTCGTCACTGGAGATGATAATATTCGCCTCGTATGTATCCATACTCAGCTCGCTTGCACCGAACGTCACAGTGACCGCAGTAGAATCAGAAGGAAGAACCGTCCCCGAATCGGGATCGAAGGAAAGCCAATCAATGGGGTTCAGGATCTTCACAGCTAGTGCATCGCGAAGGTAACTGGAGTTATAGACCACCTGCAGCCCATCGGAGCCATCGCTATTCTCAATACCTACGGTGCAACTGGTGGCATCTGAGATCGACTGATATTGGTAGACGATGGAGCCATCGGCATAGAGGAGCACCTCAAAAGTCTCAGGATTCCAAAACGGATAGTGATGCACCGCCTCGTATTCCACGATGAAACGCTGGTTAGGTGCATCATAATAGTAGAAGATTGCTCCCTCATCATGAGCCGGGTTCATATCGTCCCAGAAAGGAGCTATGAAATAACAGGGATCCTCAGTATTAGGTATCGGTGTGTTGGCCCAGGCGGTTCCATCTTCCCCGAAGGTCAGATATCCGTTGGAGGAAATCTTCACCGTAGTCTTGTCCTGTCCGTAGAAGTTGAAGGTGAATGGCAGGCTGACCTCCTCATAAGCATCGATTCCCAATGTCAGAGCAGTGCCCACTGTGTTGATCTCTACCCAGTCGTACGTGGGGCCGCCGGGCTCATCACTATCAACCCACGTGTAGCCATAGTCGTCTGGCCCGCCGGAGACAGCGCCGGTTGGGGTTATGACGTAGTTCTCGCTGATACTGAAGTGCAGATCCCCTGCGCCCACATTCTCGATAGTCAGTACCTGGGTGGTGGTTCTGCTCAGCGACGTCGTTGGCTCAAACCATGTCGGCGTCACCTCGATGTCCGGTGACAGCTCATTAGAGCTATAGATAACGTGGTTGGCGGCAGATGGATTGCTCGCCAGGCTTATGGCCAGGCTTTGATCCTCGCCGGGTTTGGCCAGGCGGCCGTTATCCTCCTTGGTCAACCCGATTTCCTCCAACTTGGGCGCTGTCTCCGCCGCCGCCGCATCCAAGGGGTATGGGGCTGCAAGAGGGATGGCCAGGACGGTGGGAAGCAAAAACAAGCTCGTGCAAAGAACCAGGCAGATATAAACAGCTACTAACCTTTTGCCTGAAAGAAGAAGCCTTATATTCATCGTGATTCCTCCCTTCACTTACCGTGGCCCTCGAAAGAATCGTAGTGAATCCTGTCAAAGGCTATCTGAATACAGGTGATTCTCGTGGCGGCTTTGCTCGTGAACGCAAAACAAAAAGCGTGCTACCAGGGCAGTTCGCTCGGACAGCACGCTTTTCAGGCTTTATTTTCGGCACGCCCGGCTGTCCTACTAGCTGAATCTGTCATTTGCTAATGTAGACCCGTGGCTTGCACCCCCATCTTTCGATGAGTTTGCCTTTGTTAGTGTAGGTTAGTATTACAACGAGACTTCGCGCCATGGTCACTCCTCACTGCTGCTAGGGGGCGTCCTCGCCCTGCCTTCGGTGGCGTCCTGGTGCGTTCTGACATGCCAGACGGGGCGAGGACGCCCCTCAGTAGCAAGTTATGTCAAAATCTCGTTGTAGTATTAGGTTGGAGGTATTATAAGCGATGCTGGCGGATTTGTCAAAACGAGCAATGCCTGGGATAGTGCCACAATCCGGCATCATCCTAAAGGGCCGTCCAACAATAAGTCCCCTTTTTGGCATCTAGCGAGAAATCATCCTGAGCCTGTCGAAGGGTGACTTCGAGCGGGTTTTCAAGTCACCGAGCCGCAAAAGTCATCTTTCGACAGGCTCAAGACGACTTTTGCTGGCATCGAAAACGGGAACTTGTTTCCTAACAGGCCCTAAGTGTAGCACAACATGCCGCTCTCTCATCAAGGCGACGTTTTCTCGATCAGTCTCCTGGCCTGCGGCTGAGGACAAAGATGGCCAGGATTGCCATTGCCAGAGCGGCCAGCATTAGACCAAGCACAGCCCCGCCCGGAGGGCCTGTCGTCGCCGGCGCAGATATGGTGGCCAGTGGAGTCGGCGAGGGCGCCAGGGTCAGCGGCGGCGCCGGGGTTGCCGAGGGGGACGGAGGAGGCAGGGTGGCCAGAGGTGAGGTCGGGGCCGTTGTCGCAGCGGCGGGCGTCTGGGTGGCCTCCACGGGGGGCACGGCCGAGGGCGTGGTCGCGGTAGCGGTAGCCATTGGCTGCGTCTCGGTGGGCGCAACGCTGACGCTGGGCATGGGCGAGGGTGTGGGCGACGGAGTCTCGGTCGGCGTTTCTGTTGCGGGGCTGGTGACCATGGGCGTCGGCGGAGGCGGGGCAGTAGCTGACGGGGTGGGGGTGTCCACGGCTTCAGGCGTATTCGTTGGCTCAGGGGTGGCTGTGGCTACTGGCCCAGGGGTGGCTGTGGCTACTGGCTCAGGGGTGGCCGTGGCTACTGGCTCAAGGGTGGCTGTGGCTGCTGGCCCAGGGGTAGCTGTGGCTGAGGGCGTCGGCGCCGCTGCGCCCCTTACCATGACCTGACCGTCTTCCACAGTGGCCCACTGGACACCGGGACTAGGCGCCGTGTCCAGCACCCGGACCTGCTGCAACCCCAAGGCGGTGCTGCCCTCCCCTTGAGCGATACAGGTGATGGCGGCTAAGACGCCCGTGCCGCTGGGCCCCGGCCCGCTGCCGAAACTGAAGGCCCCCAAGGTCACCCTTCCTTGCGCATCATTCACTTCAGGCCCAATGGGAGCCACGGAGCGTCCCGTGCTCCCCAGAAAGTCGCCCAGGACTGCTTCCGTCACCTCCAGGATGGATGAGTCGTAGGTCAGGTCGAACTGGAAGGCTCCCAGATCGCCAGCCTCCTCGATGATCACTTGTACGACGAAGGTCTCATTCAGGCTCACCACCGAGTCCGCAGGCTCTATCCTCACCCTGGTACCAGGCGCTGTAGCGCCGACCTCAGGGATACTCACTTGGGTCACGATCAGGGCGAGCAGGCAGATGATGACCGGGTGTCTCTTTTTAGACATTGCCGTTCTCCGCTACCTAATGAGATTCTTGGCGATTCTCCTGACGCCTGAGCTACTGAAAGAGGGAGAGGATGCTGCCCCAGACCCTCAGCAGGTTTTCCTGCAGCGGGGGCAACAGTTGAGGTCGCCGGACATGCTCCTCCAGCACTGTGACATGCCCATCCTGCCGATCCATGGAAATCAGACCCGCAGCAGTGTCCGTAATCTGCACGTCCTGCAGGCGAAGATCGCTTGCTCCCTCGGCCTGGGGCGAGAAGGTGATGGTGGCCAGCACGCCCGACCCATCGGGGCCCGATGGCTCTCCAAAGCTGGCAGCGCCGAAGGTAACTGTCCCTGTCTCGTTGCGGATGTCAGGACCAACAGTGGCAACATTGCGTCCCGTGCTTGCCAGGAAGGAGCCCAACTCTGCTGTCGCCACATGCACGATGGTTGGAGAGAAGGCCAGGGTGAACTCGAAGCTCCCCAGGTTGACCACATCGGCAATAGCCACATCAATTGTGAAGGTTTTTGCGCTCAGGTAGGTTGTCTGCTCCGGCGGGTCAATCCAGACAACAGCGGTTGGCGTTGGTGTGATGGGTGGCGTACTGGTTGTCGTGGGCGTTGGGGTGCCAGTCGGCGTGTCGGTTGGCGTCGGCGTGATGGTTGGCGTGTCGGTTGGCGTTGGCGTTGGTGTGCTAGTAG
>CAYWWC010000333.1:0-4733 GCA_964461615.1 uncultured Anaerolineae bacterium
CGTTCTGACCTTCACAACTGTCTCGGGCTAGTCATATAATTCCACATCAGGCGTACCATGCAAACTAGGCTCTCGGAGGAGATGGTTTATCTGAGCCTCCTCACTGTTGGGCTGGTGCACTTCGAAGACGAAGACTTTGAAGCGGCTATTGAGACCTTCTCTCAGGCACTAACCCAGACGGAGGGGTTGGTGAAGGCAGTCGATCAGGGCGCGATTTACTTTTACCGAGGTGCTGTCTACTTAATTGAAGGGAAACCTGTACAGGCCATTGCCGACTTTGACGAAGCCATTGAGCTGAAGCCTGACTTGGCCGCGGCCTACTATTGGCGTGGGCTAGCCCACGAATTAAGGGGCGAGAAGAAGGAGGCCATCAAGGACTTTGAGTGGTTCTTGGACTTGAGTGAGGACGAGGATTGGAGGAAAGAGGCGGAGGAGCAGCTCAGGGAGTTGAGGGGGCAGTGATGAAAAAGACCATCGTCATCGTCGCCGTAATCATGGTTCTCATCACGGCCTGGGTTGGATTCAACCCCACAGGCAGGTTCGGATTCTGCCGCTTTGGGTTGCTGGTCTACAGCGCGATTCCCTTTCCTGCCGTGGACCTCGTCATCCACGCCAATGGTTTGCCCTCGGTGAGAGGGAGCAAAGCGCATTACGTTGGCCTGGCTGAGATCGAGGGACTGCTCAAGGAGGGGCCGGACGTGCTGATCATCGGAACCGGCTACGACGACATGGTGCGGGTCGAGGAGGAGATTTTGGCCATGTCTGCCGTACAAATCCTACCCCTACCCACTCCCCAGGCGGTGAGGCGTTACAACGAGCTGCGGCGCGAGGGGAAAAGAGTGGCCGCGATTATCCACTCCACCTGCTAATCACGTTTTACGTTTCACGCTCGGAGGACCCATGCACGCTTTACCTTTCAACGCTCTCCACTGGCTTCTAGCCCTGTCGCCCATCATCGTGGTGCTGATCTTGATGATCGGCTTTCGTTGGGGCGGATCCAAGGCTGGCCCTGTCGGCTGGCTCACGGCTGTCATCGTTTCGTTGGCCTTTTTCGGCGCTACGCCTGGGTTGCTGGCCTATTCCCAGCTCAAGAGTGTGCTGCTCACCCTCTACGTCCTGTACATCATCTGGATGGCGCTGGTGCTCTACAACGTGGTGAACGAAGCAGGAGCCATCATCGTCATAGGCCGCGCCATCTCCCGCCTCACGGGTGATCGAGTGATGCAACTGCTGATCCTGAGCTGGGTGTTCAGTGCTTTCCTGCAGGGGGTGGCTGGATTCGGTGTCCCCATCGCGGTGGTGGCTCCCCTGCTCATCGGCATGGGCTTCGAGCCAGTGACCGCGGTGGTGGCTACGGCCATTGGCCATTCCTGGTCGGTCACTTTCGGCGACATCGCCTCGTCTTTCCAGGCCCTCATCGCTGCCACTGGGCTGGGTGGGCAGGAGTTGGCCTCCTGGGCAGCCCTCTTTCTGGGCCTGACCTGTTTCGGCTGTGGCCTGGCTGCTGCCCATGCCCACAGTGGTTTCAAAGGTCTTCGGCACGGCCTGCCGGCCATTCTGATCATTGGCACTGTAATGAGCGGAACCCAATATCTGCTGGCGACCAACGGTCTCTGGAATCTGGCCGGTTTCGCGGCGGGCATGGTTGGCCTGCTGGTAGGAGCAGTGGTGGCTCGCTTGCCCCGCTACCGCTTCGCTTCAGCAACATCCAGGGCTATTCAGCTCTCGGTTCAGGAGCAAAGCGAGCGCCGGTTGAGTAGCCGCAGGCGTATCGAAACCAAGCGAGCGGGCTTGCCCGGAAGACCCGCTTGGCTTCGATACGGCTCTCCGCTGCGCTACGAGCCTACTCAGCCGGCGCTGGCCGAAGCTGAAGCGCGCTTGAGTTTGCCTCTGGCTGTCGCACCCTATCTGCTCCTCATCGCGCTGGTCACGGCGGCCGAGCTTTACGCCCCCCTTCACCAGCTTCTCAACAGCGTGGTGATTGTGCTTCGGTTTCCAGAGCTCCGCACGGCCTATGGCTGGATAACAGAAGCAGGCACAGGGCGAACCATCAGCGTCTTTGGCCACGCCGGGGCCTTGCTGGCCTACACGTCTGTCATCGGCTACTTTCTCTATCGACGCAGCGGGCGCTACAGCGCGGGAGCCCTGCGAAGGATCGCGACCAACACTGTGAGGAGCGCCGTGCGCAGCAGCATCGGCATCGCCTCCCTGGTGGGCATGGCCCTGGTCATGGATCACAGCGGCATGACCTATTTTCTGGCTCAGGGCATCAGTCGAAGCGTGGGGGCTGCTTTCCCCATCTTCTCGCCCCTCATCGGGGTGCTGGGCGCTTTCATGACCGGCTCCAACACCAACTCCAATGTGATCTTCGCCCCCTTGCAGAAGCAGGCCGCCGAGTTAATCGGGATCAGCGTTTTCATCATCCTCGCTGCTCAGACCACGGGCGGCTCTTTGGGGTCCATGCTGGCCCCGGCCAAGCTCATCGTGGGCTGCAGCACCGCCGGGCTGGCCGGCAGCGAGGGGGAGGTTCTCAAGAGAACGCTTCTGCCCGGCCTTTTGATCGCCGCTTGCGTCGGAGTGGTGGCCTGGCTGGCCATCTCTGTTTTGAAGGTGGGCTGACTACGATTGTTATCGTTTTCGCTGTGGCCCTCATTACTGGTTAAGGAGCAGAGTAACAAAGAAAGGCCCTCCTTGAAACTTGGAGGGCCTTTTTGTTCGCTATCGCAGGGCAACCCCTTGCGGTTGCCCTCATTTGGTAGTGATCTTGCGCCTCCTGACCAGCGCAACCGTGAGACCCGCGAGGGAAACCAGCGCCGCCAACCCCAGCCACGGAGCCACAAGCCCCAGCCTGTTCACCGGCACGACGATCCCGCCGACGGGTACCGGCGGCGGCGTCCCCCCCCCTGTGGCAATAGCACCCCCACCCATCTGATTGTCACCACCCGGCGTCGTAGCACCGAGGACGCTCATCAGGACGCTCGAGCCATCGGCAAGGGTGGGCTGTACGGCAACGTCATCCGCATCGCTCCGCCGCTCAACATCGCCAAGGCCGACGCGGATGAGGCGGTGCGCATCCTCGACGAGGCAATGAGTCAACGAGTTACTAAGGCACCGAGTCACTGAAACCCTCGTTGCCTCACTAATTAACCCACAGAGCGCAGGTAGTCTTCGACAGCGCGCCGGGTGGTCATCCAATTGCGGCCGCGCTTGATCGCCTCCAGGCGGCCTTTGCGCGCCAGCAGGCTCAGGTACTCCTGGCTGTACGGTGTCCCCTGGGCTGCCTCAGCCAGGGTGATGTACTGGTCCGCAGGGGGGGCGGCGTCTCCTGAGGCGTCAGCGCTTCCAGGTACACGGTGAGCGAGTGCTCCACAGCGCGCCCAACGAAGTTGGTAAACGGAGCGGAGTCGCCCCGATCAGCGCGGGCCAGCGCGCTGTAGTAGCTCCGGCGGTCCACTTTGCGGATCACCGCCGGAGGATAGCCATCCTTCATGAGCAGCAGATTCATCACCAGCCGGGCCGTCCGGCCATTCCCGTCAATGAAAGGATGGATGTGGACTAGCCGATGGTGTATCTCGGCGGTCCGCACGACGGGGTGCAGACCCTGAGCAGCAGTACCCAGCCAATCACTCAGTTCCTGCATCAGTCGAGGCGCCTCCCACGATTCGGGTGGCTTGTGCCCAGCCCCACCGATGCGCACTGGCAACTGCCTGTGGCGTAAGCGAAGCGGCATTGTCCAGCCTGCTCGTCATCAATGTTGGCCAATATCAGAGCGTGAATCTGACGAACAGTGTGCGCGGTGACGGGTTCGCCTTTCTCGACCAGGGCCTCCACGAACTCGATGGCCTCCCTGTGATTGATCACTTCAAAGTGCTCGCGCAGCGACTTCCCGCCGATGGCGAGGCTCGTCTCCAGCACCAGTCGAGTCTCTTGGATCGTCAGCGTATTGCCCTCGATGGCATTGGAGTTGTAGATCCATTCCAGTATAATGCGCTCCCTCAACCGGGCCAAGGCTGTCCTGGGCAGCGGTCGTAGGGCGTCCAATTGTGTCTTCTTAGCCTCGATGCGCGCTTCTAATCTTGGATCAAGCATAGGTGAGCCCCTGTTGTATCGGATAATGTTTGTAACTGCACATCCGATACCGATATGCGTCAAGTTCACCAGTCAACAAGGCGCTGAGGCAACGAGGCACTGAGTCGCCAAGTCAATGAACCCCTCGTTGCCTTGCTGCCTTATTGCCTCATTACCTTGCTGCCTCGTTACTCATTACTTCCTCGCAGATGTCCTCGCCCGTTTGCTCGGTGATCCAACTCACGGCCAGGCGAAGGTCTCTCTTGAAGCCTTTCTCTAACGAAATGCCCGTGGCCTCTCTGACCAGGTGGATGGCCTTGGCTGCGTAGGCGATGATGTAGCGCGGCTCCAGGCGGCTTAAGTCCTCGAAGAAGAAGCCGCAGCTAGTGTACATGGCCTGGCGGCAGTACTGGGCCTCCAGCAAGATCAACACCCGTCTTGCTTGTTCCTCAGTAAGCTTTCTGCCAGCCTGCTGAGCCAGGAAGGCTTTTTCTCCTATTTCTCCTAGCACCACTCGGATGTAGCCATTCCGCAGCCGCCAGGGATCAGCCCCCCACCTCTCGACATCGTCTTGATAGAGCGCGTCCATCTCCTGGGCCAGCCGGTCCAGCGCTTCTCGCAAATGACGCTTCCATTCGCTATCGCCCTGCGTGCAGGTGCATCCT
>CAYWWC010000334.1:0-4653 GCA_964461615.1 uncultured Anaerolineae bacterium
GACCAGACTCCCTCCGCCAGATACTTCAATGGCTCTGGCTTTCCAATTCCCTTAAACGGGTCTCGGAGAATGTCCTCCACTATCCTTAGCACCCGTAGTGCTATCTTTCGATCTGTTTGCACCCAGTACCGCAGGTCCTCTATGAACTCGGGATGAAAGACAGCGGCGCGTTGTTTCCCGTCGCCTCTACTCTTCTTCCGTGACTTCGTCAAGGCCGACCTCTCTCTTCAGTTCGACGACGGTCTGTGGAGTGCCTTTTTTCCGTTGAGCTCGCCCTAGTGCACTCAGCAGGCGTTCTGCATTCTTGGGCGACCTCAACAGATAGGCAGTCTCCATTAGTCCTTCCAGTTCATCGGCCGAGATTAGGGCAACCGGCTCCGCTCCGCGCCGCTCAATGATCACGATCTCACGATTGAGAGTGACCGCATCCCAAAGCGACGCAAGATTGGCACGCGCCTTGGTATAGGTTGTTTGAATGGTCATAACACCTCCAGCGGGCAATTGTACAGTAATACCGAACATCATTTTACGATAATTGTCAAGCATCGGTGATGCTCGCCCCGCACGCATATCAGGCTTGCCGCAAGGCGCGCAGGATCTCCAACGCCGAAGGCACGCCGACAGCCGCTTGTCGTGCAAAAGAAGCCCATGCGGAAGGCCTTTCCCCGTCAGCGTTGGCGTCACTCAATTAGATTGGGAAACCCCAAAGAGCCTTTCTGTCCTACGCGCTGCTACCTAGTGCCTGGATGTCTCCTCCATTAGCCCTGAAGACATCGTTTGATGGCTGAGCGCGTCTATCCGCCTTCGACCAGCTTGTCGAACTCTTCCACGCTCACGGCTGGCGATGTCGCGAACGAGATCCCCAGCAGTTTGGACAGAGCAATGGTGGCTTTCATCACCTCCGCTGTGCCTGGGAACTCCACGATGAGAACCACATCTTTTTCTCCGAGCAGGGCGTACCCAGCTTTGACCTCCCCGCCAAGGTCCCCAATTACAGCGGCGGCGTTCTTTGTCCGTTCGGCGCTGATCTTTCCCACTGCATCAGTCGAATACTTGCCAAACATGAGATACGTAGCCATGTCAATCCCTCCTTTCTGTGTTTGCGCTGTTTAGCGGTCCATGTGACGGCTCTTTGGGATTTCCCATGGTGAGACCTGATTTGTGGAACGATCAAGCCCCTTTGATTTAGTATACACCAACAAGCCGAAAGAGGCAAACACAATTCAATGTCTGCCTCTTAGTGCTACAACCGCACTTTGTCATTCTGAGGAGCGAAGGAAGCGAAGCGGCTGAAGCGACCCTGTACTGTCGTTCAGGACAGTGCGAAGAATCTCGTTCTTCCAATTCGAAACTGCAACGCAGCAACGAGATTCTTCGCTCCCTGCGGTCGCTCAGAATGACATTTCGAGCAACTGCGGCAGTAGTATTAGGGCACTTGTTTGCCTCTCGAATCTGCGTTGCTTCGCTATTCCCGGCGTGGCGCGGCCAGAAAGGCCCTCAAGTTCGGCCACCAGGCTTTCACGAGCAGGTGGTCGTCGGTCTCGCGCCGGTGAGTGCTCAGGAATACGAGGCTGAAGGTTGCCCCGAAGAGCACCGACCACCAGGACTGCGTGACCAGGCCGAAGGTGAAGGGCCACAGCAACAAAGTGATACGTGTGGCCGTGAACGACCTGCGGGCGAGCAGGCGGGCCAGGAGCCACAGCGCCAGCGCACTGGCGAACGTGAGCCAGGAGATGATCAGGAGCGCGGTCATCCCTACCGTATTGCCACGCCCCCCTGCGCCGCGCAGCCAGATGGACCCGCGCGTTCCCACAACCGTCGCCAGCACTGCCAGGCCGACGGCGAGCTCGCCGTCGGCCACAACAGAGCGGGCCAGAGTCACAGCCAGCACCCCTTTGGCCGCCTCGGCCAGAAAGACCAGCAGCCCGGCCCAGCGAGCCACGCTCAGCGCGGTGTTCATCACGCCCACGTTGCCGCTGCCCATCCGCCGCAGGTCCTGGCCAGTGGCTAGTTTGGCAATGAGCCAGGCGACGGGGATGGAGCCGATAAAGTAACTGGCTGCAATCAGCACGCCTAGCATGCCGCTTCCCTCATCTCAGGATACACGACATCAAGATACACGATCCCCTTGCTCCCGTCAACTGTCATCATCTGCCCCTCCTGCACCAGTTTCGTCGCGCCTGTGACGCCCATGACCGCCGGAAGGCCGTACTCCCGGGCCACGATGGCGCCGTGGGAGAGTGGGCCACCCACCTCGGTGACCACCCCGCTGGCGATGGCGAAAAGGGGCGTCCACACCGGATTGGTCAGCGGCGCCACCAGAATCTCGCCGTTCTTGAGCTTGCCAAACTCCTCCGGCCCTCGGATCACGCGGGCCATGCCGGTGACCACTCCGGGGCTGCCCGCTATCCCGTGTAGTTGCCCCTCCGTCGCCTCAGCAGGCCTGGCGCTCTCGGCGTAGATTTCCTGGCTGCCACGGATGATGTCCGGGCAGGGGCGCAGCTTGTTGGCCTCGAATTCTGCCCGGCGCGCCCGCACCTCCTCGGCCATGGAGCGGGGCGACTCGGCCACTCCCTCCAGTTCGTCCAAGCTCAGGAAGAAGACGTCCTCAGGCTGCGCGATGAGGCTCTGCTCTTTCCAACGGCGGCCAAGCTCCAGCAGCAACTGGCGGAAGGGCGGGAACATCCGTGTCAGCTCGAAGTGCATGGTGTCCCGTTCTCGCGTGTGGACTTGGGTGTGCCCCAGCACCCAACGGAAGATCGGCCAGACCAGGTAGCGACCTACGAGGTCTTGCTCCAGTCGTGCCTGCACCGCTTTCGTCAGTTCGTGGCGCTGCTTGACCATGCGTGCCTCCTGCTCATGCGGGCTCCGGGCCTCATCGGCGTCGAGATAGCTTCGCAGAAAGCCGAACACCGGCGAGGGATCCTCGACCCAGGTGGGGTACACGATGTCCAAGCCGATCTCCCGGTGGCCGTATTCGCTCAGGAAGCGCTCCAACTCGTCGAGGAAGGCCTGCCCTTCCGGCGTCTGTTCCAGATATTCCGGCACCTCCCGCTCGCTACGTCGCCGCAGCAGGTCGCTGACTGTGGGCGAGTTCCTGGCGACTTGCGCCAGATCCCACAGAGCTGTGTTCGTCTCCATGGTCACGTTCCCCGTCACCCCGGAGATGAGCTTGCTGCTGATCTCCTCCGCCTCCTCACCGAAGTACCGCTCCAGCAGCAGGCCCAGTATTTCGTAGGTTATATCGATCAGAGCCATCATCAAGCGGTCATAGCTCATCAACTGGCTGCCCATGCCCAAGGCCAGCTCCCGGAAGTGTGTCACAACCTCTCCGTCGGGAGTAGTCTCCAGGGGAAGGGCCGCCACCTCCGCCACCTCAGCCTGGTAGCGGGCTATCAGATCGGGCAGTTGATCGGGGAAACTGACCATGAAGCGCAGCAGCCGGGCCACCATCCCCATATAGGCCAGTGAGAGCCTGCCCCCCTTCGCCTGTTCGTGATGCCCAAAGGGGTTAACTATCCCGGACACCATGGGTTCCCGCACCTGAGGCGAAAGGGGCTCCAGGGCCGCCGCGATGTAGCTGCGATTCAAGTAAGGCTGGTTGTAGAACACGCCTACAGCATCTATGCCTGGGGGTGGCTCGAAACCCAACGCCTCGAATAAGAAGTCCAGCATGTTATGGAGCAGCGGCCGTATCACTGAGAGGAACACAGGGGAGAGGGGCTCAGGGAAGAGTTCCAGGAACATAGTCCGGTGGTACTCCATCTCCCCGGCCGCCTGCGCCGCCGGCGCTGTCAGGGTCGTGATGGCCCGCGTTTGCAGGATGTAGAAGCGTCCCCGGGCGCAGGCCCACTCGATGTCCTGCGGCGCGCCATAGTGGGTTTCGATCTGATGGCCGAGGGCCACTACCTCCGCCACCTGATCGTCGGAGAGCGCTGGAGCGTCCCGCAGCTCTGCGGGCGTAACCAGCTCCACCGTACCCCCTTCTTTCGCGTACTCTATCATGCGCTCTTTGGTCGCAATCTGCCGGGACAGGGTGTGGCCGTCACTTTTTCGCACGGTGATCGTGTCCGGCGTGACCAGGCCGGAGACAATGGCCTCCCCCAGGCCCCAACTGGCGTTGATGACGGCCTCCTCACGGTTGCTGGTAATTGGGTTGGCCGTGAACATGATTCCCGAGACCTCGGATTCGATCATGGCCTGCACGACCACGGCCATGTAGACTTGGTGATGGTCGAAGCCCTGCCTGGTACGGTAGGTCGCCGCCCGAGCCGTCCACAGGGAGGCCCAGCAATGCTTGACATGCTCGAGTAGCTCATCGGCCCCACGGACGTTGAGGTAGGTATCCTGCTGGCCGGCGAAGGAGGCCGTCGGCAGGTCTTCGGCCGTGGCCGAGGAGCGCACGGCCACCGGTACCTGGGCCGCGTCCGGCGCCCCCAGCTCCTGGCCCAGACGTTGGTAGCTGTCCAGAATCTCCTGAGCCATTGTGGCCGGTACCTCCTGTTCGGCGATGAGGCCGCGGATACGCGCTGTCTTGGCCTCCACGTCGGCCGGGTCGTCCAGGCGGGTCTCGGCAAGGACGCTACGGATGCTCTCATCCAGGCCCGTCGCCTGAATGAAGGCGCGATAGGCTGCGGCGGTGAGGCAGAATCC
>CAYWWC010000335.1:0-4651 GCA_964461615.1 uncultured Anaerolineae bacterium
AACCGGCGGATGCTCGCTATGCCCCCTTTCCCCCCAAAATATTGAGAAGATACGTGGCAATCAATACCGCGTCAAGTGTAGCAGCAATGCTGTTAGCGAAAATCCGTCTTTCACTAGCTCATCTTTGACCATCTCTTGAGCTTCTTGTCTTGAAACCCATTTGAAGTCCTTCACTTCGTTTCTATCAAAATCGCCTGTCTTTCTTGTAGCTTGACTGCGGACGATATGAAATACTTTGTTTGAGATGCCATTCATCGGGTAGTAGGTGTAGATTAACTCGTGATTGGCTGTTTCATACCCGGACTCTTCCCATACCTCTCGTTTGGCAGCCTCTAAAACTGACTCGCCATTATCCACAACACCTGCGGGTATTTCCCACTCAATGGTGTCTGTGGTGTAGCGATAGACGTGTACCAACAGAATCTGGCTTTGGGCATTTTCAACCAAAACGGCTACTGCTTCCTTTTCGAAATCCAAAACATGGTGCTTTTCGATAATCCGACCATCGGGAAACTGCACTTTATCTACATACAGGTTGACCCAAGGATTTTCGTAGACGACAGTTCGCGAGAGTCTCTTGGGTTTTTTGAGGCCGACCACGTCATTCGAAGGCCAGTCAGCCAGACACATTGTGATTCTCCTATTCCGTCGGTCCGAACCGGGCGGGATCGAACATCTCTATGGGCACGGGGCTGCGTCCCTTGGCGATCAGGTCAGCGATGATGCGGCTACTGATGAGACTGAGCCCCATACCCTTGCGGTCATGCCCGGAGACCATGTACAGGCCCTGCCATCCCGGTATCGGGCCGATCAGGGGCAACGAATCCCCGGAAGCTGGCCTCAGGCCGGAGATGTGGCCCGCCACCCGCGCGTCCTCCAGAGACGGAGCCATTCGTAGGGCAGCATTGATGATGGCCTCACGGCCCGCTGGCGTGGGGTGGTTGACGAAGCCGCTGTCCCGCTCGTAGGTGGTGCCTGCCAGGGTGACACCATCGGCCTTGTGCAACAGGTACATATCGCCATAGGATAGACAGGCATGGAGTTGGGGGTCGGGCACCAGCAACTCCAGGATTTGGCCTCTCACCGGATAGACCGGAATCTTCAGCCCCACCCACTCAGCAGCCTGCTGGCTCCAGGGTCCCATGGCCATCACCACCGTCTCGGTGGTGATGATCTCACCCTGTCGCAATTGCACCCCGGATACCCGTCCGCCGCTGCCTTGCAGCCCCACGACCTCACCGTGCCGAAGTTCCATGCCCTGGCGTTCTGCGGCCCTAACCAGGGCCAGCACAAACCGGTAGGCCATCACCTGCGCCCCCTGAAGCACCAGTCCCCCCAAGGCGTCCCGGTTCAGGCGGGGCTCCACGTCCCACAAAGCCTGCCCCTCCAGCCAGCGGGCAGACGGATCATGGCGTTTCAGGGCTGATAACTGGGACTTCAGAGTTTTGACCTCCTCCGCTGAGAAAGCAGGGTGGATCCTCGGCTGCTCTCGGTAGCCGAGGTCTATCCCCGATTCTTGCGGCAGAATGCGGGCCAGTTCCTGGTGCAGTCGGAAGCTCAGCGAAGCCAACTCCGAGAGCCGCTCGTCTTCCAGGGACTTCCGCCAGAAGGCAGACGCCATGCCAGAGGCGCCGACGGCGAACGCTTCCTTCTCCAGCACCAGAACCTTGTAGCCTTCCTTGCTGAGCCAGTAGGCGGCGCTACACCCCATAACCCCGGCTCCCACGACCACTACATCCGGCTTTCCAGCCATGATTTCCTCCTTATGCGCGTGTGCGTGTGTGCGGATAAAGGACACTCCGGTAAACTGACTGAATGAGTGTGTTTGAGCACTCTAGCACGCTACCCTGTAGACAATCTGCTCGTTGTATCCAGTCACCACCCTGACGTGCCCGTTGAGCATCTCATCTACCTCCTGGTCGCCGGTATCAACCCAAAGAGGCCGCCCACGCAGCGAATGGATCTTTCCAGTAGTGCTCACAACGATAACGTTGTCCTTGCCCACTTCTTTGATCACTTTGGGGCTGATCTGCTGATTTCCCCGGCCAAAGATGCAGCCCTGGCCACCGATGGGGGTGACGACGATCCTGGCTTTGCGCCCTTCAATGAGCTTCAGCAGTTGAGACTCGTTCACGTCGGCGGCGATCGGTTTCCCTTCAGCAACGACATCCACGCCGATCAGCGTTTTGTCCAATCCCAACCTGGCGGTGATGGCGCGGGTCGTGGTTCCAGGCCCGATGATGTAAAACCAGCCGTCCTCCATCTTGCTCACGACATCGGCGGCTATGGCTGCCATGGCTGCCTGTTCTCCGGGGCTGCTGGGCGTCTTCAGGCCTTGAAGCAGTCTTCTCTGAAAAGGGACCTTGAGGTAGCCGTACAGCTTCGCCGAAACAATGCCCTGTCGCACGGCCAAGCGACAGCCCTCGTCTACGTCCATGACCTCGGCCTCTCGCAGGCTGGATATCCTTCCCCGTAGATACGACGCAGCGAGATCCCCCGCGCTTCCAGGGTTTGTGGCAAAAACCGCTGAATGGATCTTGACTCCCGCAGGGATGCCAAGAACTGGCAGGCTGTCGCCGATAGCGTCGCAGATGTCCCTGGCCGTGCCATCGCCACCGGCAAAGAGCAAGAGGCTCACGTCCTGCTGCAGCATCTCCCCAGCGGCACTCCTCGTGTCTTCCGCGGTCGTCTTGCCCGGTGTGATCAAGCCGATGACCTTGGGCTGAAAACCACATGCCCTGGCCGCGTCTTCGCCCATTTCACCAGGATAGGTGATGACCTCCAGACCGTCTACGGTCTTGATCCTCTCCAAAGCCTGGATCGCCCGGTTCAGCGATTGGGGCACAGCGCCCAAGGCCAGCGCCCTCTTCTGGATCTCTGCACCGTCGCTGCCTTTAAGTCCAACCCTGCCACCGATCCCGGCGACCGGGTTGACAATCAAGCCCAACCGTTTCTCTACCATCCTCATCGCTTTACGCAATACGAAGTACGTTTAGGAGCGACTTTCCCCCGACGGTGCTAGCTTTTCTCCCCGCCCACCTTTCTCCGATAGGCCCTCCAGGTAATCGCCCACTGCGACGGGTCGTCCAGGGGGGAGTGGTCAATGGCGTGAATGGTGCTGTTGTGCGGTGCTGTCTTGACCAACTCGGGGTTTGTCCGCGCCTCGTTCGCTACGTGTTCCATGATAGCCACGTATTCGTCCAGGTCGTCCTTGGAGAACGACTCGGTGGGCTCCAGCGTGCAAGGCTCCGGGACGACGAACGGGTGGTGGCTGGTCCAATAATGGATGCCGAAGTCCGCCGCGCGAATGCCGAGCTCGTCGGAGTGGACACCCGTCTCTTTCGCCAGATCTTCCCAGCTATAACGAACCTGCTCGATGCGGCGCTTGCCCTTGGCGTACGGCGCGCTCACGCCGGGGATCTCCAGCATCTTGTTGAGCAGATAGTTGTTGTTGAGCACGGCGATCTCGGCGACCTCCCGCAGGCCCTCCGCGCCCAGGCTCATCACCCAGGCATAGGCTCTCAGAACGACGGGGACGTAGCCATAGAACGGTCGCAGTTTCCCAACGCTGTCGGGCCGGTCGTAGTCCAGGTGATACCTCTCGCCATCAAACTGCACCAGTGGCACCGGCAGGAATCGAGCCAGTTCCTCGGTCACGCCGCTGGCCCCGGCTCCTGGCCCCCCACATCCGTGAGGCGACGAGAAGGTCTTGTGCAGGTTGAAGTGGCACAGGTCGAAGCCAGCTTCCCTGGCCCGGGTGATTCCCAGGATGCCGTTGGCATTCGCCTGATCGTAGGAGCAAAGCCCCCCTGCGTCGTGGACGACCTTCACGAACTCCTCGATCCTGGGATTGAAGATGCCCGTGTCCTCCGGGTTGGTGATCAGCAGCCCGGCGGTCCGCCCCGAAACGGCCGCTTTCAACGCATCCAGGTCGGGATAGCCGTCCTCGTCCGGGTACAGGGTGATGACCTTGAAGCCGGCCGTCTGGGCGCACGCCGCATTGGAAGGATGGGAGAAGATGGTGGTGATGATCTCGTCGCGCTTGTTTGCTTCTCCACAAGACTCGTGGTAGGCCCGGATGATCGCGACATTGGCGTAGATCGCCGCCGACCCGGCAGCGGGTTGCAGCGAGAAACGGGCCATGCCTGAAATCTCTTTGAGGATCTGCTCGAACCGGTACATGATCTCCAGGATGCCCTGCACCGTTTCCTCGTCTTGTAGCGGGTGCAAATCCGTCACTTTGGGATGGCTGGCCAGTTGGTCGTTGATCTTGGGGCTGTACTTCATGGTGCAGGTTCCCTGCCCGATCTCGACGTTGAAATCGGCTCCCAGGTTTTCCTGTGATAGCCTGACGTAGTGCCGCAGCACCTGGGGCTGAGAGAGCTCGGGCAGCGCGGGAGGCTGCTTGCGGCGCATGTTCTCAGGCAGGGTTGCTAACGGATGCTTGTCATCCGCTGCATCCCCGATCTCATCCCTGATTCCGTCTTCGACCTCAGGGACAAGGATGCCCCGTTGTCCTTCGCGGCTCAGCTCAAAGATGATGGGCTCATCCCACTGGGCCTGGTGAAATCGTCTTATGTTTGGCTTTCCATTCGTGTACCTGTGCTTGGTAATGTCTTGTTGAGCCATTTTACTTAACGACCTCCCTAAC
>CAYWWC010000336.1:0-4630 GCA_964461615.1 uncultured Anaerolineae bacterium
ACTCAGATAGCGGTTAGCAAAACCGCCCTACCGAAAAAGTGTCCGGTAGCAAATACGAAGATAGTTGAGCCTACTGAAAAAACTCGCGCAGCCGTCCCCGGGGGCTGAAATCGGCCCGAGGCCTGTCCTGAACCTATCGAAGGGGCAGGCCGCAGAGCAGGTTTTTTCACGCAACATTCAGGTAATATTCACGTTGTTTTCACCCACAAAGCCCTCAAGTTGTGTTATTATTAGGTAGTGTAATGGCACGAAAATCCATATATAAAGGAGGTAAGAGGTAAAATGAGAACAAATGTAAGGAGTTTCGGACTGGCGGTGATTGTGCTGGCGCTAGTGTTCTCGGTGTTTGGAGCGATGCCATTGAGGGCACAGACGACTACTTGGTATGTGGATGACGACAACTGCCCAGGCCCTGGCTCAGGCACTGCAGAGGATCCTTTCTGCAAGATTCAGGACGCGATTGATGCAAGTCTACCAGGTGATACCGTCAGTGCTGCAAAGGGCTTGTATGCGGAGTGCCTGAGCATACCAACCGAGGAGGATCTAACCATAGTCATAAGCGATCTAGATACATCGTCGGAAGCCTATGGTTTAGATGATTCTGAGCACCCGGAGGTCGATCTCGAAAACCAGACCTGGGACGTGGACATCATCACACGGCTGAGTGCCTGTGACAACCGCCCCGGCCTGAAGAAGATTTACGTCACGGTTTTGGACCAAGACGACCAGCCATTGCCGGACGTCAAGGTACGCTTCGATACCGAGGGCTCCCAAGGCGTCGCTTACGACCACATGGATATCTGGGGGGTGACCAACGAGAGCGGGTACCTGGAGTGGGACCACCTTGGCGTGCCCACCCGCTACATGCTCTTGATGGAGAATGATCAGACCCCCCTCATTCAGAACATCCGAACCGATCTGGGGTACGAGTACTGTACACCTCCAGGATCGTTTTTCCCTGGCTGGAGGCCAGTCAACCGTCCGGGCATCTACTCCTATCAGGTAGTAATCAAGAGGACGAGCTAGGGTGAGTAGTAGGGCCTAGCCTGTCGTTCCAATCCCTGGCACGTTGCTTTGAAAAACAAGCGCTCAGGGGAGCCCCGTGAGGGTTCCAAGATGCACCTTCTATTGTGCTGGCAGTCTTCAGATGCTGGCGCGATGATCCAAAAAACGGCGAGCGTCTATACGGACGCCCGCCGTTTTTTGTTTCCACCATCTACGGGTTTTGCTATTCCATCAAAGATGTGTTAGAATCGGCTAGGCAGACGCGATGGATACCTCTGAATCCAGAACGCTAACGAGGAAGTAACTTTGGCCGAGAAATTGGGCAGGACGATCTTGAAGTCGGGATGGAAGCTCCTCTTGATGGGTCTACTGGGGTTGCTGGCTGTTCAACCCCTGATTAGACCCGCTATGACCTGCAGTGATGACGGGGGCACTTACCTCATTCGCCTGGTAGAGCTCGATCACTGCCTGCGTCAGGGAGACCCCTGGCCTCGCTGGACCCCCGATCTGGTCTATGGCTACGGCTATCCCCTCTTCAACTTCTTCCCTCCCCTGTCCTTCTATCCGGCCGAAATCTTTCATTTGCTGGGCCTCAGCTTCGGCGCAGCCTGGAACGCTGCGCTCGCGCTTTACATTTTGCTCGCCGGGATGACCATGTACCTCTTCGTTAAAGACCTCTTCGGCGAGACGTCGGCCTGGGTGGCGGCCGTGGCGTACATGTACGCTCCTTATCAATTATACAATGCTCTAGACCGAGGCAACATCGGGGAAGCCCTGGCCCTACCGCTGCTGCCCCTGATATTCTGGGCCTTTCGTCGTCTCCTCATCGGGGGCAAAATCCGCTACCTGGTCTTGAGCGCTCTATCCTACGCTGCCCTGATTTTCACCCACAACGTCATCAGTCTGCTCTTCACCCCCTTTCTTCTCTTTTACGTTGGCGCTTTGTGGTTGCTGAATATTCGTTCGCCGAAGGTCGTGGAGGTTTCCCGCGCCCGAGGCGTAGGAGGCTCGGGCGGGAGACCTTCGCCCAGCCTGAGGACACCTAGATCGCTGCTGCGCATCGGCGCAACGTTGTTGCTTGCCCTGGGTCTTAGCGCTTGCTTCTGGCTGCCGGCTTTCTTCGAGAAACAGTGGGTCAAGATCCACCTGGCGTTCACACCAGCCGGCATGAACTATCGCTACAATTTCCTATCCCTGGGCGAACTCCTCTCTCCGCCAAGCCCTGTCCACACCTCCCTCATGAATCCTGCCCCTCCTCGCAGCCTGGGGCTGGTGCAGTTGGCCCTGGCCTTGCTGGCTATGGTTGGCTGGCGGATCTTCAAGGACAGGGAAGAGCGCTTCACTGTATTATTCTTCTCTCTCGTTCTAATCGGCTTGATCTTCATGGTCCTTCCGCAGTCGGTAGCGGTCTGGGATCGCCTACCTCTGCTCGAGTACGTCCAATTCCCCTTTCGTTTCCTGGGGATAGCGAGCCTGGCCGCCGCTTTGCTGGCCGGGGCAGCCGTCCGCCTGATCGTTGATCGAGTCGGGGCTGCTGTGCCCGCCTTCGCTATCGTGCTGGTGGTCGAAGCCTTGGTCATCGCCTTCAGCCTGCCCTGGCTCTATCCGCGCTACTGCTATGCCACCGAGGGCCTGTCCATAGCCAACCTGGCCCAGTTGGAACGCGGCCTGGGCGTTATCGGAGCCACCTCCGCCGGCGAGTACCTGCCCATCTGGGTGAAGGAAGTGCCCTCGGAATCCAGCATGGAAGCCATGTATCGCGCCGGGGCCCCCATTGAGCGACTGGAACCATCTTCCTTGTCCGAGGGAGCACTGCTCACATCAGCGGAGTACGGCCTGACCTCAGCCGACATTCTGATAGAAAGCCCCCGGCCTTTCCAGGCTGTTTTCAACACTTTTTATTTCCCCGGCTGGCGGGCCTACGTGGACGGGAAGCAGGCACCCATCGTTCCCACCGAACCCCACGGGCTGATCAGCTTCGAGGTACCTGCGGGGGGGAGCAAGATTCAGGTGCGTTTTCAGGACACGCTCTTGCGCCTTGCCGCCAAAGCTCTTTCGGCCTTCAGTGCTCTGGTTGTCCTGGCGTTGGGGATTGGACATTTGAGATTGGATGTTGGAAGATCGGCGGAGGAGGGGCGAGATACGAAATACGCAATACCAAATACGTTGTGGATTCTCCAGGGGGCATTAGCTGTAGCCCTGCTCCTGACCAAAGTAGGCTACATTGACCGCCACGATAACTGGTTCAGGCGGAGTGGCTTCGATGGGGCTCGGGTGGAGGGGGGCCAGGCGCCGCTTGAGGTCAACTTCGCTGGGGAGATGATGCTCCTGGGCTACGATCTCGGGTCCTCTACAGTTGAGGCTGGGGAGACTTTTCGCTTGGACCTCTACTGGAAGGCGCAACGCAGGTTGGACACCGAGTACAGCGCGTATGCCCGCCTCCAGGATGCTCAGTCAAACCTTTGGGGCCCGAAGGATAGTCGGCGACCTGGGAGGTATCGAGGCTATCCGCTGACGACCACCTGGCCCCTGGACGAATATGCCCTGGACTCCTATCAGATGCTGGTGCTGCCAGGCACGCCACCGGGCGAATACGATCTGGTGGTTGGGGCCTTCTCCAAAGCCACCCTGGAGGAACTGGACGTCCTGGATGAACAGGGAAGAGCTGTGGGCACGTCCCTGGTCGTGGGCGAGCTAACGGTGGTGCGGCCGAGGAAGCCGCCTTCGATCAAGGAGGTGGACATAAAACATCCACGGCCCTGCAATTTTGAGGACGAGTTGGAGCTGCTGGGCTACGATATTGATCGCTCCGCCGTCCAAGCGGGTGAGGGTGTGCACCTGACCCTTTTCTGGCGAGGCCTGAGGGAGATGGGGCAATCCCACGCTGTCCTGCTTCAACTGGTGGACGACGGGGAAGGGATTAAAGCAGAGGAGACGTTCCCCATTGCAAGCGAGGCATATCCCACAACTCAGTGGCAGGCTGGGGAAGTGGTTCGCAGCCAACATTACTTTCTCATCCCAGCAGGGACTTCAGCGGGCAGACGTCAGCTCCAGTTGGCGGTTATTGATCGGGAGGGGATGCCGCTCACGGCGGCAATTGACTTGAGCGAGCTGGAGATCGAGGTGCCGGAACGTAGGATGACCCTCCCCGCAATCGAAAACCAGAGGGAAATCAACCTGGGCGATGAGGCGACCTTCCTGGGTTATGACCTGACGGCCATGGTGTTCCAGCCTGGCGACACCCTGCGCCTGACTTTGTACTGGCAGGCTAGGAAGGAAATGGCTGAATGGTATAAGGTTTTCACCCATCTCTTGGATGATGATAACCGCATCTGGGCGCAGAAAGACAGCGTGCCGGTGGGAGGGACGCGGCCAACGACGGGGTGGGTGAAAGGCGAGGTCATCGTAGATGAGTACAAGCTGGTGGTAACCCCCGGCGCTCCTGCTGGTGATTACATTTTGGAAGTCGGGATGTACGAAGAGGGCACAGGCCGGCGCTTGAGGGTGCTCAACGAGGGGGGGCAGGCCGTGGGGGATCGCATTCTGCTGGGGATGGTGAGGATCGAACCATAAGACCTGACACTTAAGTTTTGATCAAAATTCAGGGGGTTCCACTAATGCAACC
>CAYWWC010000337.1:0-4617 GCA_964461615.1 uncultured Anaerolineae bacterium
TTCGTGTTAATTCGTGAAATTCGTGGCAGAATAAAAAAGTGTCCGGTAGTGAATCCTGATTCAGTTGCCGCCGCCGTGTCAACAGGTGAGAAGAAAAACAAGGCCACCAACGGTTGGTGTTGATGGCCTTGTGTACGCCTGAGGTTTTGACTGGTTCCCTGTTGACTCGCTAGAGCCCAGCTTCCTTTTCGACCTCGGTTAAGGTCTCCTCGAAGATGGCTAGACCCTCGTCCGCGATGCCCTGGGATATATTGAGAGCGGGCATGAAGCGCATGGTATTTGGGCCACAGCCCAGGAGGAGCAGACCCTTCTCGAAGGCGCGCTGGACGACCTGGTTGCGTATCTCCGGCGCTGGCTCCCTGGTCGCCTTGTCCTTCACCAGTTCGATGCCGATCATCAGCCCCTTGCCCCTCACGTCGCCTATGCTGGGATGCTCGCCTGCGATCTCGTTCAAACGATCCATCATCTGCTGGCCCACGCGGACTGCGTTCTCCATGAATCCGTCCTCTACCAGCCTAATGGTCGCCAGGGCTGCGGCAGAGCAGACGGGGTTCCCGCCGAAGGTGTTTCCGTGAGCGCCGGGCGGCCAGATCATCAGGCTCTTGCGGGCCACCATCGCCCCAATGGGCATGCCCGAGGCGATGCCCTTGGCCAGGGTCACGATGTCGGGCTCTACACCCCAATGTTCCATGGCGAACATCTTGCCCGTACGCCCGAAACCCGTCTGCACCTCGTCAGCCACGTACAGGATGCCGTACTTCTCCATCAGTGCTTTGAGCCGGCCATGCCACTCTGGAGGCGGTACCACGTAGCCTCCTTCGCCCTGGATGGGTTCGACGAAGATGGCCGCCACTTCCTCGGCAGGGACGAAGTTGCGGAAGAGGCTCTTCTCGATATAGTCTACGCAGTGGATGTCGCAGGATGGATGCTCCAGGTTGAAGGGGCAGCGGTAGCAGTAGGGGTAGTACACGTGAGTCACCCCCGGCACCAGGGGCGCGAAGCCCTTGCGCTGCACGTACTTCGATGCCGTCAGGGACAATGCCCCCATGGTGCGGCCATGGAAGGCGCCGACGAAGGCCAGCATACGGGGCCGTCCCGTGTAGTAGCGAGCTAGCTTGAAAGCCGCCTCCACCGCTTCGGCGCCTGAGTTAGTGTAGAAGACCTGGGTCTCCTCTTCAATGGGGACCAGAGCATTGAGCTTCTCCGCCAGCTTGATCTGGACTGGGTAGTAGAAGTCCGTCCCGGACATGTGGATGAACTTCGCGGCTTGCTCCTGGATGGCCTTGACCACAGTCGGATGGGCGTGGCCCGTGGCCGTGACCGCGATGCCGGCATTGAAATCAATGAATCGGTTGCCGTCCACGTCCCAGACCTCTGAGCCCTGGCCGTAATCCATGACAAAGGGGTAGGAGCGGGTATAAGAAGGGGAGATGGCAGCCGTATCCTTCTCGACCCATGCCTTGGCTTTGGAACCAGGTAGTTGCGATTTGTTGACCATGTTGATCTCATATCCTCCTTGATATAATAGTAGTAACGGGGTAGCGAGCAAAAGGCAACGGAGGGGCGTCGCCCTCGTTACTTATTCCTCGTTCCTCATCACTCATCTCACTCGTTTCTCGTTGCCTTGTTAGTGCTACAACGAGACTTTGGAGCAATTCCTGCACCCGCAGGCTCGAAGGCCCGTCCCCGGGCCGTGTCTGGACGAGTGTCGCGCTACAGACGGCCCGGGGATGGGCCTCAGAGCACGTGTCATGCACGTCATCAGCCACCGGCGATTAGGTGAATGACCTTGACCTCGTCGTTGTCCTCAATCGCCTTCGTTCCGTACTCGCTCCTGGGGACGACCCTGCCGTTCACTGAGACTATGATCATCGGGAAGGTGAACTTGAGAACCTCCAAGATGGAGTTCACCGTCATTCCCTCTCGCCACTCGACGTCGAACTTGTTATTAATCCGTATCATCCTGCTCTAGCCTATGTGTCGCTTTACAAGTTCCACCACGTCGGGGAGGTCAATGTGCAGCCGCTTGAGAGTCTCCAGCGTGGGGATGCCGTTGGGCGTCCAGCCACGACGCTTGTAGACGGCATCCGTCAGCAGCTCGTACTGCTCCTCTCGGTGTGCTCGCAGGGCCGTCATCTTCTGCCGAGTGGTTTTGCCTTCGGGGTCGAATCCCACCAACTCCTTGAGCTGCTTGTCGTATCGCTCTACACGCGATTCGTATTCCTCGACCGTCACCGGCCCCACAGAGCGGTAGGGGATGGCGTCATGTTCGCGGGCGCCGAACCCCATCTTCAGGTTGAAGACGCGCTGGAAGTTGTACACCTGCTCGGACATGGTGATGAGGCCTTCCTTGGTCACCTCGCGTCCGGTCACGCCGGAGAAGAGCTCCACGTAGTTCTGCACGTGCTCTGGCACCTTGGCCGGCTCGTCGGTCTCGGCGTTGTCCGGCGGCGAGATATCGTTCCAGGGCAGCTTGCACAGTCCGCACAGCCCGAACCAGGTGCGCCACATGGGGAAGTAGTGCAGCGCCTCCGCCTTGTCCTCGAAGGTGGGCAACTGGTTGTTGACCATGTCCATGAAGATCAGCCAGGCTTCGTCGTGCTGCGGCCCTTTGCTGGCCAGCCCGTAGCCGCCCTGTTGAGCCAGGGATTCCTTGGTCACGTACTCCGAGTATTCCAGCCCCTTGGCCTCCATCCCGATGTCCTGCATAAACTGGAGATCGCCGCCTGTAAGCGAAGCGACCTCCTCAGCGAAGATCTGCTTCATGCGGCGGATGCCCTGTCCGGCGATGACCCCGAACCCCTCGCCTCGCCCTATCTGGTGCAGCAGCTCGATGGCGGCGTCGGTGTTGCCGAAATTCAGCTCCAGCCCGCCGGTGATTTCCTGGTTGAGGATGCCAGCTTCATAGCACTCCATGATGAAGGCAGTCGAGGTGCCGAAGGAGATGGTGTCCAGACCGTAGGTGTCGCAGTAGAAGTTGATCTCCAGGATCGCGTCAGGATCGAAGGTGCCGCAGTTGGAGCCACAGCCGGCGATAGTCTCGTACTCTGGGCCATCAACTATCACCACCTGTCCTTTGTATGGCCCCGTCTTGAGCGTGTATCCGTCCACGGCCTGGGAGCAACTCAGGGTGCAGCCAAGCCAGCATCCGTTGGGTAGGCCCTGGGTAAACTTGCTTTCCCACACTTCCCTCGATAGCCGTTCGACCTCCGGGTGTGCGCCAAACCTGAAGTTATGCACAGGCAAGAGGTCGTAGTCGTTCATGATCGTGGTCAGGAAAGCCGTGCCCGTGTTGCGCATTTTGTTCTGCACCGCATCGTAATCGCGTATCTCCTGGTTGATCCTGGCGCCCACGCTGATGACGCGCTTTCTGTCGGCAGGATTGTTGGCAACCGCTTTCCCGCCGCTGTACTTGACCACCAGCGCCTTGATCTTCTTATTCCTGAGCACCGTGCCGATGCCGCCCCGCCCGGCCTGCTTAAAGCGCACGCCCTTGCGGCGCACGTCGTACCAACTGAAGTTGAGGCAGCCGAAGAGAGCGTGGTCGGCGCCGCTTCCCGCCGAGACGGTCGAGATGTCACGCTTCTCCCGTTCGGTTTCGGCGAACATCTCCATCATTTGTTCGCCAATGAGGTGGCTGTCTATGGCTTCTTCAGGCGCTTCCTCAATGGTAACCTTCCCTGTGTTCCCGTCAATGAAGACGATCACATTCTTCTCGGCCTGGCCCTGGATCTCGAGGGCGTCCCACCCGGCGAACTTGAGCAGCGGGCCGAAGTGGCCGCCTACGTTGCTGTCTATCACCGAGTGGGTCATGGGAGAAATGCTCACCACCAGCGATTTGCCAGAGCCGGGGTACTGGGTGGTCCCGCCGATGGGGCCGGAAGCGATGACGATCTCGTTCTCCGGGTCGTTCCACTTCGTGTCGCCCGTGACCCCATTCCAAAGCAGCCACAGGCCAAAGCCCTTGCCGCCGGTGAAGACGTCCTTCATCTGCTGGGTCACCGGCTTGCTGGCGATAGCGTTGTTGGAGAGGTTCACGTAGAGGGTGCGGTCGGTATAGCCCTTCTCGACTTTGCCCAACTCATAATCGAACTCGGCCAGCACCTTGTGAGCTTGCTTCATCTTCTGGATGTTTTTTGTGCTCATAATTCATCTCCTTTGATGTTGATTTGAAAGCAGTCTAAAGGATATAACAACTGTGGGAAAAAGTCAACTTTGGGACGGGATGTGAGGAGGTTCAGGAACGCCACAGAATCCTCATCTGTCTCGCTGAGGCCGAAAATGAACTGATTGCTATCTATACAGATGAGCGTACTCGGTCTCAAAAATCTCGCGCCGAGTCTCTCTGAGACGCTCAATGACCTCCTCCTTACTGCCTTTCAGCTCGAAGCCGCCAGCTTCCCTGATCTCCCGTCGCAAATCTTCCAGGTTGCGCTGCCAGCGCAACCTGGCGAGCTTCTCTACTACGGCCGCCCTGACGAAATCGGCTACGCTGCGGGCCTCTTCTTCTTTCGCTCCCAATAACTCTTCATACATACCCCACCACGACAAATCTGACAACCCATTTTGCGCCTTACATCCGTTTATCCGCTGTTTATCCGTTGCCTCTACGTTCGC
>CAYWWC010000338.1:0-4295 GCA_964461615.1 uncultured Anaerolineae bacterium
CAGAGAGCGACACATAACGCAAACGCACCACCATAATGTGCCATTGTCGAATTATGTCCCTTTAGTGGCTTAGCATGAGGCTCTCGCAGATCTATCCCGAAGTCACGTAACAGTTTTAGGTGATAGCGTACTTTTGCCCGCTCCCTGGCCTGCAGTCCGTCAATGAATTCAACTACCGGGCTCTTGCCGCGCACAGTGGCAAAAAACTCAATCTTCCAGCCAATCGTCTCTTTGGTCATCAGCCTACCCATATTATAACACTATTGGTAACTACTCAGGCTATCACCACAACATATAGTGCTTAAGCCGCGCATGGCCCCTATATATTGTGGTCAAGTCGATAAAGGATTATCGGACACCCCCATATGTAGTAGGTATTTGCCTTGCCAAGCACTGCTTGTAGTGCCTGAGTAGTTACCACTATTGCTATAGAAGTCAAAACTTCACAAAATCGTCAACTGAAAACAAGCCGCCCCCACTTGACCAGGAAGCGGCTTTGTGCTCATCCCATCTCCTGGGCCATTCAGGAGTAGGTGTTGGGATTGCCAGAGCCACGACTCTGTGATCCCCTTACTGTGCTATTAGTTGATAGGTTGCCGACAGTGTGACACTTGAACAACATCTTCAGCAGGATGTTAAGACGTTAGCGGGTGAATAGCCTCAATCTCCTGCATCACAGTGGGCAGATCAGGCGGTGTGGCCGGAATGACGTGTGTCTCACTGCCGGCGTGCTTATGATGTGGAAAAGTGCTCAGACCAGGGTGATGCGGTGTGTCGTCGTAGCGGAAGATCAAGGCAGCGTCGGCGGCCTGGTAGTGATAAGCGTACAGTGTGCGCTTGTCGAGGGTGACATTGGAGGCGCGCACAATGGGCGACGCTGCGACGGCATCCAACAGCGACTGCAGGTATGCCTCAATCAAGTCGTGCCTCCCGCAAGGACCGATACTGGCTTTCAAGCAGACGCATCATCCCGACTTCCATCCGCCAGTCCGTGAATTCAACTGTCTCTGTCAGTTCGAGCACATTGAGGCGGCGCTCAAATTCTGCCGAGGACATGCCGAATTGCTGCTCGAACTCGGCGAGTCGTTTCCGGGTGCGCTCTATGCCGAGAGCGAGCATCTTTTTCTCATTCTCAATGGCTGATTCCACTAGCGGCTTGAGCATTATTTTGTCAGTGGTTGTAATGGTCAATTGCTGCAACATGGGCTTTCTCCTCCGTGACTCTGTAACCCCCTTGGGCTGCTGAGTAAGTATACCAGACTTCGGCTCGTTTGGCAAGACAAGAAGCCACCCGCGCAGTTCACGTAGGTGGCTTTTCGCCCAGGCTTCCCTTTTTTCTCCACTTCTGGTATCATAGAGACAGCTTTTCGTAGGGGAGAGGAGCCTGTGCAGGAAGAGCTAAAAGGCACCGTCGAGCGCATCACCTTCTATAGCGAAGAGGACGGCTACACCGTGGCCCGCTTTCAGCCGGAGGGGCGAGGCGATCTGGTCACGGTGGTGGGCAATCTGATGAGCGTGAACGCGGGGGCGAGCTTGCGCCTGGAAGGTTTTTGGACCACCCATCCCAAGCACGGCCGCCAGTTCAAGGTGATCAACTACCAGACGGTGCTGCCAGCCACGGTGGAGGGCATCCGCAAGTATCTCGGCTCAGGTCTGATCAAGGGCATCGGGCCGGTTACGGCCAGGCGCATCGTCAAGCACTTTGGGCTGGATACGTTGGACATCATCGAGCACCATCCCCGCCGCCTGCGCGAGGTGCTGGGGGTGGGCAAGAAGCGGGTGGAGATGGTCACGCAGGCCTGGGAGGAACAGCGGAGCATCAAGGAAGTGATGCTCTTCCTCCAGAGCCACGACGTGAGCACTTCCCTGGCGGTGAAGATCTACAAGCACTACGGCGATGCGGCCCTGGACGTGGTGCGGGAGGACCCCTACCGCCTGGCCCGCGACATCTACGGCATCGGCTTCCTCACCGCCGACAAGATCGCCCGCAAAATGGGGCTGCCCACCGATTCGCCGCAGCGGGTGGCCGCCGGCATCGCCTACGTACTGGGCCAGTTTGTTGACGAAGGAAATGTCTACGCCCCGCAGGGGAGGTTGATCAAGGAGGCCACCGAGATACTGGACGTACCTGCGGATCTGGTCGAGACGGGTGTGGTCCGGTTGGAGGAAGAGGAGCAGGTACACCGTGAGGATATAGCCTACTCCAACGTGGATCAGCCAGGGGTTGCCATCAGAGAGGAGAAGGCCGTTTACTTGCTGCCTTTCTACTACGGCGAGGTGGGGGTAGCCAACCGCCTGCGGACGCTCATCAACGTCGCGCGCAGCCGGCTGGCTTTCTACCAGACGGCCAACTGGGAGCGGGTGTTTGCTCACCTGGCGGAGCGGGCAAGTCAGCCCCTCAACGCCAGGCAGCAAGAGGCGGTGCAAACGGCTTTGACCAACAAGGCGACGGTGCTCACCGGCGGCCCCGGCACGGGCAAGACCACCACGGTGCGAACCATCATCCGCCTGCTGGAGGCCAGGAGCCACTCTTGTGCTCTGGCTTCCCCCACTGGCCGGGCGGCCAAGCGCCTGAGCGAAGCCACCGGGCGAGAGGCCAAAACCGTGCATCGCCTGCTGGAATTCTCGCCCCAGAAGGGTTTCAGTTTTCAGCGAAACGAGGCCCGCCCGCTGGAAGCGGACATGGTCATCGTGGACGAAGCCTCCATGCTCGACCTCCTCTTAACCAACCACCTGCTCAAGGCCATCGACCCGGCCAGCCATCTGCTGCTGGTCGGCGACGTGGATCAGTTGCCTAGCGTGGGAGCGGGCAACGTGCTGCGGGACATCATCGCCTCGGGCCAGGCAGCCGTGGTCACGCTGGAGGAGATCTTCCGCCAGGCCGAAGGCAGCCTGATCGTGGCCAACGCCCACCGCATCAACCGCGGCCTTATGCCCCTGTTCGCCAAAGGAGTCACGGACTTCTTCCTTTTCATCGAGGAAGACCCCAAGAAAGCGGCTGATCTGGTTGTTGACCTGGTGAAGACGCGCATCCCGCGCAAGTTTGGCTATCATTCGTTTGACGACATCCAGGTGCTCTCGCCCATGTATCGGGGGACGGTGGGGGTGTCGAACCTCAACGTCTGCCTGCAGGAGGCCCTCAATCCCCCCAGCCTGGCCAAAGGCGAGCGACGGGTCGCGGGCCGCGTCTTTCGCCTGGGCGACAAGGTGATGCAGACGCGCAACAACTACGACAAAGAGGTCTACAACGGCGACATCGGCCGGGTGGTGGGCCTTGATTTGGAGAACCAGATCATGTTGGTGAACATAGACAACCGCCCCGTGCCCTACGACTTCAGCGACCTGGACGAGCTGGTTCACGCCTACGCCATAAGTGTCCACAAAAGTCAAGGCAGCGAGTACCCGGCGGTAGTCATGCCCGTTCTGACGCAGCACTACCTCATGTTGCAGCGCAACCTCCTGTACACGGGGATGACTCGGGCTGAGAAGTTGGTGGTGCTGGTGGGTACGAGGAAGGCCATCGCCATCGCCGTCCGCAACAACAAGATTGCCCATCGCCACACGGCTTTGGACGTGCGTCTCAGGGAGTGACGTTATGAAAAACGTAGTCAGCGGCCTAATTATTGTAGCCATCTTGCTTATGGCCCTCATCGCAGAAGCCATCTACCCCCCCACTGCCCTTCGACAAGGCTTTGACAGGCTCAGCCCAGCGCCTCAGGACACCGCTCGGGAGGCACCCACACCCGGCGGCGAGTGGGTGCAGACCTCGGCGGCGGACTTCGAGGCTGGGACCAGCCAGGGCATCCAGGTGACGCGAGAGGGGGATGGCGAGTTGTGCCTGGCGGCGGGAGAGACGATGGGGGTGTTTACCTCCACCGTCGGCTCAACTGATTTTCCCTTCAATGCTGTGGGGGTTCACTGGTCGGCCGACGTGCCTCCCAACGTGCAACTGGCCGTTGAGGTGCGCATCAGCTCGGGTGGAGCGGCCTGGTCGCCCTGGCAGGACATCGTCGAGGTCGAGCAGAGTCAGGACGGACGCTTCTACGGCGGGAACCTTATCATGACTGAAGGAGGACATTATCTTCAGTATCGTTTGACCTTAGAAAGCTCATCCTCCCCTAACCCCTCCCTCCCAGGGAGGGGAACTCTGCCCCCTCCCCCTGACAAGGGGAGGCTGGGAGGGGGGGGGCTCTCCACAGAAGACGGGCCCCCCCCCAGCCCCCCCCCCCCCAGGGGGGGGGGTTTGGGGGTAGCCCCGGGGGGGGGGGGGGGGGGGGGGGGGGGGGGGCCCCGGC
>CAYWWC010000338.1:4305-4614 GCA_964461615.1 uncultured Anaerolineae bacterium
ACACCCCCCCCCTACCCCCCCCCCCCACGGGGTGGCCACCCGCCCCCCCCCCCCGGGCCGGGGGGGGGGGGGGGGGGGGGCACCTCCCAGAGCTGTCGGAGATCACCCTCACCTACATAGATTCCACCGCTGGCCCCGATCTGGCCGAGGCCAAGGCGACGGCGCGGGGTGAGGTCTCAGCTCAGGGCGTGCCCCAACCATCCATCATACCCCGCTCTGGCTGGGGTGCCAGCGAGAGCTACATGACCTGGTCGCCTGAGTATCATCCCGTGCACAAGATCATCGTCCACCACACCGTCACCCAGAACT
>CAYWWC010000339.1:0-4607 GCA_964461615.1 uncultured Anaerolineae bacterium
ACGTCAGAGAGCGACACATAACGCAAACGCACCACCATAATGTGCCATTGTCGAAATAGATGGAGTTTCCATATCGGTCCTGAACTGTCCATCTCTTGTCAGATCCGGTCACTTTGCCATCCTCCCACACATTATATCAGAGAACGACCTTACGCGCAAACGGTAGACAACCCATCAAGCCGCTACCGTTCGGCTGAGGTGTAGGCAAGAGGCCCTCGTTGCCTCGTTGCCTTATTGCCTCGTTACTTGTACCTCACATCAAGCCGCTACCAGGCTGGGCACTTTGAACACGTCGTACTCCTGCTCCAACTCGCGCCTGAACTGCTTAGTGTACAGTCGGTAGTAGTGACCCTGGGCGCGCAGTAGCTCGGCGTGGGTGCCCATCTCCGCGATGCGCCCGTCCTCGATGACCAGGATCCGGTCCGCCCGCCTGATGGTCGAGAGACGGTGGGCGATGACGAAGCTGGTGCGATCTCTCATCAGCGCCTCCATTCCCCGCTGGATCAGTGCCTCGGTCAGCGTGTCCACCGAACTGGTGGCCTCGTCCATAACGAAGATCTCCGGCTGCGCCAGGATCGCCCGCGCCAGGCTGACCAGTTGCTTCTGTCCGACCGACAGCAGCACTCCGCCCTCGCCCACCTCCTCGTCGTAGCTCTTTTCCAGCGTGACGATGAAGTCATGCGCACCGGCCAGTCTGGCCGCCTCCTCGATCTCCTCATCCGTGGCGTCCAGCCGCCCGTAGCGGACGTTCTCGCGGATCGTGCCGGAGAACAGGTGCGGCGTCTGCAGCACCACGCCGATGCGCGACTGGATGGCGTGCAGCGACAGCTCGGTGTAGTCCCGCTCGCCGATGCGGATGACGCCCGCCTGAGGCTCGTAGAAGCGGCACACCAGGTTGACGATGGTGGACTTCCCCCCGCCCGTCGGCCCCACCAGCGCGATGGTCTCGCCGCGCCTCACCGTCAGCGTGAAGTCCTGCAGCACCAGCTTCCCCCCCTCTTTCCCCCCCAACTCTGGGGGGGATGAAGGCTCTTTCCCCCCCAACGTTGGGGGGGATGAAGGGGGGGCGTAGTAGAAGTCCACGTGGTCGAACTCGATGTCGCCCCGGATAGTGCCCGGATCAATCGCGCCAAGCCGGTCGGTCACCTCGGGCACGGAGTCAATCAGTGAAAAGACGCGCTCGGCCGAGGCTATGGCGTGTTGCATTTCGGCGTACACACGAGCCAAGTCCTGGACAGGCCAGAGCATGAACGTGATGTACGAGACGAAAGCCTGGATGCCGCCAATGGTCATGCTGCCTACCTGGGCCTGCAAGCCGCCGTACCAGGCGACGCTGCCCAACGCCACTGCGCTGATCAACTGCACCAGCGGCAGGAACAGCGCGGAGAGCCAGGCCGCCCGGTAGGACGATCGGTACATCTCGCCCGTAAGCTCGTCGAACTCGCGCAGGTTCTCCTCCTCGCGGCAGAGGGCCTTCACCACGCGCACGCCCTGGATGTTCTCGTTGTAGGCCCCCGTGATCTTGGAGTTGATCTTGCGCACCAGCCGGTACTCCACGATGATCTTCTTCTTGAACAAGGACGCCACGACCACCAGCACCGGGATGACGGCGAACACGATCAGGGCCAGTCTCCAGTTGATGCGTAGCATGAAGTAGAACGCGGAGACGATGCCTGTCAGCGCCCAGGTGACGTCCAGCAGCCCCCAGGTCACCAACTCGGCAACGCGGCCCGAATCGGACGTGACGCGAGATATGATCCATCCCACCGGCGTGCGGTCGAAGTAGGAGAACGACAGCTCCTGTAGATGGTCGAACATCTTCTTTCGCAGATCGTACCGTATGCGCTCCCCCAGGACGCCGGCCAGGAAGATGAAGCCGAATACACCAACAGATGACACCACAATCAACAAACCGTAGGTGGTGACGATCTGCGTGAGCGCGGCTCTATTGCCTGCCAGGATGCCTTCGTCCACGATCCGTTTGCTGAGGAAGGTGAGGTACGAGTCCATCAGCGACACAAACGCAATGGACAGCAGAAAGCCGATCAGCCACGGCCAATGGGGCTTGGTCTGGGCCAGAATGCGCAGAACGGTTCTGCCGTTGAACTCAGCCGTGAATTCTTCTTCTTCAAATTCAAAGTGTGACATGGACTAACTCCTTCTCGAAAACCTCCAGGGGCTCCCAGACTTCCGAAGTCTCCCAGACCTCGGGAGTCTGACCAATCTCCTTCTCCAACTCGTCCTCGATGCGAGCCTGCACGTCGTAGATCTGACGGTAGATGCCCTCTTGCGCCATCAACTCGTCGTGCGTCCCGCGTTGCACGATCTGGCCCTGGTCAAGTACCAGGATCAAGTCGGCGTTCATCACGCTCTGGATGCGGTGGGCGATGATGAACGTGCTGCGGCCTTGCATCAGGTGTTGCAGCGCTCCGCGGATCTCGCCCTCGGTCTCCGTATCAACCGACGACGTGGCGTCGTCCAGGATCAGGATGCGCGGGTCTTTCAGCAGCGTGCGAGCGATGGCGACGCGCTGTTTCTGCCCTCCGGAGAGCGTGACACCCTTCTCACCCACCAGGGTGTTGTAGCCATCGGGGAACGAGGTTATAACGTCGTGGATGGCCGCTGCCCTAGCAGCGGCTTCGGCCTCCTCGTCAGAGACGGCTCGCCCCACCCCGTAGGTGATGTTCTCGCGGATGGTGCGGGAGAACAGAAACGGTTCCTGCTCCACGATACCGATCTGTCGTCGCAGGAAGTGGCGGGGGTACTCCTTCAGCTCCACCTCGTCGAGGGTCAGGCTGCCGCCGGTGTACTCGTAGAAACGGGGCAGCAGGTTGACCAGCGTCGTCTTGCCCGAACCGGTCGAACCGAGCAAGGCCACGGCCTGCCCCGGCTCACAGCGGAAGCTGATGTCCTTCAGCACCGCGCTCCCCCCCTCTTTCCCCCCCGTCTGGGGGGATGAAAGGGTTTTCCCCCCTGTTTGGGGGGATGAAAGGGGGGCGGCGTATTCAAAGCAAATGTCACGGAAGACGATCTCCCCCCGCACGTTGCCAGATGGCCTGTACGTACCCTCGTCCAGGGGTTCGCGCTCCTCTTTGATCAGCTTGACCACGCGGTTATACGACACCAGCCCGGTAGACATCTGCACGATCAGCCGCCCCAGGTTGCGCATGGGCCAGATCAGCCAGATGATCAACCCGGTGGAAGCCAGGTAGGTGCCCACTGAGATCGTGCCGTTGATGGCCATCAACGCGCCGGCCACGAAAGCCCCCAGCATCTGGGCGCCACACAGGATGTCCGAGCTTGGCCAGAACATTGAGTGCAGCGTCAACAGCCACCGGCCACGCCGGAACTGCTCCCAGTTATCCTGCTCGAACTTGTCCCGCTCGTAGGACTGCCGGGCAAAAGCCTTGACCACCCGCACTCCGGTCAGGTTCTCCTGCAAAGTGGTCGAAAGCTTCGCCTCCTGCTCCTGAAAAGCCTCATAAGCCTGTGAGATCTTTCTGAAGAAAACGAGCGACATGACCACGATCAGCGGCACCACCACCACCGAGAGCAGCGCCAGTCGCGTGTTCAGGCTCAGCAGAGCCGCAAAGTTGACCGCAAATAGCAAGACGATGCGCCCCGCGCCGATGGCTTGGTCGGCAAAGAAGCGGCGCAGCGCGTCAACGTCCGAGGTGGTGCGTTGGATCAGCTCGCCGGTCTTCGCCTGGTCGTGATAGGTAAACGACATCCGCTGGATGTGGTCGTACAGGTAATTGCGCAGACGCCGTGTGATCCCCTCCGCCGTCCACGCGCTCAACCTGCCGCTGAAAAAGGAGAACGCCCCTTGTCCCAACGCCAGGGCCACAAAGCCCAACCCGATGAGCGGTAGAGTCCTGAGCCCGTCGAAGGGCAAGGTGCGATCAAACCTTCCCTGTCCCAGGACGTCGTCCACGAAATAGCGTAGCAATAGCGAATTGCCCGTTCGAAGAACGGCCGCTATGCCCACGCTGAGCACCGCCCCCAGGTAGGCCAGGCGAAAGCCGGTCAACATGCGCCACAAACCAACCAGGCGCTTGTCAGAAACAGCGGTTTTGAAATCGAACTTGGTTACAGGTACGGACATGGTCTGGTACCTCCTCTAGATCATTCGGGATTCGTAGATTCGGAATTCGTAAACTCGTGACTCCCGAATTTACGAATTTACGAATTTACGAATTTACGAATTTACGAACCTACGAATTTACTAGTCTACGAATCTACGAACTCCGGCCAACAAAAAAACAAGGCCGAGAACAATGCCCCCGGCCTTACAGAGAAACGTTGGGATGAAATAAAAAAGGCCGTGGGTGTCGTGTGCACCCACGGCCTGCGGTATCACTACCACAACCTTTTGTGAGGAGGCGCACTACGACAAGGCAACACGTAATCTGCGTTGTTATCACGCAGCCGAAACAGGCTAGCGACGAACATTCTTACATTGCGCATGTCATACCTCCTTTACAAGATGCGGACATTATACCATAATCCGGCAGATTGTCAAATCTGCTTTCCATCTGCTTTCAATCACCTTCTGGCCTTGATCTTCGTTTCGGCCATTAAAGCTCAATCGGTGGGCAATGTCACAG
>CAYWWC010000340.1:0-4597 GCA_964461615.1 uncultured Anaerolineae bacterium
TAAATGCGGAATCGACTTATTCGGCGTCACTCACACTGCTAAACATTCCCTGAGACTGACATAGACGTACGGATTTCTCCGGAAGACTACGGCGATGGCAACTGCGGGTTCGCCCCGGGATCTGGCTGCCAGGAGCTGATCGCCGCCAGCTATGGCAAAATCGATCTCGCCGCCGACGAGGTCAGCAACCACCTTGTCAGGAGATAGGTGGACGCCGCCAGGGTTGAGGGTGGCATCAATACCTTCCTCGGCATAGAACCCCTTTTTGTCGGCGGCATAGAAGCCGGCGAACTGAGCCTGATGCACCCACTTGAGCTGTACTGTCACCTCATCGGGTGGCTTCTCGACCTCCTGCGGTTGGCAGGCAGCCAAGAAGACAATAGCCAAGAGCAACACTGCTGAGAACCTAACTATCGTTTTCATCTTTTTCCGCCCCTTTCTTGTCATGAGACCCGACAGATTTGGTCAAAACCCACCAGGTCTGGTCTCATTCCTCCAAAAACGAAACATCGTAAGGCACCTCCTTTCCCAACTGCTCAGACAAGTCGTTGATCTGACGCTTGAGCTCGATCATCCGCATCTCGCGCCCGACGGCCAAACGGTTGAAGCTTTCAAGATCCTCTACCCGTTGCGCCAGCTCCTCCTCCGCCTGCCTGCGCTCGGTGATGTCACGTACAATGATCAGGACTTCATCTTCGCCGCTGGCAACAAGTCGAGCCTCGAAGTTGCTCAAGTCGCCGTCAGGGAACGGAACTGGAAGCTGATACTCAAAGCTTTGTACATCACCCGTGTGCAGTGCTTGCTCCACGTGGCTCATGGCCTGCTGAGCGAATTCTGGCGGCATCACATCATGCACGTTCTTATCCAAGAATACACTGGGAGGTAATGCCAGTCCCTCACCCCCCGCTGCTTTGTAATCCAGAAAGATGCCTTCCTTGCTGATTTGAAACATCAAATCCGGCATCGCGTCTAGGACGGCGCGACCTCGCGCTACGCTTATACGTAGCGCCTCCTCCGCCTGCCTGCGCTCGGTGATGTCGCGGAAGACCAGCACCGTGCCAATGATCTTCCCTCCCTCGTCTCTCATCGGCGCTCCGCTATCAGCAATTGGCCGCCTCGTCCCGTCCTTCGCTATCAACACCGTGTGATTGACCAAACCCACGGTGACGCCCGCTCGCAGCACTTTGGCCACAGGGCTCTCGACCCGTTCTCCTGTTTGCTCGTTGATGATGGTTAAGACGTCCTCCAGAGGCTGGCCCACGGTCTCTGCCTCGTCCCAGCCGGTCAACTCCTCGGCCACAGGGTTCATGAGGGTCACAAGCCCCTGGGCATCCGTAGCGATCACTGCATCGCCAATGCTCCTCAGCGTTGTGGACAGCCATCCCTCGCTCTCCCGCAGTGCCTGCTCCGTCTGCTCGAGTTTGGTGATTTTGTCTTCTTTCTCGCTGACAAGCTCCTTGATATCATCCACCATTAAGACTAATCCCACGAGTAGTTCGCTGAATTCGTCCTCTTCTTCTGGGATTTCAATGGTTTCTGAGAAATCACCCAGGGCATAACTTTGCATGAATGGAGACAACTGGCTCAATCGAGCTGAAACATATCCCTTGTATTCTTCCATTTCCGATCTAGTCATTTTCTGTACCCTCCTTCAGCCAGTTAGCGGCGTCTTCTCTATCGGCGAACCATTTCATGTGTCCGCCTTTGCCAGCAGCATGAATGAAAAAGCCAGCCATTGTCCTGACAAACACGCTTCCTCCCACTATAGCGAATCTTCTTATTTGTCTGTGGGAAGAGATCTGCAAGTAGATTTTTCTGGCTCTACTCGAGGCATATCCCCCTTTCCCCAGAGGCAAGAGATTGACGATCATGTCGTATTCTTTGTGAGGATCCTCATCCAATATCCTCATCACGTCTTGCTGTATCAATTCTGCCTGGCGGGTATTCGACTCTGGTTCTCTAATCACCCCAAGAGTGACCAGATTGAGGATGCCCTCATCATCCACGAACACGTCATAGGCTTGTTTTATTTCTTGATCGGATTTCATGGTTTTCACTCTCCTTTCAGCCATGTCAAGGCCTGTTCCTCGCTGGCGAAATGTCTCGCGTTCTTCTGACCGGCTGCTGCCGAAATGAAGTTGGCCACTGTTCGGATGAAGACTGACGCGCTGGCAAAGGCGTATTTGTGGATGCTTGGGATGCCCCGTCGCCTGGGCCAGGATCTTCCTTGCTGCCGATGTTGCTTTCGTCATCTGGCTCAAATCAACGAGCCAGTTTATTCCGTCACCATGCTCCTCCGCGATTCTCATGGTCTCTTGCCTGATTCCCTCAGCCGCTTTCTCATCAAGCACACCAAATGCACAAGCCCTGGCGATCTCTTCCTCCTCATCCCACCAGATTTTGAATTTCTCTTCTTTCATCGTTTCGCCTCCTTGCAGGTCTTGTTCTTGCTGAGCTTCTGCTATGAGCTGTTATTCGACCGCTGCGGTCGGATTTGTCCTATGCCCCCTCTTTCATTCACGCACCCCCTACCATGTTCTCTTCAACAAACGAGACGTCATAAGGCGGTTCCTTTCCCAACTGCTCGGACAACTCGTTGATCTGGCGCTTGAGCTCGATCATGCGCAACTCGCGCCCGACAGCCAGACGGTTGAAGCGTTCCAATTCCTGTACCCGTTGTGCTAACGCCTGCTCCGTCCGCCTGCGCTCGGTGATGTCGCGGAAGACCAAGACAGTGCCAATGATCTTTCCTTCCTCGCCTCTCATCGGCGCCCCGCTGTCGGCAATGGGCCATCTCATTCCGTCTTTGGCTATCAACACCGTATGATTGGCCAAACCCACCACCACGCCTTCTCGGATCACCCTGGCCACGGGATTCTCGGCCCGTTCTCCTGTTTGCTCGTTGATGATGTTGAAGACGTCTTCCAAAAGCTTGCCCACAGCCTCTATCTCGTTCCAGCCGGTCAAGTCTTCGGCAATGGGATTCATGAGGGTCACAAACCCCTTGGCATCGGTAGCAATCACTGCATCGCCAATGCTCCTCAGCATTGTGGAGAGCCATTGCTCGCTCTCCCGCAGAGCCCCCTCCGCCCGCTTGCGCTCTGTGATCTCCCTCTGCGCCTGCTCGTACAGCCGGGCGTTGCGGATGGCTATGGCGGCCTGGGTGGCAAATAGGCTCAGCAATTCGGCGTCGGCCGGGGAGAAGGTGCGCGGGGGAGCTACATCAACTTCCAGCACCCCCAGTACCTCCTCGCCCCAGTGGACCGGCACACCCATGACCGCCGCGAAGGGCAGGCCCTCAAAGCCAGCCACCCGCCCCTCCCATTGATGATAGTCGTCCACGATGAGCGGTTCACAGGTCTCCCAGACTCTGCCGCAGAGACCCTCGCCCCGGTGGAGGACGGCCCCGATGGTTGCCGGATTGACACCGATTGCCACAGTCCACTCCATCACGTCCCGCTCCGGCCGATAGAGAAAGAGGCCCCCCGAGGTGCCTCCCGACAGTTCAACCGCTCGCGAGGCGATGGAGTGGAGAAGAGCGTCCAGATCTAACTGGGCGGTGAGCTCCAGCCCCAGATGCCGTAGCGCCTCCAACTGGGCGGTGTGCTGCCGCAACGCCTCCCCCGCCCGCTTGCGCTCGGCTATCTCTGCTTCAAGTTCTTCGTTGGCCCGCCTGATCTCGGCTGTGCGCTCCTCTACCAGTTCCTCCAGGTGGTCATGGTGTTTCCTCAGTTCTTCCTCCACTCGCTGACGCTCGGCGATCTCCCACCTCGCCTGTTCACGCAAGTCACGCTGCCGCCCGACCACAGCGCCGACCAGTATCATGAGAAAGAAGCCCGGCAGACCTCGGAGCACCACGTCCCAGCCCACTCCCCCAGCCAGAGTCACAAACAGCGCGCTCAGTGGGAGAGCCAGCAGACCGGTGAGCAGCCCGGCCCACATCCCAAAGAGCCCCTCTGTCACAACCACTGGCAGCCCGACCAGTACGGTAGACGTCGTCCCTACCAGACGGTAGAGCGGCATGAAGGCCAAAAGGTACACGACCCCAGCCATCAAAGCGAGTGCTGCCCTGTTGCCTAACACCTGTCTCACCTTTTTTAACATCGGCTCTACCCTCCTGTTTCCCTCTCTTGTGAATCCAAAGGCTTATTCGAGGTCCAGTCTCCTCTGGATAGCACAATTCACCTCCCGCATCATCATGGGAGGGTAGCTCTCTCCCCTTGCTGATCACGCGCTCCTTATCCATAGCGCCGATTATGCACTCAGATAGTTTTCTGGTCAAGCAGAAAGCCAGCCTTAAGCGCGTGGGCGCTCTTGGCTGGCAAGGGGAGTTGGCGTTGTCGCCCACGTTTTGAGTTTCAAGTCCATTTCAATTATGAATATGAAAAGCGATCTGCGTCAACACCGCGCTGCGGGCCCTCAGACCTGTCCCGATCTCGCCGAAGGGCTGATTTTTTTGTAAGCGAAGCGACCTTATCTGCGAAAATCTGCGTGTAAGCGAAGCGGCATCTGCGTCCGATTTTGAATTTGGCGGGGTGGCTGAGTAGTTTGACAATGTTCTGTTGGGGTGTACGTCCCGTACTGGGGGCTGATGAGC
>CAYWWC010000341.1:0-4583 GCA_964461615.1 uncultured Anaerolineae bacterium
CGCCCAGGGCCGTTTCCATCAATCTGTGCAGCTCGTAGCCATGAGTAGGAGTATGGTTGAGCAGGGCCAATAGGGTGTGTCTGACAGTCACGGCTCCTCCAGAAAATGTATACGGAGTATCTGCTTCCTGAAAATAATTATATACTAGGTATACAATTTTGTCAAGAATTGAGTCGTCCAAAGAAAAAAGCCGCCAGGTCGCGAAACCTAAGCGGCTTTTTGTTTGCCCTTGATCATCTGTAGTAGTGCCCAGGGATGCGGGAAGCGGCCCGACGTTGAAGCCTCTCCAGCTTCCGCCGCAGCCAACTGCGCCAGAGAATGGGCCTCAGGTTTTGCCAGGCCTCCCCAGCTTCCTGTCCACTGACTTCCCTGCCACTGAAGCGCTCCCTCACGTATAGATCGGCGATGCGCTGTACTAGGCCCTGCCCCTCAGGTATGGCGGTGCTCAAAGCGGCAGCGTGCTCGTACGGCGTCTGGTGTCGCTGAAACTGGATGCCAAGTCGCCGGGCAAAATTGCACAGCCTCTCGTAGACTTGCTCCACCAGGTTCAACCCCTTCTGTTTACGCTCGCGCCAGGCCCAGAATGCCGCCAACCCCGTCGGTATCGCAAGCAGGATCAGGCCTCCCAACCAGCGAACTGCTTGCTGTCTCCATGGGGTTCGGCTGGCGATGGACCTATCTCTATCTCCAGGGAAGACATCGTCATCCGGAATCGGCTCCTCATGGCCCGGCCCTCTGAATCCGCTGCGGTCTTCCGACGGATCAATGACCTTGGGGGGCTTGGGTCGAACCAAGAGCGGCTCCGCAGCCGTAGGCTCGAATTCCACCCAACCGAAGCGGGGGAAGTAGACCTCTACCCAGGCGTGGGCATCCTTTTCCCTCACCCGGTAGGCTTCCGTCTCAGGATTGTATTCACCCTGGGCATAGCCTGCCGCCACCCGCGCCGGGATGCCGACCGCCCGGGCCATCACGGCCATGGCCGAAGCATAATAGTCGCAGTAGCCCTCGCGGACGTCGAACAGGAAGTAATCCACGCCGTCCTGGCCCTCAGGTGGCGCTTCGATCAACTCGTTGTACTCTATCTCTCGCAAGTAGCTCTCCAGGGCGGTGGCTTTGTCGTAGGCATTGTTGTAGATTGACACTATCGGCTTAGACAAATATGTGATGGAATCGCTACCTTCTTGGTCAAAGATGGTTATCTGCCCATCGGCAAAGGTCCTAGGGGGGGTGCCGCCGGCGATCGCTTCCGCTAAATCGCGCACGCGCAAGGGTAGACTCGGTGGCAACTGGAGGTAACGATCGCGGATCCAATCTGGATAGCCATCCCCGGCCGTTCGCAGGGTGTCTTCGTTGGCCCCGGAGATGGAAGAGACGACGGCGTAGCTCTGGCCCTGTTTCAGGCGGGAGCGGCTATAGAGCATCGAGACGGGGGTGATCACATCTTCTTTCTTGGCGTAGGAATCAGCCTCCTCGCCTGGTGGAAGGGGGGGCACATAACTCACCACCGCCCAGGCCGGCAGATCCACCCGGCGAGGTTGTGCGGCAGCAGAGAGCATGGTCCTGCCAGGCAGAAATGTGGTGATAGTTTGAGTGATCTCCTGGCGCATCTCATACTCGGGCAGCGCCAGAGGAGAGGAATCGTCGGCTTCCAGGCCAATGCTCTCCTTATCGTTATTGAGCCAACCAGAGCCGGTGTACTGATCGTAGACAGCCGCCCGCCAATATCGTCCCATTGGGGCCTGCACGTCCATCACGGCTGCTTCGCTGAGGTGGACGGGTCCTGTCAGTCCCAGCGAATTGCCAAAGGGGTTGGGATAGACCGCGCCATAATATCTAACCGCAGAAAAGAGGCGCCCCCAATTATCCTGCAACTTCTGCCAGGGTCCCTCCAGGAACGCCCCTACGTCGGAGAGCCGCTGGCTAGCGGCAGCGCTGGGCGTCAGCCAGGCGAAGGTGATGACCACGAGGGACAAGATAACCCCGGCTCGAAGGAAGGCTAAGCCGATATCAGAGCTATAGTTGATCCTGGCCATCCGCCACTCTCGCTTTCGGATTGAGAGGTTAGAGTGCATCACCACAAGCAGCGCGAAGAAAAGATAGGCCACCAAGTACAACTCTAACCGTGGGGAGGCGTAGTAGAGATTCCAGAGCAAGACCAGGCCACAGGGGACGACCGATTCCCAGGTCTTGTGCTGGCGGAAATTGTACCAGGCGGAAAGATAGCCCGCCAGCCAAAGGATCAGAGCCAGTAATAGGACAAACATGAGGTTGTCCTCGCTGGTGCCGCCTTGCGTGGCCGTCCACAGCCACTCGTTTATGCGAATCCCCAGCTCAATCAATTTCTCGCGCCAGGTGAACTGGGGGGCCAGGAGATTCCCCCCCAGGAACGCCACCCATGCTATCCCGTAAACCAGGCTGAACAAATGGGCCACCACATCGGGGAATTGGCTCTTGGCCAGGAAGAAGCCAGCGAGCGCGGAGCCCACAGCTACCCAGTATAGAATGTCCAGGCCCTCGGCCCATTCGGCGGTGCGGATAGGCCAGGCTACGCTGAGGAGCATACAGATTATCAAAACAAGGACCGTCCATCCTTCTAGCAATCTCGATTCGGATTTCATTATTGGCAACACCTACTTCAGTGATCTCGCCTCTTTGCCACGAATTTCCACTGATTCCCATTCTCTGTGTTAATTCTGCATTCGTGGCAAGCTTCTCGCTTCCAGGCGGCGTATTTCAACTGTAATACTACCACGCAGACCAAAAGGTTCACACTCCCCTCGGCGCTCTGAGAACAATTATACCTCAGAAAACGATTGAGGACAAAGTTGCCAAGCCGCAAACTTTTCACCTAACGAACAATGTGGTACAATATCCAGGTAGTATCCTTATAGGCGGCAGGAGGGAACAATGATCGAGAAGCCTCGATTTTCTGGACAATTGGATGATGAAACAGTCATCATCTACGAGCGAAGGCATTGGTTTACGATCATCAGGTGGATAGGGGGACGACCTCTTCTTTTACTGCCCATCTCTCTGGTGATTGCCTGGGCCATGACTACAATCCTACAACCAACCTCAGTGGTAGGGCTCGCCTATTGGCTCGTCATTATATCGCCTGCGCTCATCTGGATCGTGTGGAGAGCCTTGGATTGGGAAAACGATCAGTACATTATCACCAACAAGCGAGTCATCCACCGCGAGAGAGTCTACTTTTTCTCTGAGGAGCGAAAGGAGGCGTATCTGGACAAGGTTCAGGACGTAGCCATTGAGATCGTCAATCCCTTTGCCAATGTTCTCAATTTCGGTGACGTGGTCATCGAAACAGCCAGCAATGCGGGCACCATAAAGTTCCAGGCTATCTCTAAGCCGCACGATGTTCAGCGACTGCTTCTTGAGTCGGCCGGCTTGCCTCCGAAAAAAGGAGACCTTACCTCACAGCCTCGGCGCTGGCTCCCTGGGAGGGGAATCTGGCGGATGCTCTATCCCACCTATCCGACCGAAGAAGAGGGCGTGATCATCTGGCGAAAGCACTGGTGGGTCTTGAACAGCGACCTGATCCTTCCCTTGTTGGCGATATTTGTCCTGGCCACCGTCTGGCTCTGGGCCTTGACCAGTCTGAGCTATCCAGGTTGGGTGAACGTTCTCTTCGCCTTAGGTCTAGCAGGCATCGCCATTTGGATTGCTTTCAAGACTATTGATTGGCACAATGACCTCTACATCTTGACCAAGGACCGCGTCATTGACATTGAGAAGAAGCCCTTTGTCTTCGAGCACCGTCGGGAGGCCAATCTGGCCACAATCCAGGATGTGAGCCTGGAGCAGATCGGTTTCACCGCAAAGATGTTGGATTTCGGCAATGTGCTCCTGAAGACGGCCGGCAAAGCAGGGGAGTTCACCTTTGATAACGTGGCTCACCCCAAAGAAGTTCAAGCCACAATCGCCGCGCGGATGAACGAGTTCCGACAAAATAAGAGGCTGGCGGAGCATAAGAGGCTGGCGGAGCAGGAGAAGCAACGGGCTACCATAGTCGCCATCGTGGAAGACCACTTGCACCAGACAGAAGGAGGGGAAAAGGCAAGGCGACGGACTGAGATCATTTCTGTAGTGGACAATTACCTGCGCCTGGAAGGAGGGGAGGTGCAGGAGGGGCAATGGTCTGAGATCATCTCCATGCTGGAAGACTATCTGCGCCGGAGAGGAAACAGATGATCATTCAACCGTGGTCAGCGTGTTGGGTGGGTTTCTTACCCGCCATCTAGTGGCAGGTATGGAAACCTGCCCTACATGTAGTCCCTCGTAATAGGTTGCTGTAGCATTTCTCGAGCAACCATGCTCAAGTGCGGAGCTACCATGACTTTTGCTATGTTGAAAATGGGATGATTATTTTCCTGGAATTCCCTAAAAGCCCTTTGGAACTGGCGGGAGTGGAAGATGTGCCTTCATTGGCAGAAGTGTTGGATCAGTTATTCCGCCCCAGTGTGGCTGCCCGGCCAGCATAATTTGTCAAGGCGCCAAAAGTGTCAACCTATTTTGGCTCTTTAGGATTTCGCAGGGTCAAGCTGAGAAATTTGCCACGAATTGCA
>CAYWWC010000342.1:0-4574 GCA_964461615.1 uncultured Anaerolineae bacterium
ATGTCGTTGGGACTGTTCAGTTCCTGGCCGTGGTAGTGAGATGCCAGCACCACGATGCTACCGCGCCCCCCCTCAGTCCCCCCCAACTCTAGGGGGGAAGTTCTGTCATGTTCGGTGCGGGTCACCCGGCTGGTGGCGTGCTCGCAGGTGAGGAGCCGACCCTGTCGGTCATAAGTATTGCCATTGGCCATCTGGCTGGGTTTGCGGAAGAGGGTGATGCCATCCGCCTGGCTCCAGCGGTACATGGCGTTGCCGACGATGTCGCTGAATATCAGGAATCCATCGCAGGGGTGCCAAACCGGCCCTTCGATAAAATCAAACCCAGAGGCGATTCGTTCGAGTTCGACATCTGTCCCAACGATTTGAGTGAAGCGATTGTGACGAATCTCAACATTCACTTCGACAAGCTCAGTACAAGCACAGCCCGTTCTCCGCCGCACCTCACGCTGCGCCATACTTCGACAAGAGCTCGTGTGCCTCTTCCTTCGACTTGCATACTACGTTCATCGCCAGCCGCTCAGCAGGCAGATTTGCTACGAGCCACCCTACACGCTCAGGCCGTACTTCATCGAGCAGTAGCCCTTTCCCCCTCTCCGTGACGCGCCTGTACAGGGGGAGCCACGATTCGTCATCCTGGGGGGGATCATCTGGTTCACAAGTCCATTGGATGGCGTCAATTTCATCCATGTCGAGCAAGTAGTCAAGGGCAAGAGTTTCTCTTGGGCCTTCCCGGTGGTAATGGAACAGGCAATGATCCAAGGCCGAAGCCTGAATGCGCAACGAGGGCACAGCAAACTCCTGGAACATATCGGAAGAGATCATGTAGGCGACATCGCACTGTATCGGGTACGTTTTGCCCTGGCCCCAGACGCCAACCCACGAAGTGGTGCCTTCCTGGCCCGATTCCCTGATTATGGCATACAGCTCTTCAAAGTAGCGGATCCAGAGTTGCGACAGTTTCGTCTCTAGCCTCTTCACTGTGTCAGGATTGAGGATGAGGTCCATGAGGAGATTCTGAGTGCCGCGCAGCGAAGCCAGGATATCGAGCGCTCCTCCCAGGTTGGGAAAGCCCACCACGATTTTATCGCCAAAAGCCTCGGACGCGGCCCGTATCAGGTCAAGGGTGGCCTGCCACCATCGGTTCTCTGGGTCAAGCTGAATGTAGGGCTCGATCTCCTCAAGGGTTTCGACAGGCAATGGGCCATTCAACATCGAGCGATTCCCAAAGATCGGCTCAGCGCCGATGAATATCGCCATCATTGTTGATCCAAAGTCGGGGAAGAAATGTAGGAATGCGTCGCCAAGACAGCGTACACTTGATACCGCAGATTGAAAGAGTTGCAGACGCGTGGGCACATCTAGCCAGTACCGCCTCAGTATCTCACTGGAAGCCTCATTGCCTAGTCCCACGTAGTATGGTGCAGGGCTCATACCAGATTGCAGAGCCTTCAGTCGCGCCTCGGAATACGAGAGAGGCTGAATCTGATATGGCTGAGATGCCGAACCCTCAGGCACTGGTGCCGAATCCAGGGTGAAGACTTTCAGGATCGGGCCCTTGGACAGGCTGCCATTCCACCAGGCCTCGTACCGTTCTTCAAGCTCTTCCCAGTTATCTGTGTATGTCATATTCAAATCGAGGATGCGGCACTGCTGCGCCACAAGGAGAGTGGAGAGCGCAGGAGCACCTTAGCCTAACACCTGCTTGTATGTCCGGAGAAGGTTCCCACCCAAGACCTTCTTGATGTCCTCGTTGGAATAGCCGCGTTTCACAAGGGCCTCCGTGACCACAGGGAACCTGGTGACGTCTTCTAGACCTTCCACAAAGGCGCTGCCTTCGCTAATGCCAACGTAGAGTCCTTCCATGTAGCCTGGCGCCGGATCCCAGCCTGCGTCCGTCCAGAGTTTGCCCTCCCAGTGGTCTGGGCCTAGCCCAACATGGTCAATCCCTGCCAGCTCGGCGATGTAGTCTATGTGCCTCACCAAGTCGTCAACCGTCGGCGCATCTGCCTTGTCGCTCACATACCTCCGCATAAAGCTCAGCCCGATCACGCCCCCATTTTCGGCCATGGCCTTGATCCGCTCGTCGCTGAGGTTGCGGACATTGTCACACAGAGCAAGAACGCAGCTATGGGAATCCACGATCGGATCTTCGCTGGTCTCGATGACGTCCCAGAAGCCTGGATCATTCAGGTGGGCCACATCAATGATCATTCCCAGCCGGTTGCACTCTTTAACCACGTCAATGCCAAAGCGGGTCAGTCTACTGCCTGTCCGCACCTCCAGGTTCCCGTCACCAAGACGGTTCCGGCCCATGTCTACCAGTTGCATTTGTCGCAGTCCCTGTCGGTAGAAGGACCTCAGCACGGCCAGCGAATCCATGTTAAGCTTCCCGGTCAGTGGCCTTCCGCCTTCCAGCGTCATCAGGACAGCAATCTTGCCGGCGTCCAGGGCGTCGTCTATGTCCTTGGAGTTCAGACAGATAGCTAATGTGTCACTGCTTTCTTCTGCCTCCAGCAAAAGCATGTCCATCACCCGAATGGCGCCCCACCAGAACAGGTCGGAGCGGTCGGTCAGGCTGGTGCTGTCCCCGCCGACGACCATCATGATCACGTTGACGCCACCTTTGCGGATCAGGGGGGCGTAGTAGTTGGAAAATACGGCCTTCTTGCCCCTGTTTCTCTCGTGCGCCAACTCGATCATGATATGGTTGTGTGCATCCACTACGATAGACTGGTTATGCAGTTCTCTCACTCGGTTTTCCATGGTCCTCCATCTTCCTCACTTCTCTCCTTCCGCGGCCTTTAGCGCAGCAAAGGGATCATACCCAACCTGTTGCATGAAGTCCAGTATGTCAATGAGCACCCAGTTCTCCTTCAGCTTGCCGTCCTCGATCCGCCAAAAGTCCATGTAGCGAATCTGGACCTCTTTGCCTGTGGGCGGGATGCCGAGCCACTCGCCGAGATGCGTCGCCGAGACATAGCCGGAAGACGCCACATAATCTCCCTCGGCAATGCGGATCTCTTCGTGGGCCTCCTTATCGGGAAATGCCTTCAAGAACGGCCGCTGCTGCCCGTCTTGAAATCCCTTGACGCCATACAGGGTTCCGATCCCGGCGGGGCCGTACCAGACCATGTCTTCGGCCCAGTACTCCTCCATGCCCTCAATGACGTGCTCGTTGAGGGCCTTGACCATGCGATCAACCAGTTCTTTATTCTTTTCTGCCGACACAGTTTTCATCTCCTTAAAAAGAGCGGTGCTAATGGCGCTACGATGCAAGGGCCTGTCTGTACAGATTGGCAAAAGCCTTCTCGTTCAGAGGACGCGGATTGGTCGGCGTGCAGCCGTCCAGCATGGACAACTCAGCCAGTTTGGGAATATCCTCTTCACGCAAGCCGAGGGAGCCAAGGTGCTGCGTAATGTCCAGATCATGAAGGAGCTCACAGAGCGCGGGGATCACGCTCTTAGCCGCGGCGATAGGGCTCATCCCTGTCGTATCGGCGCCCAGGAGCTGCGAAACCCGGGCGAATTTCTCTGGCGCAGCGAACAGATTATACTCCACACCCACAGGAAAGCAAACGGCAATGCTCAGGCCGTGGGGCGCGTCGTAGTAGCCCCCCATGGTTTGGGCCATTGAGTGCACGACGCCCAGGCCGGCCCAAGCCATAATCGCCATAGCGCTGGCGACGAGCATATTGCTGCGGGCCTCGAGGTTCGCGCCATTGGCGTAGGCTTGCCTCAGGTTCTCCGCCACCAGTGCGATCGCCTTCTCGGCCAGGGCATCGGTTATGGGATTGGCGTATGTGCCTACATAGGCCTCAAGCGCATGGCTCAGCGCATCAATCCCGGTCCAAGCAGTGAGATGGGGCGGCAAGCCCACTGTCATTAGTGGATCCAGGATTGCCGTCACCGGTAGGATGGACTGGCCGCAGATGTCCACCTTTCTGGATTCCGCTACAAGATTGACCATGGCTGCACTGCTAACCTCGGCGCCGGTGCCAGCCGTGGTCGGGATGGCAATGACGGGACTTGGCCGCACCGGTCAGGGGTCTGCTCCAACGCCGCAGTATTGGTCCAGCGGTGGCTCATTGACGGCCATCACCGCGATGGCCTTGGCGGCGTCCATGGGGCTCCCGCCGCCCAGCCCGATGACCACATCGGCCTCAAAGTCCTGCGCCGCTTGTGCGCCCTTTAGGATAGTCGTATCCCTGGGATTGGGTTCGATCTCGTCAAAAACCGCGAACTCGATCCCTGCGTTTGCCAGCGGCTGCGTGACCTTCTCCAGCAGCCCAGCCTGGACTATGCCTTGATCGGTGACCACCAGGGCTCTTTGGACCTCCAAAGCGGAGACTTGTGCGCTTATCTGCTCCACCGCGCCCAAACCAAAGACGATTTTTGTTTCTATCAGGTAGCTAAACGCTTGCATGTTTCTCCTGTTTCTTTCGCGATCAAAGCGGGTATCTATCTGGACCAAGCCTTGGGTGTTTTTTCCTGGATTTGACGCCTCAGCTTTTCAAAGATGTCCACCCCAAATTGCAGGAAAACATCAATGATATCTATGAAGACCCAGTTTTCTA
>CAYWWC010000343.1:0-4557 GCA_964461615.1 uncultured Anaerolineae bacterium
ATTACACGAATTTTCACTAATTTTGTTTTTCGTGTTAATTCGTGCAATTCGTGGCAAATCTCTCAGCTTGACCCTGCGAAATCCCAAAGAGCCAACGTGGAGGGTGTATAATGGGGCTGAATCTGTCGAAAGCTTGAGGGATTGACATGAAAAAAACTCTACAAGCTCGCTGGCCGGACCTGGCCATTGCCGTGACCATCTTCGTGCTGGCTCTGGCTGTCTACAACGCCACCCTAACCCCCAGCCTCTCCTACAAAAGCGCGGATGGGAACGAGCTGGCCACGGTGTGTTACACCCTGGGCCTGGCCCACTCCACGGGCTATCCTCTCTACACCTGGCTGGGCAAGCTCTTCACCTTCATCCCTGTGGGCGATGTGGCCCACAGGGTAAACCTGATGTCGGCGGTTCTGGGGGCGGCAGCGGTGGCGTTGCTTTATCTGGTCATGCTGACCATCACGAACCGCTGCCTGCCTTCGATGTTTACTGCCCTGTTCTTCGCCTTCTCCCTCACCTTCTGGTCCCAGGCCGTCATCGCCGAGGTCTACACACCCAATGTGTTCATGATCGCGCTCACCGTGTGGCTGGTGCTGCGGTGGGAAGCAAAACGCCGTGCAGCCTACTTATTGCTTGCCGCCTTGGCCTTCGGCCTCAGCCTGGGCATCCACCTGTCGAATCTGGGCTTTGCCCTGGCTTTCGCCCTCTACGTGCTGCTGGTTGATTGGCGGATACTTAAGAGGCCAGCCGTGATAGTCGGCGCTCTGGCGCTTTGTCTCCTGGGCTGCTTGCAGTTCCTCTGGCTGCCCTACAAGGCTTCAACCCTAAACGACGCCTTCATGCTCCGCAACGCCCCGCTCACTTTGCAGAGCATCTACCGCTATACCCTGGGCGCTTTCCCGGAGTTTAAGTTCGCCTTCCCCCTCCGGGCCATCCCCGACCGCATCGTCCTCTACCTGGAACTCCTGCGCCAGAACTTCGGCGTGCTGGGCATCGTGCTGGGCGTCTACGGGATGTGGGAGATGCTCTTCCGCCATACCAAGAAGTTCTATCTCTTCATCACCATGTATCTGGTCCACGTTTTCTTCTTCGTTCAATATCGCGTCTTCGACCTGGACGTATTCTTCATTCCCGCGCACTTCATCTATGTGATTTTCATTGGGTATGGCGTGCATCGGCTCGCCGAGTACGTTCAGATCTTATTAAACAGGTCGGCAAAAGCTCTTTTGGCCTTTTCCCCTGCTGCGGAGGGGCGTCCTCGCCCCGATGTCGTGGCTGAACCGCCCTTAGACGGGGCGAGGACGCCCCTTAGGAGCTGTATTGAAATAACTTCGTACTCTTCCCTGGGGAAAAGCGGCTCAAACTCCGAAGTTGTTTTTGGACAACTCCTTAGTAGCGATTTCGGCGCACGGAGAAAGTACAAAGAACTCTTGCGCAGCTACTTAAACCGGGGGAAACTGTGGCAGGGAGCGGTGAACGTGGGGCTGGCCGTGCTTCTCTGCCTGCCCATCGTCAGGGAGGTGCAGGCCAACTACGAACGGAACAACTACTCCGACGAGACGGCCATCAACGATTTCTACGAAAACGCCTTCGAGATCCTGCCAGAGGGAAGCGTCCTCTTGGGTCGAGGCGGTGTCTTCGGCCACGATATGTTCTACTTCCGCCTGGTCTACGATGCGCGTCCCGACGTCCTGATGCCTCACCTCACCAATCCCCGTCCGTCACCCGAGGACGTGAAGGGACGCGAAATCTACACCACCATGCGCCTCGATTCCCCCCAGGCTGGCCGTGGGCCCTGGGCTCTTCCGCCCGGCCTGGTGGAATCCGACGCCTGGCACATCCCTATTTTGATGGGCCAGAGCGATGGCGCGATACCCGGCGGCAGAGGGCGTGATTTGGTCCTTTACCAGGTCAGCGCGGAGCCACCGAAGTTGGTGGTCAAAGAGGCAGAGCCGGAATATCGCATCGGTCAGAGGTTGGGAGGGCTGGAACTGGTGGGCTATGACTTGGACGGTGAAGAGGCGAGCCAGGGCAGTCACCTTCACTTGACTCTCTACTGGCGGGTGCTGCAACAGGGACAAGCCCTCATCGCCACCACGCTTGGAGATGAGTCGCTGGAGGCTCATCCCTTGGGCCTGGGCAACCTGTCCCGCTATATGCAGGAATTCCGTCCGCCGCGGGACGCCATCATCGTTGAGGATTACCTGCTCGTTGTGCCCTCCCAAATGCCCTTAGGCTTGCACACTTTAAAGGTGGGACTAATGCGGCCCTTGCAGCCTGGGCAGGGGGACCAGTACAACAGAGAAGTGCTTGAGATCGGGGAAGTTCTCGTTACATAGGCAGTTTGGAGTTTCGGGTTCGGAGTTTCGAGTTGAATGAACTCGAAACCCGAAACTCAAAACTCGAAACTTATGTTGGAGGTACACATGTCCAAAAGCCAAAAGCTACTGATCACCGGCGGGGCTTTCATCATCGTAGCCGTCATGACCATCGGGGCTTTTTCCATGGGGATATACGTGGGGGAGAGGGGTTGGTCGGCCCAACCTCCCTCGATAGCGGGTGCTGGCAAGGCACAACCTCCCCAGGGCCCGAAGCAAGAACCTGGCAAGCAACCTCCCGCTCCAGCGGAGCCGCTGCCAAAGGGTAAGCCCGATTTGATCGGAGTCGTGCAGAGCGTGGAGAGGAGGAGCGTGACGATCAGGACGGGCGAAGGGCCGCGCCTGGTGCTGGTCGGCGACGAGACGCGAGTTAGGTGGCATGATGACAGAGAGGCCGCTCTGGCTGATCTCCGACGCAACATGCCTGTTGCCGTCTTCGGCGACTTCGGCGACGATGGCCGCACCCTCACGGCCAGCGTGATCGTGATATTGCCACCGAAGACGTGAAATCAACTTTGTCCAAGACCCAATGAAATGTACCCCTCAAAAGGGGGCATTTCAGTTCTGGGGCAAGTGTCATTGCGAGCGAAGCGAAGCAATCTCCCTTTCTGCATTTGGGGATTGCTTCGTCACAAAAAGCGCTATTGACAAATCTCGCCTCATACGGTATAATATCCAGGAGAACGTTCCAGAATCGGCGGGCTATCATCAGCCTGATGCGATTCTTCCCTCCCCTAATCCCCGAACAAGTTCGGGAGTTCCGATCCGCCAATCCTGCCACTCCGCGTTCTTCGCAAAGGAGGTGATGACGGACACGAAAGCCCTCGTAATATAGGGATGTCCTCCCTAACCTTATTTTCTCACAGTCCGGGAAATCACGATCCCCTGGACAGAATACCCACGATTCCCATAAAAAATGAAGGAGGAGATTCAAATGTTTAGGAAGAAACTGTTGGTTCTGCTTTTGGTGTTGGTGCTGGTCATGGCCGCTTGCAGCAGCCCAGCCGAAGAGTGCCCCGATTGTCCCACGTGCCCCACATGTCCCAAGACCGAGTGCCCTGAGTGTCCCGATGCCCCAGCTGCGGCTAGCAATCTCTTTGACGCCGTCATGGCGCGCGGCAAGCTCATCTGCGGCGGACGCACTGACTTGCTTGGCTTTGGCTACCTGGACGCGAACGGCAGAAACGTGGGCTTTGACATTGACTTCTGCCGAGCCGTGGCTGTCGCTCTCTTCAACGACGCCGAGGCAGTGGAATTCGTGCCGCTGACGGCCGCCGAGCGAGGCCCTGTCCTGCAAACCGGCGAGGTTGACCTGCTGGCCCGCAACGTGACCTGGACCTCCAGCCGCGATGCTCAGTGGGGCAACTTTACCTCCGTCATGTTCTACGACGGCCAGGGCATGATGGTCCGCAAGGACACCGGCTTCACCGAGCTGGAAGACCTGGATGGCGCTACCGTGTGTGTCACCACCGGCACCACCACAGAGAAGAACCTGGCCGACAACTTCCGTCAGCGAGGGCTGGATTTCACGGCGGTGACCTTTGAGGACACATCGGCGGTTTACAACGCCTACGAGGATGGCCGTTGCGATGCTGCCACCAGCGACAAGTCACAGTTGGCCGCCGTACGGATGGGCTTTGCCAATCCCGCCGATCACATCGTCATGGACGTGACCATGTCCAAGGAACCGCTGACGCCGGCGGTGCCATCGGGCGACGACAAGTGGTTCGACGTGGTCAAGACGGTCATATACGCCCTGATCAACGCCGAGGAGTTGGGCATCACCTCGCAGAACGTGGACGAGATGATGAGCAGCAGCAACATCCCCACCCTCCGCCTGCTGGGCGTGGAAGGCAGCTTTGGACAGGAAGACCTGGGCCTGAGCACCGACTTCGCAGCCAACGTGATCCGCGCCATGGGCAACTATGGCGAGATCTACGACCGCTACATGGGGCCCAACGGCGCCGCCTTCACGCTGCCCCGTGGCCCTAACAAGCTCTGGAGCGATGGCGGCCTGATCTACGCACCGCCGCTCCGCTAAACCATCTTCTGTTTGAATAGTGAGGAGGTGCAGCCCTGGCATCCCGGGCTGCACCTCCCTGGTAAAATGCTATCAGGAGTTACGCGGTAAATAGCGAGCCCGTCGGTTGAGTAGCGGCGATGCTTGCATCGTGCGTATCGAAAC
>CAYWWC010000344.1:0-4530 GCA_964461615.1 uncultured Anaerolineae bacterium
GTTCCAAGTGCATTAGGAGAGGTCTGTCTACTATTCTCCGATACACTCTAAATCGAATTTGATAAGAGAGCGCATCTTTCGTAGGTCTTCGTCGGCGTCGTAGCCAACTGGGAGGGCGTAGAATCCTCCCCAATTCCTATTCGGACTGCCAGATGCAATGCCGGTGTCTGCGGTAGCTACCAATTCTATACTGCCAGCAGACTCGATATGTGCATCTGCAGGCTCTGCGGGTGTTCGCGCCTGCTCGGGCACACATTCTGCTAGCCCAACTCTAAGGGCATGAAGACGTTCGCCGAGGCGCAAACTTACCTCACTCTCTCCCGATGCCGAGTGGTCAATTGCCAACTCTGGTTTCTGCTGTTGACAATCCAAGCACTGGTCGGATTCTCTTGTCTCGCAGATTCCATTGTAGTTGCACTTTGGTGGCTTGCCTGATGGGTTGGCCGCCTGCGTCGTGCCCATGCTAAAGAGACCTAGTAACACAACTAGAATCGCCAGTAGGCACAAGAGCTTTGAAGTCGCTTTTTCCATCATCGTTCTCCTCTCGGCATACTCAGCGCCGCTATTCTCTTGAATCTATTGTACCATCATGCTATCAGTTTGTCAAATGGTTGCTACCTGTCGTCCCCAATGCGGAACGCTCACTTTCAGGGGGCAAAAAGCCTCCGTCCGGTTGATGCAGGTGGCTTTGACCCTATCTCTCGTTGGATCGTCCCTTCGGCGTGGCCGAGAGCTTCTATTCTTGGTGATAGTCCTTACATTATTGGCAAGTCTCGCCCCAATGCACTGCCACCAACATGATGTCCACGACGGTTATGTCGCAATCATCGTCTATGTCATAGCGTGCGTCGTAGCAAGTATCCTCACACTTGCACTGCCACTTCGCGGCCACCTGCATGATGTCCACCACGTTCACGACACAATTGAAATCAAAGTCACCGAAAAGTGGCCACGTCCAATCAAGCACCCTCTCCATGACTGACTGGCGATCAGCAGCCGAGTTGATGGCCTCGAAGCCGAAAGCGAAGTAGACTACTTTGTACGTCCCTCCGTCCATCCTTATCGCTCCGGCGCCAGAGGATGCTATACCCTGGAGCCCAGCCCCCTCCCTCGAAGCCATAGTTGTTCCAACATCGTAGGTAAAGATGCTGACCGCTGGGGTAATCGGATCTATCTCACTTGGCTGGCTTTGGTTATTGGCTCCATCGCCGCCGGAGATAGTGATATTGAACCCATCGGATATCGAGTCGCCAGAGACCCCGTTCAGGCCAGATAGATCAGTGTCGTCCTGCACGTAGGCGGCATGGACATAATCGCTGTAGAAGGGCGATGCCCCGACGGAGCGACCGATGTCCTGGCCAGTGACGAAGAGACAGCCGCCGCCATCCAGGTAGGTTGCCAGGTTAGACTGATCGCTGCTGGTCAACGTGGCGGCATAGTCGTCACCGGTGAACCAGATGACGACGGCGTACTGCTGCAAGGTAGACGCCGAAGGCGAGCCCTGGCTCTCGACGTTCCAGATGTCGTAACCGTTTTCAGGGGCCAGGGTGTCGAACGCCGCCGTGAAGTAGCCCTCGTAAGACGAGCCATTATCGTCGTCCACCAACAGGACGAGCGGCGGGGGTGGCCCCGCCGTGACATTGAGAAAGATCGCGCTGAAGGCGCCCCAATTGCCGTTCACATCCTGTCCGCGCACAAAGATGATGTGCTTTCCATTGCTCAAGCCGGTGGTATCAATCGTCGCTTCAACGTTCTCGATCATGGAGTTGAAGTTACCGTCGGATGCGGACATGGTGATGGCTGTAGAGCCAGTGACCCACGGCGGTGTGTCCACGTAATATTCGGCCGTGGCAATGTTTTGCGTAGGCTCGGCGCCGTGGCTGTCGTTGTAGCGGGTATCGTTGACGGCGCCATTGAGGGTAACGGGCGAGCCAGCAGGAACCGGGTCGTCGCTGAGGGAGAGGTCGTAGGCGTCGGGCCCGGCGGGCGTCACGTAGGGTGTGCGCACGACCTTGGCGGCATAGATCAGCGCCGGCATGTTGTCGGGTACGATGGTGGTCTCAAAGTAGCTGCACGACTGGAAGAACGCAGTGCCAAGCTCAAAGCAAAACGATGCCACTCCCAGGTCGCCGTAGGCAAAGTCGTCGGTAGTGCCGTCGGTGACGTACAGCCCGATTGCTTGTTGAGGCTCGTAGTGGTTCCAGTAGGCAAACTTGCGCCCCAGTGTTTGAAGCTGGGTCCCGTTGGGCGCTGTGCCGCTCGTGAAACCCCAGGGCCAGAGGACGAGCCGGCTATAGCTGTGGATGTCGAGATAGATGCCAGTGGCGTCGTCAGGGGCGGGGTCGTTGAGGTTGGGGCCGCGCTGGTCAGGGAACTGGGCGCGCAGATAGTTCTGGACGGCCTGGGTCTCAGGCTCGGAGGCGGGAAAGGGGCCTCGATAGGTCTCGCTGCATTGGCTGCCGCTGGACCCGCCGCAGCAGCCCCATTGATAACTGAAGTTTCGGTTGAGGTCAGCGCCTCGATAGCTGCTCGTGGCGCCGCAGTAATTCTGGTTGGTATTCTTGCGCCACCAGGCCCCTTCCTCGGCCTTCTTGCGGCCGTCGGGATTGGCGTGGAGCATCAGGTGGACTTCGTGATGATCCAGAATCCAGGTGGCGTCAGCGTCGGCGCCATAGTTGTCCGTCAGGTATTCGGCGAAACGGACTATCAGAGGGGCGGTGGTGTATTCGCGGGCGTGGATCGCGCTGGTGACGAACAGCTTGGGTTTGGGGCCGGGGATGGCTGAGTTGGTCAAGCGCAAGACCATCACGTCGTAGCCACCCAGGCCGGCCGACTTCTCCCAGGAGTCGCCGACGTCGGTCCAGGCGGCGAGATCGGGATAGGTGGTAGCCAGCGCCTGCGCAAAGGCAAAGGTCTCTTCCACGGTCTCGTAGCAGGGATAGCCAGCAATGGATTGCACCGTCGGCAGTTGTTGTTGGTCGGCAACCACAACCTGAAGGCCGGCATCGGTGAGGAGGTCTATCTCCTTTTGGGTCACCTTCATGAGGTGATAGCCTTCCTCGTAGTTGGTCTCGAAAATCCAGGGCTCGAACGAGATGAGTACCCTGTTGCCGATGTCGAGATTGGGGTAGTACACCCGAACGATCACCGTGTCGTCCGGGTAGCCGTCGCTTGGGCCATCATTAGCCAGGGCGACGCTGCCCGATAGCAGGGCGACGATTGTGGCGAGGCTTGCTAGTGTGGTCAGCCATTTCTTCATCATTATTACTACGCCATCTTTCGGATGCGCACCTCTATTCCCTTCTCGTGTCTCAGTAATTCCTCAAGCTTCGAGGTATCGGTGTTCCCATAATGATAGGGATACAGAGTGTTCGGCTGAAATGCTTGCGCAGCATCGGCCGCCATCTCCGGCGTCATGGTGTACGGAAGGTTCATCGGCAGAAACGCGCAGTTGATGCCCTGAAGCTTCTTCATCTCTGGGATGTTCTCCGTATCCCCAGCGACGTACACTCGCTTATCGCCAAAGGTCACAATGTATCCATTCCCGATCCCCCTGGGGTGAAAGGGCTGTCCATTCTCGCGTTTATGGACGAGATTGTACGCCGGCACAGCCTCAACGCGCATCCCTTCAACAATGCGCTCATCCCCATTCTGCATCACGATCCCACCTTCGACCTGGCTGGCGCAGGTCTCGGTCAATACCACCACTGTCCGTTCCGTCCGCACACTCGCTAATGCTTGCAGATCGAGGTGGTCGCGGTGTTCATGGGTGATCAGAACGACGTCAGCTTCGGGAAGCTTCGAATAGTCTGCTACCCTGCTGAACGGATCAATGTAGATATTCTTCCCATTGAAAGCCAACATCAAACTTCCATGACCAAGAAACGTGATCTTCAGGTCTCCGGCAGATGTTGGTATCACATCTGTTTCAAATTGCTCTTGAACAACCATTGTTATCCCTCCTCGTGGGAACCGATTTCATAAGGGTCATCGCCATAAAACGTTGGCTCTGTACCAATGATAGCGACATCCATTACCGCCTTTACCCTGGCCAAGTATTCTCTAAACTTAACTCTTGTCGCTGAAACTCCGGATACATCTTTTGCCGCGTAGCCTACTGCCTCGATTCCATGCGCACGAGCTATATAAATCGCTCTCTCACAATGAAACTGTTGGCTGATGACGGTCAACGACTTGATATTGAACACTTTACTGGCACGCACCACAGAATCCAATGTCGAAAATCCCGCATAATCCAGATAGATATCCTCGGCACTGACACCTGCTGCGATGAGCGCTTCTCTCATATCCCGTGGTTCGTTATAGGATTCCATCGAATTGTCGCCACTCACAAGGATGTATTTGACTTTCCCTGCTCGATATAGTTCAGCGGCAGCATTTATTCGGTGTATAAAATACGAGTTGGGGCGCCCGTAAGCATATCTACTGGTGCCAAGTAACAGCCCTACCTCATTGTATTCCAAACTATTGTAATCTGTAGCGACGTATTCTTCAAACCCATCAATGTAT
>CAYWWC010000345.1:0-4499 GCA_964461615.1 uncultured Anaerolineae bacterium
ATCACCCTGCAGGCAGCCGGGAGCGACGAGAGTGTTCTGGGTTGCCTGATCGCAGTCGAAGGGACTGCCAGCCGCGTTCAGGAATTCACTTACAGCTACGAAATAGATCTGCTCGACGACCAGGGCTTCATCCTACTAGTCTACATTGAAAAAGAGACCGGGGTGAGTATTGAACCGCTAGAAGTGGGCAAGAGCTACCGCGTGACTGGCATCAGTGAGATATACGATGGCGCTTGGCAACTCAAACCCCGGCTCCAGACCGATCTGGTCGAGATCTTTCCGCCCGAGTTGATGTTGGAGATGAATGCTCGCAACAGCACCCTGCCCGGTGAGACGATAACCTATACCCTGACGGCCTACAATCACACCGACGCCCCGCTCACCAACGTGCGCGTCGTGGCCACCCCGCCGACCGAGGGCGCGTTTGTGGCCGAGGTGCTGGACGGCGGTGAGCAGGAAGGGGCAACTATCGTCTGGATCATCCCCGAACTGGCTGGTGGGGGCGACAGTGCGGCCGTGCGTTACCTGGCCACCGTCAACGACGATGCCAGCGGGCAAATCTTGACCGAGGGGGCTGTGGCCAGCGCTGACCAATGGCTCGAACTCGCCGAGGTTGATTCGCTGCTCACTTTTGTCGGCGGCGGTGTCCCCATCTGGGCTATCCAGGGAAGCGGAATGGAATCGCCCTACGCCCGCAGCCAGGCGACTACCGAGGGGATTGTGATCGGCGCTTTCCCTGAGATGCAGGGGTTCTGGATTCAAGAGCCAGAGACAGACGATGACCCTGCCTCCTCGGCCGGGCTGTTTGTCCTGACGGGAGAACTGGATGTCCCGGTCGAGTTGGGTGACTGGGTACGAGTGAGGGGCAAAGTCCGGGAAAGCTCGGAGCAGACGATGCTGGAGTTGTTGAGCCCTGATGATGTGACCGGCCTTAGCTACGGGAACCAGTTGCCAGTCGCCGTCGAGCTTGATCCGCCCCAGGACGAGGGTGAAGCATGGACCTACTTTGAGGCGCTGGAAGGGATGCTGGTCCAGGTGAGCGACCCAGTTGTGGCGGTTGCACCGACCAGCAAATACGGGGAAACCGCCCTGGTTCGGCCCGCCTGGGGGATCGAGCGAGTCATGCACGGCGACCCGACTGGCCTGCTGATCTTTGTGGACGACGGCTCATCCGCCACCCACTATGACCTGGCAACGCTTCCCTTCGCCATCCAAACCGGCGACACGGTGGCGGGCGTCGTTGGCCCGCTGGCCTATACCTATGACCAGTATAAAATCGAGCCGATAGCGGCGCCGGTCATCACTCCGACCGACCGGCCACTGCCCACGCTGGAGCCGACCGGCCCCAACGAGTTCAGCGTTGCTACCTTCAACGTCGAGAATCTATTCGACTTCAGTGCGCCGCATCCCTCTGATCCACCCCAACCCACGGTGTCCGAGTACAAGCTGGCCCTGGCCAAGACGGCCAATGCGATCCTGGCGATGGGCGCACCGATAATCGTGGGCCTGCAAGAGGTTGAGAACATTGGCATCCTGGAAGATCTGGCTGAGCAAGAGGCTATCGCTGAATACGGCTACGCACCGGTCTTATTTGAGGGCGCCGACAGCCGGGGCATAGACGTGGGCTATCTGGTGCGCGGCGACCGGGCGACCATCGTCAGTGCGGCCAGCTATCCCGCGCCGGAGGGACTCACCAGCCGGCCGCCGCTGCTCATCACCGTGACGGTGCATCTGGAGGCTGGGAACGCCACCGTCTACGTCCTCAACAACCACTTCACCTCTATGAGTGGCGGCGAGAAACCTACCGAGCCGCGCCGCACAGCTCAGGCGGGGTGGAACGTCACGCTGGTAGAGCGGATCCTGGCCGATGAGCCGGAGGCTCAGGTAGTGGTGTTGGGCGACCTCAACTCGTTCTACGACTCACCGCCGCTGGACGAGCTGCGCACAGCCGGCCTGCGCCACGTGTACGAGTTCACCGAACCCTACCGCCCCTACTCTTACATCTACCAGGGCGAATCGGAAACGCTGGATCACATTTTGCTGACGCCCTCTTTGTACGCGAACCTGGTGCGAGTGGAAGCCTTGCACATCAACGCCGACTATCCACCTCCCATCCCCGACGACGCATCGGCCCGCCGCGTGTCGGACCATGATCCAGTGATCGCCGTTTTCTCGTTCGAGCCTTAGTGCATGGGCGCGTAAATCCTTCCCCAATTAGGCGTTGGGCGAGAGCGCCGGCCGAGTAGGAGCGGAGCGACGTATCGAGGCCAAGCGGCTTGGGGAAGGTGCTCTCGTTGGCAGAAAACGCTTGGTTTCGATACACTTCTCCGCTAGCGCTACGAAGTTACTCAACCGGCGCTTGCCCTGCAACCACCGAAAGATTTCCGCCATGGTGGACTAAATGGGTTAGGGGCGAGTCCTAAATCGAAATACCCGGCCTCTTGGCAGCCGGGTTCTTTCGGAATAGAAAAACAGGGCGCGAGCTGTCAAGCTCGCGCCCCGCTGTGTTTCAGGTGAGATCAAGTCTCGCCAAGAGACTCAGTGGACCCGAAATTGCTCCGAGGGAATTGCGTGCAACGCGGGAAGTCCTCCTCCACGGTTGCCTCCCGCCTTTGGCCTGGATCTGGCGAGCCAGGCCGAGCAGAATTGGGTCTACTGAGACTACTACTCCATCAGTTCGGCCTGAAGCTCGTTGGCCTCCTCGGTCAGCGCGTCCAGGGTCGCCTTGACGTCTGCGCCCTGTATGATCTCGTTGGCGGCCTGCTCAGCAGCGTCGCGCACGGACTGGTACGAGATGAGCTGCGGTTCGTACGTGCCGTAGGGCAGCAAGGCCGCCGCTTGACCCCACTTCGGATTCACGTCCACGTAGTAGGTCAGGAGATCCGCCGTGCTGGCGCGGGTCGGGAAGTAGCCACTGGTCTTAACCCACTGAGACTGGATTTCGGGCGAGGTAAACCACTTGAGGAAGACCCAGGCCGCCAGTTGGGTTTCGGGCGTGGTGGAGGGGATCATGATGTCGCCGCCGTAGACGTTCTGCACGGGGTCGGCGGTCGTGTGCGGCAAAGGAGCGACACCCCACTCGTCCGTGCTGCCGATGGCCTCTATGTCACTGGCGTAGTACGGAATCCCAGAGCTGGAGCCCTGCGTAAAGATGGCGCGGCGGGCGGCGAACTCAGGGTTCGGGTACCCTTCGGTGAAGAGGTAGGCGCAGCCGTCGTCGGCCATGCCTTTGAGGAATGTCAGGGCGTCAATGGTCGCCTGGCCGTTGTACGTGTAGCCGTCGCGATCCTCGTTCGAGACATCCCCGCCAAAGGCGAAGGTCCAGCCTGCCAGGGACGAAGCGCCGGGGTCAATGATGTGGCCGCCGGTACCGTCGGCGTTGGCTGCGGCAGCCGCGCACGCCATCTCCCTGAACTCCTCAGGCGTGGTGGGCGGGCCGTCGTAGCCCAGCTCCCCCAACCAGGTCTTGTTGTAGAACAGCACCAGCATTGAGCGGTTGGGCGGGAAGCCCAGACGCTGGCCGTCGAAGGCCACATGGACGCCTTGATCCAAGAAGGCCTCGTAGAAGTCCGCCCTCTCCTCCGCGGTCAGGCCCCAGGTTGGATCGTCTATGTAGGCGTTCATATCTGCCAGCCCGTTGGCTAGCGCGTAGAAGGCCTGGTCGTTCTGGTAGCCCACCACCAGCCCGGGCAACTCACCCGTGGCGATGCCGGCATTCATCTTATCGCGGATGTCGTTGTAGCCGCCCTGATTCTCGGGGACGATGGTGATGCCACACTCGTTGGCGGCATTGAATTCGGCTTGCTTCTCCGCCAGCCATTCTTCGCGGTGTCGGCTGTGGTTGTGCCACCAGACCACCGTCTGGCCACGGGGGTCAACGCCGGCCAGCGGCCCAGAGGTAGCCGGCGCACAGGGTGGTTCCGGCGTGGCAGTGACAACCTTCTCAACCACTACTTCCTTCTCAACCACTACTTCCTTCTCGACGACGACGGTCTCGATGACCTTCTTCTCAACTACCACTTCACTCTCAATCACCTGCGGCGTCGGTGTTGCGCACGCGGCCAAGACCGCCAGCAAAACCAAAAGGGCGCCCAAAAGGCGCCACGCTTTCTGCCTTTTCACGTTTCTCTCTCCTTTTCATTGTTTTGTTTTTGGCGACCCATCCTAACCTTAGAACGGGTCAAGATTGAATAAAAGTCGAACCGTCAGATCTCATACACCCCTCCTTCCAATTCGTTTTTCTTCTCTCCTTCCCCGCATGCTTCGGCGCTTGGGGCAGTGAAGCGGTAACGAGCTATCCCTGGGAAACTGGTAGGTTGCCGATTTACCAATCTACCAAAGCTACTTGATTCAGGAGTTACGCAGTTCGCCGGCTGAGTAGGAGCCCTTCGACAAGCTCAGGATAAACTCCGCGACGTATCGAAGCCAAGAACGGGGCTTGCAATCGCCGCTCGCCCTGGTTTCGATACGCGCGATGCAAGCATCGCCGCTACTCAACC
>CAYWWC010000346.1:0-4495 GCA_964461615.1 uncultured Anaerolineae bacterium
ACTGCGCCATAAAGACACCGGGGGAGTGCTTCCAGAAGGACGACATGCAGATGCTGCACCCCAAGCTATGCGAAGCAGACATCTGGGTGTTCGCCACTCCGGTCTATGTGAGTGGGATGACAGGCCCGATGAAGAACCTGATAGACCGAATACTGATCCCCATGGGGGAACCATTCTTGGAGCTACGCGATGGTCACTGCCGCCATCGTATGCGCGAAGGGATCAAGCATGGTAAAGTCGTGTTGGTCTCCAACTGTGCCTACTGGGAGATGGACAACTTCGACCTGCTGCTTGCCCATGCGTGTGCTGTGTGCGAACACGCGGAGAGGGAGTTTGCCGGGGCGCTGCTCCGGCCCCATGGACCAGTCTTGAGGCCCATGATGGAGAGAGGGGCTGCCGTGGAGGACGTCTTCGAGGCGGCCAGAGAGGCCGGTCGACAGCTCGTGGAGGATGGTGTGATGTCGCCCGAAACCCTCAATACCGTCAGCTGCGAGCTTTTGCCGCTAGAGATGTATGTACCAGAGGCATGATGAACATAATCAAAATGACCCTCGGAGGAGAGGCTACACTATGACCTATGATTTTGATCAACGTATTGACAGACGCCACTCTGATAGCATCCAGTGGCATCGCTACGACGAAGATGTGCTGCCCCTGTGGCTGGCCGACATGGATTTCGTGTCGCCTGAACCGGTTATCCGCGCTCTGCACGAGCGTGTTGAGCACAGGGTGTTTGGTTACGGGATGGTCGCGTCAGAGCTGCGCCAAGTCATCGCGGACCGGCTCCAGAGTCATCATGGCTGGCAAGTGTCACCTGATGACCTGGTGTTCATGCCGGGAGTTGTAACCGGCTTCAACCTGGCCTGCCATGCCGTGACCTCTCCCGGCGACGGAGTGCTGCTACAAACTCCGGTCTACTTTCCCATGCTCTACGCCCGGGCCAGCGCCGGGCTGACCAATAACGAGATGGAGCTGACCTACCGCCCCGACGGGTGTTATGAGATTGATTTTGACCTCTTTGAAAAGGCTATCACCGACCGCACCCGCATCTTTATTCTGTGCAACCCGCACAACCCCATAGGACGCGTGTTTCGACGCGATGAGTTGGAGCAGATGGCTGAGATCTGCCTTCGGCACAACATCGTCATCTGCTCAGACGAGATCCATTGTGATCTGGTGTTTCCAAGCAGTCGCCACTTGCCGATTGCCTCACTAGCTCCCGAGATTGCCGACCAGACCATCACGCTGGTGGCGCCGAGCAAGACCTTCAATCTCCCTGGCCTCAAGTGTTCGATGGCCATTGTCCAGAACCCTGAGCTGCGGAAGAAGCTAGAATCAACCCATACGGGTTTAGTTCACGGGGTAAATATCATGGGGTACACGGCTGCCTTGGCAGCCTATCGTGATGGTCAAGAGTGGCTGGACGAGATATTGCGCTATCTGGAGGCCAATCTTGATTTCCTTGCCCAGTACGTGGAGGCGCACCTGCCCGGCATCACCATGCGCAAGCCAGAGGGGACCTATTTGGCCTGGCTAAGTTGCCACGAGGCAGGCATCCCTGGCAATCCTCACGAGTTCTTTCTCCAACAGGCCAGGGTCGCGGTGAGCGATGGCGCGATCTTTGGACAGGGTGGCGAGGGGTTTGTGCGGTTGAACTTTGCCTGTCCGCGCTCAATGCTAACCGAAGCGCTCGACAGGATGAGTGAGGCATTGCTTGCTTTGAGATGAAGAAAGGAGCGTCAACAATGGCATCTATCGCGTTGATTCCCGAAGAAGCGGCTACGGGCAAGATCAAAGACATTGATGTGCTGGATGTTTCCCTGGACATGGTCAATCCTTATCAATGGCGCGCTCTTTGGCAATGCAGACCTGGCAGGTTTCGCAAACTTGTCAGGTCTTATAGATAGATGGTTTCTCCCCATCGGCTCGCCAGGCGATGGCGTACATGTCGTTGGCGATGATGAGTTTCAAAGGGGTGTGCATCAAAAGGGGAACGATTGCTCTTATCAGAGGATTCCGCAGGATAGGATACGCTTCCCTGCGGACATCGGTGAATCTCTTCTCATCCTGCCAGGTGGCTTGATTCAGAGTCAGGTTCTCCAGCCAGATCTCGAAGGTGAAACCGGCCTCCGCCAAACTGCGTTTTAAGCTGAGGGGGTCTTGCTCGTTGATGTGAACGCTTCGTTCGACGTCCGAACGCGGCACACGGGGGAGCCGCCTATCCAGATCGAGAAGAAGTCGAAACAAGGGGTAGCCGTATTGTAGGGCCCAGCGGTTGGGAAGGGTGTGGAGTACCAGGTACCCTTGGGGGCTCAATACTCGATAGGTTTCTCGAAGAGCGCGGCTTATTTGCCAATCGTGCAGGTGCTCGACGATGTCCAGCATGAGCACTCTATCGAAGGCTTCATCCCCGAAAGGGAGCGCGGTTGCATCGGCCTGCCTGAGGGTTACCCGTGTTCGCTCTCTGTCGGAGGCGACTTCCAGGGTTTGCCTGGTTAACCTTAAGCAGTCCGCCGAATAGTCTATCCCCACTACCTCTGCTCCACGCCTGGCAGCGTGGAGCGCGATTTCCCCCCGGCCGCATCCTACGTCCAAGACCCGCGTCCCCGGCTCCAGGTTCATCAGCAGCAGGGACCTCGCCATCCTGGGTGGCAATCTGTCTCCTTTGCTGGCGATGAAGTCATGGTACCCGCCATCTCCGACAAAGCTCAGAACCGTTTCCTCGTCGTATACGTCGGCTGGGACAGATTGCTCGGAACATGCATGCATCTTTGGCCTTTTACATCATAATCATCATTATTCGCCAATTCGCTGATTCGCTTGGTGTATAACTCAAACCCTCCCACAGTGTCCTCGGTGTATGCCTCCTGGCTGTCTTCCAGATAGACTATCAACGGATCGTCCGGCCATTTTGACGGCATCAGCGGGTCAACCACGATGTAATCCGCCTCGAGGTAGTTTTCACTGAAACTGTTCGAATTAAAGCCTCCCGTGATTGCAATATCCTCGCCCATATACCAACTCATCACGTTAGTATACCCCCAAACAAAGATGATCTCCTCTCCCTTTTCTTTCATCCTGGGTGAGAGATAATGGGCCACGGCCTTGTACCTATTCTCTTCTTGGGCCTGGATATCCCCTGTGCTGTGGATCATGGCCAGGATGAGGACGGCAGCGAGGGGAATGAACACTGCTATCCGATAGGCATAACTTTTCTCCTGCCGCTTTTTCAGAAACGAGCCGACCGCAGATATGAACGAAGCCGCCAGCATCGCTAGAGAGGGTTCGAAAATGTCTGCGTATCTGAACATCTTGAAGCTCAGATAAAAGGATAGATAAGAAAAGGGGAGGATAAACGAGAGGAGGAGAAATACGTCAATGTCATCTCCTCGGAGGAGGGCGAAGCCGATAGCCAGCCCTAGCAGGATGAGTACGCCCGGAGTATAGCTTGGTAAGTAAAGGGGATAGCCTTGCCAGTAAAAAAAAAGGTACGTCCACCACGGTTGTTTATCGTAGATAACATTGTTCACCACATCTCGGTGCCCGGTGCGTTGTCCCCACCTCCAGTGTTCGTTCATGACCCGAAAGATGGGACCCAGCCGATCGAGGACGGGTGCGTAAATCAAGAGGAAAAGCAACAAAGCGATGGCCAGGGCCAATATCAACTTGCTTAACACCGCTGGCTTCAAGAGCTCCCTGTCTTTGATACCTGGGAACACCAGGTGCAGAAACAGGATGGGAACAAGTGTCGCTCCGACGAGCTTAGTGGCCGCGGCCAGGCCTAACATAATACCACCCAGCAAGGCGTGGCCGGTGCTCTTTGTTTGGAAGAATCGCCAGAACAGGTACCAGCTCAGGGTAAAAAAGAACACAAAGGGCGCGTCCAGAATCGCCCGCCTGGAGACCCAAAGCACGATGGGCGAGGTAGACCAGAGACAGACCGCCGCCAAAGCACACCAGGGATTAGTGACCTCTTTGGCGAAGAAGTATATGACGATCCCCGTGAGGAACCCGAACAGCGCAGAGGGTAATCGAGCGCTGAAATCCGATCTGCCAAACAGGCGCAGAGAAAGCCCCATGAGATACTTCCCCAGGAACGGGTGTTCCCAATTCCTGGTGAAATCCCCTTGCAGATACTCCAAGCCAGACGCGGAATAGACGACTTCGTCGTAGTAGAAGCTCTCAGCTTCCAGATTGACGAAGAAGTTGCAAAAAGAGTAGGCAAAGGTAATTGAGATCAGTGCAGCTAAGATGATTCTTTGGGAATTTGGCCTCATTCGATGTTGGCCTGCATGAGTTATGTGGTCAAGGTGCAACGCACTTTTGTGAAGTGCGTTGCACCTTAGCTTAAGGGGGCTAGAAGGATTCTGTATCAATTTTGGGATCTTGTCGGACCTTCAGGAGAACCGATATTCTCAGACGACAATCTTATCCGCCGCTGTGTCATCTCATTGTTGAACGTCTTGAGTGACAATAATCTTGCGAACATTCTGAG
>CAYWWC010000347.1:0-4485 GCA_964461615.1 uncultured Anaerolineae bacterium
TCCAAAGAACAATCACTGGCTTGGTTCAGACGACAAAAAACCTGGTTTCTCTCCACAAGCTATCTAACAACCCGCATGATGACCAGGAAGATGATAAAAAAGAGCAAGATCGGTTCCTGAAAGTTGTCAGGTATCAGATTGAACAAAAGCAAAGAACGTAGGAACTTGGCCCGAGAGCTCAACTCTCCCTCGTAAAGCCCCAACAGTTGGGTGGGATACTTATACTTGTCCAGGTAGTACCATAGGGTCCCGGCAACCAGGTATCCGTTCAGTAAGCCCACCATCAGATTAAAGAGGGTCCCCATCCGGCCCTTGGGGGGAGTGCCACTAAAGGTGAGGGTCTCCCCGTGGTAAGAGATGAAGACCATAAAGATCATAATAAACATATAAAGTATGCATCTAAGCAAGGCACTCCTGGGATCGTCGGCAGCGAGGGCGCTGAAGGCACCCGGCGAAACACTGACGGCCTTGTCCATCATCATGTCCGTTATGTTTCGCTTCTCTAGCAACTCGGAGATGATGTAGATGGCCACGAAGATGGCGGTCGTAACCCCCAGCTCCTTAAGAAAGCCTCGCACCAGGCCGATAGCCCCGAACAGAAGGAATATGAATATCCACAGTACTTCTATCGGCTCCAACTGTACGACCTCCTACTTTTTCAGGGACGCACTCCGCAAACCAAAGGCGATCAATATGGCCACAAACCCAACAAACACAAAGGGTATGTATGCACCTAGAAAGTTGACAGTGTCTCCAGTTGGTATGCTGATGACCGTCTTCGTCTTGGGAAAGATCTCAGGGATCACAAAGTAAGCGATCAAATAGCCCTCTATCAACCCGGACACAAGCCCCAGGGATCTCGACAGAAGAGGTAAGTCAGGATATATCGCCAAAGGCCCGAAAGGAACCGTCTTGCCGGAAAGGCACCTATTGCCCACGACGTAGGCCAAGATGACCGCAAAAGTGAAAACAAACAACTTCAAGATCAGCTTGTCGCCATCAGTTTTGACGAGAGAGAGACTGCTCACTTGCCCCCAAGCGCCGGTAGGGTCATCGGCTGCCATCCCCCCTCGAAGAAGAAACATAGCCATTCTGAATAACTGGTTCGCCCAGCCTATGAGGGATAATTCACCCCACTTGAGGGCGGCATAAGCAATGATGATGCCTACGGTGGTGATGATTTCTCGCGCCACGCCGCGCAGAAAGCCAATCAAACCAAACACCGCGCCACCGGCCAACAGAACGTGGAGATTGGTCAAAGTCATAGCGATAACCTTCTATACCCTTTGCAGCAACCGCGATCCGCCTAATTGCTCGAGCTCCTCGGCGATGCGCTGAGCCGCATCCGGCCTGGCCAGGGCCCGCGCCCGCTCGCTCATCTCAGCCAGAGCCTGCTCGTCGTTCAGGAGCTCTAAGATAGTGGGCAACAGCCTCTCCCCCAACTCGGCGTCAGCGATCTTAACCGCCGCGCCGCGACTGACCAGGTAATCGGCGTTTAGTTCTTGATGCTGGCCGGCGTAGGGGTAGGGTACCAGAATGCTGGGCAAGCCCTGGGCCGGAAACTCCCCCAGGGTCGCCGCCCCAGCCCGAGCCACCGCCAGGTCCGCCGCAGCCAAAGCGCTGGGCATCTCCTCGTGCAAATAGGAATAGGCTCGGTAGCGGTTTCGCAACTGCTCAGGCAACTGGGCCCTGTTCTCCATCACCCACTCGGCGTCCAAAGGGCCGCAGATGTGGATGACCTGGCAAAAGGGCGCGAGCCCTAGCAGGCTCTCCAGGCCCTGGCTCAAGGCCAGGTTGATGCTGCGAGCACCACGACTGCCGCCGAAGACGGTGACGGTCTTCAGGCCCTCCTCCAGGCCGAAGGCTTTCCTAAGCGAATCCTTCCGCCCCTCGGCCCTTTCGGCGGCGAAGAACTCGGCCCGCACGGGGTAGCCCGCCATCACGACCTTGCTTGGGTCGAAATAGTTCGCCACCTCCGGAAAAGAGACGGCGACGCGCTTCGCCAGGCGGCTCAAGGCACGGACGGCCAGGCCTGGCTCAAGGTCGGGCAGCAACACCAGGAGCGGCACTCGACGAAGCCAGGCGGCTGCGGCCACGGGCGCGCACACGTATCCCCCTGTGACCAGCACCACGTCGGGAGAGAAATCGCGCACGATGCCCAGCGATTGCGCGAAGCCCGCCGTCATCTTGAAGAGGTGCCCGACCACAGTCCAGGGCGCCAAGCCGCGCAAGCCTCCTGTCGAGACAGCCGCGAAGGGCAAACCCGCTCGGCTGGCGATTCCCTCCTCCACCCCGCCCCGGCCGCCCACGTACAGGAACCTGCAACCCACCACTTGCGATTGTAGAGCTTCAACGACGGCGAGAATGGGATATACGTGGCCGCCCGTCCCGCCGCCCGAAATCATAACCCGCAATCTCGTCCGACCTTTCTTCTACATTGCCCCTGGAGATGCCCAGGAGCAGGCCCACACCGGTCATGGAAACAGCCAAAGAGGAGCCACCGTAGCTGATGAAGGGCAATGGTATGCCTGTGAAAGGCAGGGTGTTTGTAGTTACAGCGACGTTAATCAGGGCCTGGAAGATCAGCCAGCAGGTTAGACCCGCCGCCAGCACCGTACCAAAATCATCGGGAGCCTCCAGAGCAATTTGAAAGCCCCGATAGGCCAGGGCTGCGAAGAGCCCCACCACCAGCAAACAGCCAATCAAACCCAACTCCTCGCCAAGTACAGCAAAGATGCTGTCATTATGGGCCAGGGGTAGAATGCCCAGTTTATAGGCCCCGTCCCCCAGACCGACGCCGTATATCCCTCCAGCCTTCAGTGCGTCCAAGTTTTGTTGAACGTGATAGCCAACGACGGTGCCACTCAGGGAGCTCAGGTAAACCTTGACTCTTGCGAGAGCATGTTCTGATCTTGAGATCAAAAAGCCGAAGGTGACACCGCCAAAGATGAAACCGATGACCAACTGAACGATATCAGCGCCAGCGATAAAAAACATGGCTATAGCTGTGACCACGATGAGGATGGCGGTGCTGAAGTCGGGCTGCAGCACGATGAGGCCCGCCACTACGCCAATGAGAATGGCAAAAGGAACAAGGCCATAGGTCACAATACGAATCCTCTCGCCTTTGGACGAAAGCCAATCGGCGACGTAGATGATGATAATCAGCTTGCACAGCTCGCTAGGCTGCACCGATCCCTCAAAAAGAGTACGCACAGAGCCAAACCTCTCTTGGCCCACGATCAGGAGAAGTATCAACAGGAGCAAAGTGCCGCCCATCAGGGGAACGGAGAAACGCCGCCAGGTGTGATAATCAATACTCATCATCACTGTCATCCCAGCCACGCCCAGCAGAGTCCAGACAATCTGCCTGCCGAAGAAATAGGTCGGCTGATCAAACACTCTGTAGCCAAAGTCGAAGCTGGAACTGTAGATCATCAGTAGGCCGACGAGAAGCAAGCAGGCCAGGATGATGATCAATGGGTAATCTATCCTCTTGGTAAAGCTTCTGCTGTATGCTTGAGCCATCTCTTCCTCCCTTCCATAGGTTGGTCAAAGAGCCTTCACCAGCTCGTGGAACCGCTCGCCTCGCTCGACGAAGTCGCTGAAGGCATCGAAGCTGGTGCCGCCAGGTGAGAGTAATACCACGTCGCCAGGCTGCGCCTCTTTTGCCGCTACGGTGACGGCCTCATCAAGAGTTTGACAGCGACGAACGAAAACCTCCCAATCCCTCGAAACTCGAAACCCAGAACCCGAAACCCGTATCGCTTTCTCAATGATCGGCGCCGCCTCCCCAAACAGGATCAATAGTCGCGCCTTTTGAAGCGTAAGCCGAGCCATCTCATCCCAGGGCAGGTGCTTGTCGCGCCCTCCGGCCAGGAGGACGATGGGCTGATCGAAGGAGCGCAGGGCGGCAACAGTGCGCTCCGGCGAGGTGGCGATGGAATCGTTGTAATAGCGCACGGCTGGCGCTTCGCCCAGCTCTCGCACCAGTTCCAGGCGGTGTTCTACCCCCTCGAAAGTGGTGGCCACATCTGCCATAGCCTGCCGCGAGGCTCCGGCGGCCGCAGCTATGGCGCAGGCAGCCAGGATGTTTTCCAGGTTATGTCGCCCCAGGAGCTTGATCTCATCGGCGGAGCAGATCCGCTGTTCTGTATCTCCCAGCTTCAGGATGATGGCTGCCGCTTTGCCATCTCGCAGGAATGCCCCCTGTTCCATCTCCTCGTTCAAGCTGAAACTCAGAAATCGAGATTGGAGATTGGAGATTGGAGATTGGAGATTGGATATTAGGTCATGGCCTAAGATAGCTATGTTGCCTGGCCGCTGAAAGCGCAAGATGTTGAGTTTGGCCTCAGTGTAGGCTTCCATGGAGAGGTGGCGGTCCAGATGGTTGGGTGTGATGTTGAGAATGGCAGCGATGGGCGGGCTCCACTCCATGATCTCCAATTGGAAGGACGACAGCTCCATCACTACTTTATCGCTTGG
>CAYWWC010000348.1:0-4476 GCA_964461615.1 uncultured Anaerolineae bacterium
GGTCACCAGACGGCAACGAAATCGTCTTCGCATCCAACAGGGATGGCAATTGGGAAGTCTACAGGGTGCGCAATGATGGTTACCTTCAGGAGAACCTGACCGAGAACCCCGGTGATGACACATCCCCTGCCTGGTCACCGGACGGCAACGATATCGCCTTCGCATCCAACAGGGACGGCAACTGGGAGGTCTACAGGATGCGCAATGATGGCTACCTTCAGGAGAACATGACCGAGAACCCAGGCGACGATACGTCTCCCGTCTGGGGATACTATTGTGAATCGCTCTTCTTCCAGACGGATCGGGATGGCGACTGGGAGGTCTACAAGATGCGTGATGACGGCTACCTTCAAGAGAACCTGAGCGACAATGGGGCCGATGACATGATCAGCTCGCCAGAGCCAGCGCCCGAACCCACCCCAACCGCGACGCCGACCGCCACACCTACTGTAACATCAACACTAACTCCCACTGCCACACCGACAGCCACCCCGGTGGGAGGGCCGACGCCCCTCGTTTGGGTTGACCCGCCAGAGCAGACGGCTCAATTCAGCAGAGGAGACTTCACCGCTGATGTGACCATAGCCGACGTGACCAACCTGGGAAGCTTCCAGTTCATCCTGACCTTCTCCCCAGACAGCGTGCACGTGGAGGGAGTAGAGGTGGACGATTTCCTAGAGAGCACGGGGCGCGGCGCTATACCCGTCGGCCCCGACATCAACAACGAGACAGGGACTCTCACTTTCGGTGCTGGTAGCTTTGGAACCCCGCCAGGGCCAGATGGATCCGGCGTGCTGGCCACTATCTCCTTCTCGCCCCAGGCCGAGGGGGAAAGCAATCTCCACCTGCAGAGCGTGCAAGTGACGGACATTGTCCCGAATCCGATTTCCGTGGATCTGCAAGATGGTCATGTTACGGTGCAGAGTTGCATCCCTGGGGACCTGGACTGCGACTGTGACGTGGACATAGTGGACATCATGCTGGTAGCCACCCGCTGGAATACTTCTACAGGTAACCCCAACTACGATCCCGCCTACGATATGGACGCCGACGACGACATTGACATCGTGGACATCATGCTCGTCGCCTCACACTGGGGGGACGTCTGCTGAGGTTCTGGGAGCATCGCTACAGAGCAAAAGTGACAACTGCTATCAAGGGGCGTCCTCGCCCTGTCTAAGGACGGTTCAGCCACGAAATCGGGGCGAGGACACCCCTCCGTAGCATTGACTATCCGACCATACGACCAACGGAGAGAACATGAGTCAGACGGTCCTCATCATCGAAGACGAAGAGCGCATCGCCCACTGGGTCCGCTCCTATTTTGAGCAGGCCGGCTTTCAGACCCTGGTCACTGCCGAGGGCAAGATGGGGCTGCACTTGGCCCGTACCGAGCGCCCCGATCTCATTATCCTCGACTTGATGCTGCCGGGCATGGATGGGATGGACGTCTGTCGCGCACTGCGCCGCGAGTCGGACGTGCCCATCATCATGCTGACCGCCCGTGGCAAAGAGATTGACCGCATCCTGGGTCTGGAGCTGGGCGCCGATGATTACGTGGTCAAGCCCTTCAGTCCTGGCGAACTGGTGGCCCGGGCGCGGGCGGTTCTGCGCCGCGCCCACGGCGAGACTCGCCAGCCCGAGGCGCTGCGCGGCGGCAACATTCAGCTTGATCTGGTGGCCCATGCCTGCACGGTGGACGGCCAACCCGTTGAACTGAGTCGTGCCCAGTTTGCCCTGCTGGAAACGCTGATGCGTCACGGCGGCCAGGCGCTAACTCGCCAGCAGTTGCTCGATGCCATGTACGACGAGGACTACGCCGGGTTCGACCGCACCGTTGACGTTCACATCCGCCGCCTGCGGCAACGAATCGAGAAAGACCCGGCCGAGCCGCGCCATATCGTTACCGTTTTCGGCGTGGGTTACAAATTCGTGGAGTGAGGACATGGTTTTGCGCAGTTTGCGGTCGCGTCTAATCGGCGCTTTCGGTTTGATCGTCCTGCTGATGATCCTCCTGAGCGGCGCGCTGTCCATCTGGGCGACGACGAGCCGCTTCGACATCCTGGTGACCGAGGAGAGCCGGCAGCGGGCGCGTGAATTTGTGCCGCTGCTAGAAGCCAGTTACGATCATCGAGGCGGCTGGAGCGGCCTGGACGGCTTGCTGACGACGACCCCATCGGAGGTGTTTGATACTATCTGGTACGACACGGAATGGTGGGGCGAGGTCGCAACGGCCCTGGGCGTGGATAACCAGACGTTGGCCAATCTGGCCGAGGACGCCGACAGCCTGGCTGCTGTCGCTGAGGCGCAAGGTGTTGACCCAGATGCGCTCGTCCAGGCCATTGTGGAATCTGAGCGGGCCGGCATTGACGCCGCCGTCGCCTTAGGGCATTTGATGCCAAGCCAGGTAGAAGACGAGCTTGCTTCCCTCAGAAAAAACGCTACCTACTACATTGAGGACGAGCCCTATATTGAAGACAGCATGATGCCAGACTGGGACGTGATCGTCGCTGACGAGCTCGACATGTCGCAGGACGAAATGAAGGCCACGACCAGCGCTGGCTCATCCATCGCCAACTTGGCCGAGGAGCGAGGCATTGCCCCCGCATACTTGGTCGGCGCTATCCTGAAGGCCGAGAAGGCGGCCTTACGCGCCAGCGGTGGGTTGACTGCTAGACAGATTGAATGGGAACTGGCCGATATCATAAGCCAGGCGCGGATAATGATCGAATCCGAGTATGGCGCCAGGTACCCCTGGGTTGAACCCGATGACGCTCCCTGGCTGTTCGAATCTATGCTGGTGGGGGGCGAACGCCTGCTGGTGGCCGACACCGACGGTCGGGTCATTTTCGATAGTGTCGCTGCGCTTACTGCCGGTCTCCAGGACGAACGCTTGCCCGCCCCAATGTTGGATAAAGGCGCGCCGCTGTGGGATTATGCGCACTTGGAAGCTGAAGCAGCCGTGACGTCACATGATGAAACGGCGAATGTCCAGATCGGAACGGTGATCATCACTGCCGGCCCCAGTTACTACACTGCACACCAGTCCAGCTTTCTGCGCAACGTGAGCGCGTCACTGGTCGTCAGCGCGCTGACAGCCGGTATCGTCGCCCTGCTGGTCGGGCTAGTCATTGCCCAGCGGATAACTGCCCCGGTGACCGCTCTCACCGAAGCCACCCGCCACTTGGCCAGCGGCGATTGGGCAACTCGTCTGTCAGTGCGCTCGGAGGGCGAGTTGGGCCAGATGAGTGCGGCTTTTAACGCCATGGCCCAAGCCCTGGAAACGCAACGCGAACTGCGCAGCCGCCTGGTGGACGACATAGCCCACGAACTCAACACCCCCCTCAGCGTGATTCAATTGGAGTTAGAGGCTCTCAAGGATGGGATGCAGACGTCCGAACAGGCGATGGTCCACGTGGGACGCGAGATCGAGCTGCTGCGCAACCTGGCAGATGACCTGACGTTGCTGGCTGAAACCGACAAAGGGACGCTCCAACTGGACCTCAAGCCGACGGACTTAGTCAAGTTTACCGCCGAGTCAGTGGCCCGTTGGCGTCGTCGGGCCGAAGCAGTCGGCGTTGAATTACGAATGGAGCCGTCCGAGCCGCTGCCACTGGTCCAGGCGGATCCCCTCCGGCTCGCCCAGGTGTTGGGCAACCTGATCTCCAATGCATTCCGATATACGCCCAGTGGTGGCCACATCGAAGTCAAATGTCGGAAGTCAGTGGATGGTGGGAGGAAGTGTCTACTGACCACTGTCAGCGACAGCGGAGAGGGTATCCCGCCCGATGATCTGCCCTACGTCTTCGATCGCTTTTACCGCGTTGACCGCTCCCGCAGCCGGCGTCACGGCGGACGGGAACTGGGGCTGGCAATCGCGAAGCAGATCGTGGAACTCCATGGCGGCCGCGTGTGGGTGGAGAGCCAACCAGGCGTGGGAAGCACTTTTTACTACAGTTTACGCCTATCCTGAACGCAATCAGGTCAAACAGGCGCCAGAGACAACAAAGGCCCGGCAGTTCGCCGGGCCTTACGCTTGTGGCCCAAGATGAAATGGGATGAAAGGATTACCTACGTGTGGAATCTGGAGGCCGTGCCCTAAGCACGGTGTTTGGCAAAACGGATCGTCAGCCTGCTTGCCAGACAGCGTGGCGGTCAGCAAAGGTACGCCTGCTGGGTCCAGAGTCCCTAACCCTTGCTTGAACTGCAAAAGGCCAGGGCGGCGATCCTTGCTATGACCGAGAGTCAAAAGCCCGCCGCTCACGGTCTCCTCTTCAAGGCTGGGGCGTGGTAGACGTTGAAGGTGGTGGTGTCAAAGCGGGCCAATTTGGCGGGCAGCGCAAAGAGCCGTGATTCTCAGCTTGACAGCCTGTGAGCTCGCTGCTATACTCATTACCTGAGAATCTAGGAGCCGGAGCATCACTCATGGCTGAACCCGAACTTCAGTTTATTATCCACGGCGACGTCCCCGACAGC
>CAYWWC010000349.1:0-4438 GCA_964461615.1 uncultured Anaerolineae bacterium
ACGCTTGGTTTCGATACACTTCTCCGCTGGCGCTACGAAGTTACTCAACCGGCGCGTGTCCTGTAACTACCGAAGGATTTCCGCCGCGATGTACTAGTAGGATGAGCGGACGATAAGTGAGAAATCATGCCTTATAAGTATGTCGCTTACACTAACGCTGGAGAGCGGGTACGGGGTGTGCTCAACGTCGCCTCGGAGGCGGCGGCAGAGGAGGCCCTCTGGAGATCGGACTACGTCATTGTCAGCCTCAAGCGGGCGCGGCCCGGGGCCGATTTAGCGACGCTGATGCCCACCCTCTTTGCGATCAAGACCCGGGACCTGATCATCTTCAGTCGCCAATTAGCGACCTTGATCGAGTCGGGCATCACCATCCTGTCCGGCCTCCAGATGTTAGCAGATGAGACCAGCAGTAGGCCTCTGCAGAAATCCCTTCGAGAGGTCAGCGACGATGTGCAGCAGGGTGAGACTCTCTCCGATGCACTGAGGAAGCAATCTCAGACCTTCCCTGCCGTCTACAGTCGGATGATCGAGATAGGGGAACGGATGGGGAACATGGAGGCGGTGCTGAGGCAAGTGGCGACTTACCTGGAAAAACGGGAGGCTCTGACCCGTAAGCTGCGCGGGGCCATGGCTTACCCGGCATTCATCATGGTCCTGACCATCGGTTTGATGTTCCTAATGGTCACCTTCACCCTTCCTGGGATAATGGGGATGTTCGGTGAGTTCGACATAGAGTTGCCCGCGCCTACCAGGGTGCTTCTAGCCATCACTAACTTCACCACGGCCTATCAGACCCAAATGGTGGCCGGTGCCGTACTCGCGGTAACTGCGCTTGCTCTGTATCTAAAGACTTCCATCGGCCAGCGGCATCTCGCTATGTTGCTCCTGAAGCTCCCGATTATAGGCGACATCAATACTCAGAGCAACGTGGCCCAACTCTGTCACACTATGTCCATCCTCTTGACGGCGGGATTGCCTATGACTGAGATCATGAGCCTGATCGTGGATACGATGGGCAACGTCATCTTAAAGGAGGCCTTTAGCAGGGTGCGCACGGAGATGCTGCAGGGGCAAGGTCTCTCCCAACCCATACGCCAGGAGAAGGTTTTCCCCGGCCTGCTGGCCCAGATGGTCAGAGTCGGTGAGGAGACGGGCACCCTGGATACGAACCTGGCTACATTGGCCATCTTTTATGAAGAGGAAGCGAATCGCGCGATCGGCACTCTCACGAGCATGGTGGAGCCTGCCATGATGCTCATTGTCGGGGGGATGGTGGGCTTCCTCGCCGTCTCGGTGATTATGCCTATGTACACCATGATGGGCAGTATAAAGTAGTCAAAATGCTGAAAAAAGTCGAATTCGGGTTGAGGGCGATCATTGTGCTAGGCGTCATCTATGCCATCGAGATGGCGATACTGAGTTTTGTCTATCGCTCCCTGTCCGATGTGCCCTACAGGGTCATTGCGCCGCCTGTAGTAGTTGTCATTGTGCTACTGGCCTGGGTGACGATCTACCATGACATGAAGAAGAAGAGAGACAAGTGGTGGCGGAGTTAGTTGCATTTGTGGATGAGGGGGCGCAAAGCCACGGGTCTGTCTCAGTGAACTGACCACTGATATGCTGGCTGGGCTGCCGAAGACAGGTTTCGAGAAGCGTGCTGTTTGGAAGCAGGTCGGCTGACAGCACGCTTTTTGGGTAGACTAAGACTACCAGCGTTGCTGGATAGCTGTCTGGCAGATATGACAACGAATTCAAGGGATTCAGTGGCTACTCAGGCTGTCATTGCGAGCGAAGCGAAGCAATCCCCAAGCCGCTAAGGAAAAGATTGCTTCGTCGCAAAAAAACGCTCCTCGCAATGACACGGCCTGAGCAGTTACGGGATTCATCGAATTCACGATGCCAGATTCGGTTAATCCTCGGAACTTGTCCTGAGCTGTCATCCTGAGCCTGTCGCTTGTGCTGAGCCTGTCGAAGTGAAGGGCTGTCGAAGGGTTCGATGTCATATTTTGGCACGGTCAAGCCAACAACCCCGAAGGGAGAGACTACCCATCTGGTTGGGTGGCGGAAGACTTCGTCACCTGTTGAGGCTCAAGATGCTAGTACCTTTTCAGTATGATTATGATGCATGTCATTGCGAGGAGCGGAGCGACGAAGCAATCCCCACTTGTGCCAAGCAATCGGTTTCTCACGAGAACGTGGGGATTGCTTCGCTGCGCTCGCAATGACACATATGTCACTTTCACCTTGAAAAGGTACTAATTTGGTGGTACTCTGAGATTTGGAGAGGCAAGCTCTATTGATTGGGGACGTGGAAAAAAGAGGTGAGCGGTGAGGTCGGTTGCTGTTGCAAATGAGAGGGGAGTGAGCCTGGTGGAGGTGTTGGTGGCGGTGGCCATTCTGGCCATCGTCCTCAGCGGCTTCCTCGCCGCTCTCTCCACCGGCGCTCTCGGCGTGGGCGTGGTTCGTGAGCGGGTGGCGGCGGAGAACCTGGCTCGGTCACAGTTGGAATACACCAAGAACTATACTTATACATATGGGGCAACTTCCTACCCACCAATAGCAAGCTCGGCAGGTGGCTCAATCACTATTGGCGTCTCCTATTGGTTCTCTTCAACTCAAGAATTCACTTCCAACCCTGATCACGACAGTGGCATACAGTGGATTACCGTCACCATCTCCCACAAAGGCGAACCGGTGTTTGCGATAGAGAACTACAAGGTGGACCGATGATCAGGGATGAGAAGGGAATGACCTTGACCGAGTTATTGGTGGTTCTGGCCATCACCGCGATGATAACCGGCATCCTGGTCACGGTTATCTACCAGATCTATCAGATCACCGGTTGGGGCAACGATGAGCTGGTGGTTCAGCACGACTTGCAGAACGCCGCCACCTGGCTCAATCGCGATGTGATGAAGGCCCGCTCCGCGGAGGTCAGTGACTCTCAGATGACCCTGACTATCCCCAACTACGACCTTGCAGGCGACTCCATTATCTTTTCTGCCAGCGTTATCACCTACACTTTTTCCATAACAGACTCGACTCTAACCCGTGATTCTGGCGCTTCTATGCTGATAGTGGCCAGGCACATCGTCTCTAATCCCTTCCCGTCTGCGGGTACCTTTAGCTCCATCATCACGGTCACCATCACCTTGCAGGCTGGCGACGTCACCGAGAGCGCCATATTGCACCTGGGCATGCGGTCTTCAAGATAAAAACGACGGAGGTGACAAGGATTTGTCAAAACTCAAAGTTTCTGCTCAAGAGGGCCGAGTCCTGGCTATGGTCCTCATTATCCTGGCCATTGGCGTCGTGCTCATCCCTGTCTTTCTGTCCCACGCCAGCGCCAACCTCCTCGCCACCCGCGTCACCGAAGAGGGCATGAAGGAACAGTACGCCGCTGATGCCGGGGTGGAGTATGCCCTGGGACATCTACTGCATGGGGAAGAGCCGGTAGACGGCTGGCCTGGCTGGTCGGCAGAATTTGAGATGAATAGCAAGGCTGTGACTGTTACCATCATAAACGAAACTGATCTAGCAACCGAAGATGGGCAAGTCTACAGGATTACCTCCACCGCTACCGGCGATGATGGAAGCAGCACTATAATTGAATCCTGGGTCTGGAGAAACTATGTATCAGGCGATATCACTTTCATGGCCGGTGATTTCGAACTTGGGGACGGTGATGATATCAAAAGCAGTGTCTATGCCGCCGGTGATATCGATCTTGGGGACGGTGCTCAGATCAAAGGCGATGCCTATGCCGACGGTGATATCGATCTTGGGGACAGTGCTCAGATCAAAGACGATGCCTGTGCCGCCGGTGATATTGAGCTTGGGGCAGGGGCTAAGATCCTCGGTGATGTCAGTGCCGGCGGTGCTATCACGCTTGGGGAAAAGGCTGAGACCGACGGCAATGTCTGTGCCGGCGGTGATATCTGGCTTGGGGAAAAGGCTAAGATCCTCAGCGGCGATGTCTATGTCACGGGGGATAACGCCAATATCACGCTTGGGGTCTCGGCTGAGATCCACGGTGATGTCTATGTCACGGGGGACAACGTCAATATCACGCTTGGGGTCTCGGCTCAGATCTTCGGTGATGTCTATGTCACGGGAGATAGCGTCAATATCACGCTTGGGGACTCGGCTGAGATCAAGGGCGGTGTCTATGCAACCGGAGCTATCTACGGGGTATGTGATCAGGTCGAAGACGGTTGCTATCCCGACTACAGCGAGGGGTATCCTGATCCCCCAGAATGCCCTGAGCTGCCTGGCATAAAAATCATAGTGTATTAGATTAAATAGCAACAACAGTAGCTAGTATCTTTTCAAGGTGATTTTGATATAATTGGATAGAGGCGTTTGAGTTTGTTGCGAGCATCGATGGATGTGAACTGCCAATTGACGGTGGCTCCTTGTTCATTGCGAGTTGTTTCCC
>CAYWWC010000350.1:0-4373 GCA_964461615.1 uncultured Anaerolineae bacterium
GGTATTAGGGCAACGATCGTCGTTTCGGCCACTCGGCTTTAACTCGGACGCAGATGAACGCTGATTCACGCCGATTTTTATTTTATCTGCGACAATCTGCGTGTAAGCGAAGCGGCATCTGCGTCCTATTCCAAAGCGGCGCTTGAGCTTATGGCCGAAACGAAGACCATACCCGGTATGAGATATTGGGTATTGGGGGGAGAGAGACATGAGGGTGTTGATTGTTGGAGGGGGAGCTATTGGGTCGCTGGTGGGGCACAGGTTGGCGCGGGCGGGCCACGAAGTTACGCTGGTGGGCCGTCAGCCTTTCGTGGACGCCGTACGAGCGCGGGGCTTGGGTCTCGAGGATGGCGGTGGGGTCACGCGGGCGACGAACGTGCGCGCGGTAACGAGTGCGCTGGACGTGGCCGATGAGCCGTTCGATCTGGTTCTCCTTACCGTGAAGGCTTACGATGCAGCCGAGGTCGCAGCCCAGGTCGAGCCTCTGGCCCGGCGCGGCGTTCCCATCCTCGTCCTGCAGAACGGTGTGGGAGGCGAGGAGGCGGTGGCGGCGATTCTGGGTGGGGGCACGATCCTCTCCGCGGTGATCACCCTGTCGGTAAGGGTGCTGGAGCCTGGGTTGGTGCGCCAGGCCACCACGCGGGGCGGCATCGGCCTGGCGCCAACCCTTCCTGGTCAGTCAATCGCCGAGTTGGACGAGATGTTTCAGGAGGCGGGTTTCGGGACTTCAGTGTATCAAGACTACCGGGCGATGAAATGGACCAAGCTACTCCTTAACATAATCGCCAATGCTTCCCCGGCCATTCTGGACATGCCCCCGGACGAGGTCTTTGCCGATGACCGCCTGTTTGCCCTGGAGCAGGCCGCCTTCCGCGAGGCTGTGGCGGTGATGCGGTCCCTGGGCCTGCGACCGGTGTCGCTGCCTGGCTACCCCGTGCCCCTCTTTGCCTGGGCCATCTGTTCCCTGCCCGCCTGGCTGCTGCGCCCCATCCTCAGAAAAATCATCGTCCGTGGCCGGGGCGGCAAGATGCCCTCTTTGCACATAGACCTGTCCAGAGGCAAAGGCAAATCGGAGGTGGAGTATCTGAACGGTGCGGTGGTCAGGTACGCCCAGGAGCTGGGAGTGGACGCGCCGGTCAATCGAGCCCTGCACGCGGTGTTGATGGGCATCGTGAAGGGGGAGATTGCCTGGGAGGAGTGTCGAGGCCAGCCGAAGCGCCTCCTGGAGGAATGGCTCATGATATAACTGGCCTGTCGGAGGCGATGGAGCTTGCAGGTTCGGCAGAGTTGTAGTATACTGTGAACTGACCAATCGCGTAGAGATATTGGAAAGAGAAGTGCGCTTCCTACGCCTGTGGCTGGTGCGCAAAGGCATGCTGGAGGAGAGGAAGGCCGCGCAGGTATCTCCGCCGGACATGGAACAAGTGCTAGTTGAGCTTCGCCAGCAAGGGCTGATTCGTGATCCAGTGCCGGAGGAGTTGGAACATGCAGCCGCCTGGGATTCTTTGCCCGAAGCCGAGAAGCGGAGCATTGACGAAGAGCATGACGCCCTTCGTCTCGACCCTCTCCTTTCGGAAATCATTGACCTGAATCGAGCAGGGAGGGCGGTGGAGCTGTGAGTGTCTACTTCAGAGATCAAGTCAGGAGGTGGCAAAATGGATGTTCAAGTCTTGACTCTCGAATTGAGCAACACGTTGGCAATTTCGGAATCTGAGCTCATTCGAAGAGGGTTACTGGCTTTCATCGAAAAGGAGATCCGGCTGGCGGAGTGGGAAATCGCCCAAATTCGCGAGCGATACGACGTATTCTCTAAGGAGTCACTGTACCAGGCGATTCAGGATGGAGAGGTTGCCGGGCATCCGGCGTGGGAAGATTACATTGTTTGGAAGAATAAAGAGGCCCACATCGCTAGTCTGCGTCAGATGGCGGGAAGGGAATAGGCCATGCTGGTTACATACCAGGCTCTAGCCCGTCTCGCGCTGGATGAGTTCAAGGACATTGTCACGGGCACAACCTTCGTTGGGGGGACACCTGCCAGTCCCAATAAACTGCGATTGAGATTCGCCGATGGATCGTTTCTCGACGTTTGGCTCTCAGCAGATAGAGATTATGCCTATCATTGGGAGCAACGTCGGCAACGCGGCCGGCTGTATCGGTGGGACAATGCGCCCCACCATCCGCGCGTGAGCACATTTCCCGACCACTTTCACGATGGCGACGAAAGCACGATCATCGAAAGCCATCTGAGCCCCACGCCAGAGGCTGCTCTACGCCAGGTGCTCGAATTTGTCCGTCGGCAGTTGATTTGATTACGGCGGGGGCTGGAGGTGTCTGAATCAGCAAAAGGGTTCGGAACACGAAGGTCACGAAAGCACACGAAATACACAAAAGGTAGTCCTGACGGCAAGCAGGCTTTCGTGCCTTTCGCAGCTTTCGTGATCCAAACCGCCCCCCCCGTGAGTGAGGCAGCCGTCAGGCAGTTATGGCTGTACTCACCAGCCCGCCAGTCAGCGACTTCCTGCCAGTGGGGCTGGCGGTAGTACCACAGCCACCGCCTCTGCCTGAATTGGCGGTGGCGTAGTCCCTGACATGTCCCTCGAAAAAGAGATCCGCTTGGCGGAGTAGGAAATACCTCAGATCCGCGAGCGATACGACGTGTTCTCCAGAGAATCACTGTACCAGGCGATTCAGGATGGGGAGGTTGCCGGGCACCCGGCGTGGGAAGATAGCATTGTCTGGAAGAATAAAGAGGCCCACATTGCACCTGGGAGCTTCAGCGGTGAAATCGCCAATCGGGGAAACATGGAATCGCTCAGAATAAACGACAGCAGAACACACGGAGGAAGACAACCCCATGCCCCGCATATTCGACAACATCGAGCAAAAGCTACTGCCAGCACTACAACAAACCCTAGAAGTATCCTACCGCGCTGATTTCTGTGTAGGATATTTTAATCTGCGTGGCTGGCGGCAAATTGACGCCAAGATCGAGGAGTGGGCTGGCGGGCAGGATTGCTGCTGCCGCCTGCTGGTGGGGATGCACCGCCGACCGCAGGATGAGCTTCGCGCCGCCTTTGGTTTTCTCAAGAACGACGAGCGCATGGATAACAAAACGGCCAGCAAGCTCAAGAAAGAGCTGGCCCAGGAATTCCGCCACCAGTTGACAATCGGCGCACCGACCAACGCAGACGAGGAAGGATTGCGCCGCCTGGCGGCCCAGATCAAGGCCGGGAAGCTGGTGGTCAAACTCTTCTTGCGCCATCCCCTCCACGCCAAGCTGTACCTGCTCCACCGCACCGACAAAGAGGTCCCCATTATCGGCTACATGGGCAGCAGCAACCTCACCTTCTCCGGTCTGGCCGGTCAGGGTGAACTGAATATTGACGTGCTTGACCACGATGCGGCTAAGAAACTGGCTAAGTGGTTCGACGATCGCTGGGGCGACCGCTGGTGCGTGGATATCTCGGAGGAGCTCGTCAAGATCATTGACGAAAGCTGGGCCAGCGAGAAGCTGATTCCGCCCTATTTCATCTACCTCAAGATGGCCTACCACCTCTCCCGCGAAGCGCGGGCTGGCCTGACTGAGTTCACCATTCCCCGGCGGCTGCGCGACGAGCTATTTGAGTTCCAGACGGCGGCGGTCAAGATCGCCGCGCGGCATCTGAACCGGCGGGGCGGCGTGCTGATCGGCGATGTGGTCGGGCTGGGCAAAACACTGATGGGCACGGCGCTGGCCAAGGTTTTCGAGGAGGACTACTCGATAGAGACCTTGATCATCTGCCCCAAGAACCTGGTCAAGATGTGGGAGTTCTACCGGGATGAATACGGCCTGCGGGCTAAGGTGCTGTCCATTAGCCGCGTCATCAACGAGTTGCCCGACCTGCGACGCTACCGCCTGGTCTTGATTGACGAAAGCCAGAACCTGCGCAACCGCGAGGGCAAACGGTATGGCGCGATTCACGAATACATCCAGAAGAACGAAAGCCGCTGCATCTTGCTGTCGGCCACGCCGTACAACAAAACCTATCTGGACTTGTCGAACCAACTGCGCCTGTTCGTGCCAGAGACGGCCGACCTGGGCATTCGCCCGGAAAGACTGCTGCGCGAGATTGGCGAGGTCGAGTTCAGTCGCCGTCACCAGTGCCCCTTGCGCTCCATGGAAGCCTTCGAGAAGAGCGAATACGCCGACGATTGGCGAGAGCTGATGAGCCTGTTCATGGTGCGACGCACGCGCACTTTCATCCGCAACAACTACGCCACGCTAGACCCAGAGACCGGGCGCAAGTACCTGTCTTTTGCGGACGGTTCCCGCGCCTATTTCCCCACCCGTCACCCTGAGACAGTGCGTTTTCCCATAGACGAGAGTGACCCCA
>CAYWWC010000351.1:0-4359 GCA_964461615.1 uncultured Anaerolineae bacterium
TTCTTCAAGGTGCCAAAAGTGTCAACCTATTTCAACCTATAATTGAACCATCCCCGATATCGTGTCGTGATTCCCCCCATAAGTACAGTGCGTGGGGCCTGCGCTCACGCGCAGGCCCCACGGTTTCGGCCATCACGGGGATGGCCATGGAGTGTCTTATTTCCCTGGCCCGAAGAATTGATACTGAGGTCGCCCATTGGGCGTGGTCGCAGGAGCGATGTCGGGCGAATAGGCGTAGGTCATGACGCCGTGAGTGATCCAGATGGTCTGGGCTGCCTCGTCCCAGATCTTCTGCATCTCGATGTAGATCTTGGCCCGCTCTTCCAGGTCCAGAGTGACGAGACCCTTGCGGTGTAGCTCGTCGTATTCCTCGCTACACCAGCACTGCGTGTTCCAGACCGTGACCTGGTCACAGGTGAACCACATGGTAGCCCAGGCCGGATCGGGCTGCATGGAGTAGTTGCTCGTCAGAAGCTCGTTGTCCACGCAGGCCTGTTCGCCAAAACTAGTGGACCAGTAAGCACCGGACTCCATCGCGTTGAGTGTCAGGTTGATGCCGATGTCCTTCAGGTTCTGCTGGGCGATCTCGGCCCAGGTGCGATACTCGGTGGTGTCCTGCAAGATGAGCTCCAGATCAAGCGTCTCCAGCCCGGCGGCGGCCATGTATTCCTTGGCCTTCTCCACGTCCCGCTCGTATCGCGGCGCATCCTCCCAGGAGCCCACCAGTCCGGGCGGGACCAGGGCGAATTCCTGCTCGACCTGGCCCATGTAGGTGGCTGCCAGGATGCTCGGCACATCAATGGCGTGGATGATGGCCTTGCGCACGTTGATGTCTTGCAGCTTGGGATTTTGGAGGTTCATGGCGATCCAACGATACCGCAGCGAGGCTTTCTTCCACACCTCAAAGTTGGGATTGTCCTCGAAACGCTGCACCGACGGGATGGCGATTCGAGCCCAGTCTATGTCACCCGCTTCGAGGGCGATCTCAGCGGCCTTATCGTCCTCAATGGGGATCAAGTGGATCTCGTCCCAGTATGGCTCCTCGCCAAAGTAGTCGGGGTTCTTCTTGAGAATGACCTTCTCCTGGGGTCGCCACTCGGCGAACAGGTAGGGGCCACTGCCAATGATGTCCGTGGCAAATGCCTCGAAACCGATTTCTTCGACGAACTTCTTGCAGACGATGCTGCCGCTGCTAACGGGCATGGTGGAGGTCCACAGCGGGGCAAAGGGTTCCTTGAGGATGATCTTGCCCCTGTACTTGTCAATGATCTCGACGTGATCCAGGGTGGCCCAGTCGTCGGCGTAGGCGGCAGCCAGCTCAGGATCAATCATGCGCTCATAGGAGTACTTGACGTCTTCCGTTGTCACCTCACCGTAACCTTCGTGCCACATGACGCCCTCTTTCAGCTTGAAGGCAATCTCCAGGCCGTCTTCGGACTGCTCGATGGATTCGGCCAGCTCGTTGCAGAGTTCGTAGGAGTTGGAGCAATAGCGCACCAGACCGTTGGTGACGGCATTGAAGACCACGCCATCATTCTCCGAAATCTGATGAGCGGGATCCATGTTCTGGATGTCGCCGTACAGTCGAACCTTCAGGATCTTCGGTTCGACCACCTTCTCCACGATCACTTCCTTCTCCACTTCGACGGTCTGAACAACCTTCTTCTCGACCACCACTTCCTTCTCCACCACGACGGTGACCGGAACCTCTTTCTCGACGATCACTTCCTCTCTAACCACCTCAGGGGTGGGCGCGGCACAGGCTGCCAGCAGTAGAGCTGGGATCACCAGGACGCTGATCAATAGCTGAATCTTGTGTTTCATTTGGCTAATACTCCTCCTCTTTTTGTTGTTTGTTGTTGTGTGTCCCCATAGGGACATATGGCGAAACCGACCAGTAGACAAGTCTTTAGCTTCTTTGCATCACCTCCTCTGCTACTAAGAAACAAACCTCGATGGGCGAAGGTCTCCGACCGAGCCCTCCCGCCTTCGGTCGGAGACCTCGGCGATCAAAGGTCGGAGACCTCAGCGATCAAAACAGTTGTGACTCAAGCTCCCACCAGTTCGCGGCGCGCCCGCTCCATGATCTCGTCCAGTTGCCGGCTCACATCATCCGACAGCGGTTCGACTTCATGAGTCCGCAGAATCTCTTTAGCCCGCGCCCTGGCCCTGGCCACCACACCAGTTCGCGTGTCGTCGCCTGAAGTTCCCATACGGTCGCTTACGCCTGGCATCCAAAGAGCGCCCTTCCGCATCTGCTGTACCGTGTGCCGCTCTCCCAAAAACACGCCATCTCTTGGGATCACCTCCCGCATCACATCGAAGGCCAGCGTTTCCTCGTTCACCTCGCAGCCGGCGACAATGTGCTTCATGAGACTGATGATCTCGTCGTCCATAACGGCGGTCTCCAGGCTGCCGACCAGCCCCCCCGCCATTCCCACACCCGACAGAATATCAACCCCTGCCAGAGCCGGCGTGAAGGCATTGGCAAACCGCTCGTAGGCGAATTGCGGGTCGAACAGTGTTGAACTGGTAGCAAAGCCGTAAGAGTCACACGGTAGGCCCAACCGATGCGCCAGTTGGGCGGCGCAGGCCCCGGTCATGCCGACCTCTGGCCCACCCCAGGTGGACATGGCCGTCCGCAAATCTATGGGGCCAATGCGCGAACAGTAGACGACAGGAATACCAGGCCTGACGACGGCGACAATCAGGAAGCTGGCCAGAATCTCCGCGTGCTGTTGGGCCAAAGCCCCAGCCATGGTGATGGGGCCAGTAGCGCCCAACGACGGAGCCGGCAGCGAGTGGAACGGAGCTCCAGATTCCGCCGCCGCTATGATCGCAGCAGTTACGCCTTCGCTGAACGTCAAAGGGCTGACTGGCGAGACGCTGATGGACATATTGGGATGATCGAGGAACGCATCCATGCCGCCACAGCAAGCGGCAGCCATCTCTATCACATAAGGTACATCCTCAGGCTTGTCAATCGCCGCTGCCGAAACGGGCTTTCGGGTGTTGCGCAGCATCGCATCAGTGGAAGCCACAAACAGGAGTTCGGACGGCACGTCCTGCGCCCCAAACAGGGGAGTGATCTCGTCTACGTTGGGCAAGGCGTCGAGCAAGCGAGTGACATCGGCGATATCCTTCAGGCGAGCAGGGCGACGTTCTCCAGTATCCAGGTCAAGAGTGAATGGCTGGCCGCCGCCGTTGTGGAAGCGAATCTGGCCATCGCCAAAGGTAAAGGCGGGGGATCCATCGCGGTTGAAGACCTCTGTATGAGCGGTGACGTTTTCCAGCGCCCACTGAACTACATCGCGGGGGACAAAGACGCGCTCCTTTTCGATCCTGCATCCGCGCCCATGCAGCATCTCCATGGCGGCCGCTCCGTACATATGTTGATGAAGCGGCGCATGCTGCAACGATATGCCGACCTCATCCAGCAATCTGTAGGCGGTTTCTTCGATCTGGTCGAGGGATTCTTCAGACAGAAAATGGACATACAAACGGTTTCCTGGCATAGATGTGTTCCTTTCGTCAAAGCAGGGGATTCCATAACAGCAATAATTAGTGAGGAAAGTACTGGGCATGTCAGCGACATGGCCTTAGCACGTTTCAATTATCGCATACCCTATCTGATTTGTCAAACTGCCTCCTTGCCTTTTCACAACTTCTTGCGCCCCGTCGGGTTGATCCGATTGCCGATGATGACGCAAGGTCGGTCACGGCTGATGAGGACTTCCTTATGTTTTGGAACTGACAATGGTTGTGAGATTCTCTGCCATTTTTCCTCCTTCCTTTTATACGCCGCCACTGGGCCGAGTTCGTGTTGAAGGCTAAACTCATTGTCAGTAGACCGCAATCCACCGTAGTCTAGCCCCTTGTGGGTGTCCAAACTGCTGTGATTCGAGCAGAAAACGGGCACGAGGCCCTATACTACATTACCCATTGCGGTCTACTGATTAGATCTCAATTTGCCTTTCCGCAATTTGAGTAAAGAAACCTTGAAAGTGCTGCCTCAAATCAGTCATCATTTCTTCACCACCTTCGCGATAGAGTTTGAGACAATCGCCCGTGCGCTTATCTCTGTAACGCAATCACTCCCGCTATCACCAACTCACCCCCAACGACCTGCGACCAGCTCAGCGATTCGACCGGGAAGAGAGCGTCCCACAGCGTGGCCATCACCGGCTCGATGGTGGCGGAATTGCCCCCGCTTCCAGTGCTACGTGGCAACCAGCAGCATGGCCCCTATCGCGAGCACAATTCCCAGGCCCTGTCTGGGCGTGATTGGATCATTCAAGATCACCTGGCTCTCTGGTAGTTTGCATGGCTGCTTTGCCAAGTGGTCAATTCTTTGCCACG
>CAYWWC010000352.1:0-4338 GCA_964461615.1 uncultured Anaerolineae bacterium
TGATCAGCGACAATTAGAACTCCCGGCTGACGACAATTAGAATTCCCGGATTTCTGGGAGTTAGTAGGCTATTCAAGTCAATAGAGCAGGAGGACTTGAATGGTCACGCATCAGCAGGTGAGGAAGCTAATGAAACTGAAAAGAGAAGGAAGGCCGCTGGCTGTTTCGGCGGCGAAGGCGGGGATGGATGAGAAGACGGCGCGAAAGTATCTTCGGGCGGGCGAGATGCCCGCTGAGATGAAGGCGGCGCATACGTGGCGGACGCGGGAGGACGTCTTTGGGGAGGTGTGGGAGGAGGTCCGGGCGAAGCTGGAGGTGAATGCGGGTCTGGAGGCCAAGACGCTGTTTGAGGATCTCCAGGGCCGTTATCCGGGACGCTTTGCCGACGGGCAGTTGCGGACGTTTCAGCGGCGCGTGAAGGTGTGGCGAGCGACGGAGGGTCCTGCCAAGGAGGTGTTCTTTCCTCAAGAACACCATCCGGGGGAGTTATGCCAATCGGACTTCACACACATGGGTCGTCTGGGGATTACGATTGAAGGCCGTCGTTTTGACCACCTGATCTACCATTTTGTCTTGCCTTACTCGAACTGGGAGACAGGGACGATCTGTTTTTCGGAGAGTCTGGAGAGTCTGAGTGAGGGGCTTCAGAAGGCGTTATGGGAGTTGGGTGGCGTGCCGAAAGGTCACCGGACGGATCGGCTTTCGGCGGCGGTGCAAAAGCCGGATTGTCCCGAGGAGTTCACGCGGGGGTATCGTGCGCTGCTAGCCCATTACGATCTCCAGGGGCTGAAGATTCAGACGGGCAAGGCCAACGAAAACGGCGACGTGGAGCAGCGCCACTACCGCTTCAAGAGGGCGCTGGACCAAGCGCTGATGATGCGCCAGAGCCGGGACTTTGCGAGTCGGCAGGCGTATGCCGACTTCGTACGCGCGCTGTTCGTCCGGCTCAACCGTGGGCGACAGGAGCGCTTGGCCGAAGAGGGCCACGCGTTGCGTGAGCTGCCGCCGCGTCGGCTGGAAGCGTGCAAGCGACTGGATCCGAGGGTGGGCCCCAGCAGCACGATTCGCGTGAATCACAACGTCTACTCCGTGCACAGTCGTCTGATCGGCGAGCGCGTGCTGGTGAAGGTCTACGCCGAGCGCCTGGAGGTGTGGTATGGTCAGCGGCGCGTGGAGGCCCTGCCTCGGTTGCGCGGGGAAGGCAAGCACGCGATCGACTACCGTCACATCATCGACTGGTTGGTGCGCAAGCCGGGGGCGTTGGAGAACTACCGATATCGCGCCGACCTGTTCCCCAGCAGTTGCTTTCGGATGGCGTATGATTCGCTCCGGCAGCGTCACGCCCCTTCGCGCGCGAGCAAGGAGTATCTGCGGATCCTGCACCTGGCCGCGCGGGAGAATGAGACGGCCGTGGAGGAGGCGTTGCGACGTCTCATCGCACGCGGGCAGCCGATCGCGGCCGACACCGTTAAGGAGATCGTGCAATCAGGTCAGCGCCCTGACCCGGTGACCGACGTGGCGATCACCGACGTTGAGTTGTCCGACTACGACAAGCTGCTCACACGAAAGGAGGTGGCCTGATGACGACGACGTGTGACGTCGCGGCGCAGCTGGCGCCGTGCCTGAAGGCGCTTCGCCTGCCGACCGTCCGGGCGTGCTACGAAGACGAGTCACACCGGGCGCGGCAGGAATCGCTGCCGTACGAGCGATACCTGCTGGAGTTGATGGAACGGGAGTGCCAGGCGCGTCGACACAATCGCATCGCCCGTCATCTGCGCGAGTCGGGACTCCCGCTGGAGAAGACCCTCGAACAGTTCGACCTGAAGCGCCTTGGGCCCAAAGTGGCCGCCTACGTCCAAGTCCTGCTGGACGCGTCGTTCCTGGACCGCCGCGAGAACGTCCTGGCCTTCGGCAATCCCGGCAGCGGCAAGACGCACTTGGTTTGCGCGATCGGTCAGGAACTCATCTACCAGGGTCGGCGCATCCTGTTTGCGCCCTGCAATCTGCTGGTGCAGGAACTGCTGATCGCCAAACGCGAATTGACATTGGCACGCACCCTCAAACGCCTCGGGCGATACGACGCGCTCATCATCGACGACATCGGCTACGTCCAGCAGAACCGCGAAGAAATGGAAGTGCTCTTCACCCTCCTGGCCGACCGATACGAGCGCGCCAGTATCATGATCACCAGCAATCTGCCGTTCTCGAAATGGGAGCGGATCTTCAAAGACCCCATGACCACCGCTGCCGCCATCGATCGGCTCGTGCATCACAGCATCATCCTGGAGCTGAATCTGCCCAGCTACCGACTCGAAGCAGCCCAAAGGAAAGGAAAGCGAGGTGAACCCCAATCAACGCAAATCGCGCAATCACCGTGATTGCGTCTCCCGCCGCCGGCGGGAGACAAAAGGATGTCAATCAGCCTGCTCGGCTGATTGGCACTCGTCGGGAATTCTAATTGTCGCTGACGGGAATTAGTAACCGTTCAGGCCTCTATTGAGGATGAGGCAGGAGGGATGGAGCGGGAGCATGGAAGTAGTGTGCGGAGAGGGCGTCTTGAAGGAACTGCCAGGCGGAGCGTCCTTGCTTTCGGCAGGTGCCCAGGACGGTCCATATTCGGGCGTTCCATTGCCGGCCCGTGAGGGAGCGGCTGCCCTGCGTGATGCGCCGGTCGATGACGGGGACGCGAATGCCCCGTTCGGCGGCGTTGTTGGTGGGCGGCACGTCGCCATCGAACAGAAAGCGGAAGATGGCATCTCCATGTTTGACCAATCGTCTAGCCAATGTCCTGGACTTGGAGCGCTCGCCGCGGGAATACTCGACCGCCAGGCGCAAGACGCGGTCCTTGATCCGAAACATGATCCGGTCGAACCGCTCCTTGGGGATTTTCTCGCGCAGATGCCAGCAGTGAAAGAGGCGTTTGAACTCGATCAGCAGGAGTCTTCCGAATCGCTGGTCGATAGCGCCGGGGAGTGTGGTCAGGAACTTGACGTCGCGGATCAGATGAGCCAGGCAGAACTGCTGGAGGAGGTTGGCATAGCTGACGTATGCGCTGAAGAAATCGCTGACGATCGTGCCGCCGTACGTGTCGCCCAGGATCTCTTTCAGGACCTTGGCGCCCCGGGACTTGGCGATGTGAAAGAAGCTCACCAGCGGCGTGCAGAAGATCCATATCCAGTATTTGAGGCCCCTGTCCTTCCAACCGGACTCGTCGATGTTGAGGACCGGCTCGGTGGGGAGGTGTTCCTGAAGCTCTTCGTGGGGCGCGGCCAGCGCCTCATTGACCCGCGCGATGGTGTTGCAGAGGTGGCTGCGCGCCACCTCGATCCCGAGGACATCGCGGCAGAAGGCCTGAAGGTTGCTGTAAGAGGCGTGAAGCGCGCCCTTCATGTAGGCGATCAAGGCCGACAGGCGCCGGTCGAAGAGCTGCCCCTCCACCACGCCGGGCGGAAGCTCCGCCCAGACCACCTCGGCGCAGAGCGGGCAGCGATATCCATAGCGTCGATACTCGATGATCTCAAGGGGGTCCTCACGGAGTTTGGCCAGTTGCTGAATCTTGGGTTCGCCCAGCAGTTCCAGCGGCGCATCGTGACCATGGGGGCAGCCACCGCTGGGATGCAGTTCTTCGATCCGGTCGATCTGGTCCGGCCCAAAGGCCGTCCGGTTGACCCCGCGATGGCCCCTCTGTCCACCCTGCTTGCCCAGACCGTTCGCGTTGGTGCGCTTGGGCGGATTCACGATGTCACTGGACGGCGGCTTCGACGAGTTCGACGAATCCTTGCGCGCCTTGGCCAGTTCCTCGCGCGTTCTGACGAGTTCGCCTTCCAGGCGTTCGAGGCGCTTGCGGAGGTCGTCGATCTGCGCCCGCTGTTGGAGAATGATCTCGATCAAGTCGCGCTTGGAGAGACTTTCGAGCGCCTCTCCACGGCGAGTCTGCGACTTCACTTCGGTGTCATCCATACGCCTTCTATCGGAAGGAAGGCGCGCCGGAATCAATTCTGGAAAAAAAAGTTGACAGATGGGGGGGGGGGTACGGTGTACTATACAGTTTCTGCGTCCCTTTCAGGTGCCGCAGGCACTTGGGATGCAGTCAATGAGGCCCCGCAGGCGCGGGGCCCTGAACGGTTACGCCGATGGAATCCAGGACCTCTACGTGATTATGAGCAGTCCGGACGAAGTCCTCGATACGGTCGGCGGTGCAGAGGGCTGCGCCGGTGACTGGCTTGTGACGAGCTACTGGCTGCGCTTTCCCGGCAACCGCGTCGATCCTGACACAGGCACGAGCACCTTTGGCAGTTTGAGAATGTCGCACTTGGGCGGACAGTTCAGCGTGGTCAG
>CAYWWC010000353.1:0-4336 GCA_964461615.1 uncultured Anaerolineae bacterium
CTAGAAACTGAAAGCCAGGCGCTAGTTTCCAGCTTTCAGCTTTTAGCACCTACTGAAAAGGAGTCACATAAATGTCAGAATATCAGTACGTCAAAATGTCGGTCGAGAACCGCATCGCGACCCTGACCATTGACCATCCGCCAGCCAATGCTTTCAACAGACAGGTTATTGAAGAGCTAGGCTCTGCCTTTGACGAGGTGACGGCGAACGACGAGGTGAAGGCCATCATCATCACCGGAGCGGGACAGTTCTTCATCGCTGGCGCGGACATCAATGAGATCTACGCTTCAAAGGACAAGCCCGCTGAGGCCGAGGCTTTCATCAGAAAGGGACAGGGGCTTTTCCTAAAGATTGAAGACTCGAAGAAGCCCGTGATTGCCGCCATGAACGGCCGCTTCGCGCTGGGCGGCGGCAACGAGCTGGCCATGGCCTGCCACATCCGCATCGCCGAGGATGGGCTGCGCTTAGGCCAGCCTGAGATCAATCTGGGCATCATCCCCGGCTGGGGCGGCACTCAGCGCCTGCCGCGCATCGTGGGCAAGGGCAAGGCCCTGGAGATAATGCTCACCGGCGACCCCATCACTGCCCAGGAAGCCTATCGCATCGGTCTGGTGAACAAAGTAGTGCCCACCGGCCGAGTGCTCAAAGAAGCCACGGGGCTCGCCAGGCGAATCATCGCCAAGAGCGCGCTGCCCATCGCGGCCATCATCAAAGCCGTGAATGAGGGCCTGGAACAAAGTCTGGAAGAGAGCATGGATACTGAAGCCCAGCAGTTCGTGTCCCTGCAAGGCAGCGAGGACCTGGAAGAGGGACTCAAGGCCTTCCTCGAGAAGCGCAGACCGCAGTTCAAGGACAAGTAGTATCTTCTCAAAAAGTCGGGGGAGGACAAATCCAGCGCCGGCCGAGTAGGAGCGTAGCGACGTATCGAGGCCAAGCGGGTTGCCGGTAGACCCGCTCGCATCCTGGGTTTCGATACGACCTGAAGGTCTACTCAACCGGCGGATGCTCGCTATGCCCATGTGCACCCCCTTTCCCCCCAAATATTGAGAAGATACGACAAGTAGTAAGGTCCGGGGCAGCCCACATCGTACCCTTTCGTCGCACGTCCCTTCCTTTATTGAGGGTCGGGCGTCCTCGCCATCATCGCGAAATCATTGTAGCTTTGGCGAGCATGCCCGTCCCTCCCAATAGAATACATCTCTGACACTGGCCTCACAACGCAACCTGCTTCACAGCTTACGACACTGACGACAACAAAGACCGGGGCATGTGTCAGATACCCTCCTTTCTAGCCGCCAGGGCAGGCAGCGCCGGTAGTGCAGTGAAATAACTACCTACAAGCTGGACAATGGCGTCCCAAGCTCGAGCAGGGTCTTCAACCGACTAGCCAACGAACTCTATGGACCCTCACCGCGTGCTGCCGCCCTGGCGGCGCAAACTGCTCAAAGCCACCCAATAAGTGCAGGGAGGATAAACGAGGATAAACTATGGACTTTGCACTCAACGAAGAACAACGGATGTTCCAGAAAATGTTCCGCGATTTCGTCACCAACGAGGTCGCACCCCTGGCTGAGGAAACCGACCAGGAAGAAAAACCGCCGCTGAAGCTGCTGCCCAAAGCAGCCATGCAGGGCTTCTTGGGAGCTCTTCTCCCAGAGGACTACGAAGGGGTGGCTCTGGACGCCATCAGCTATTGCCTGCTGCTGGAGGAGCTTGCCAAAGCCTGCACGTCCACGGCGATGACCATCAGCGTCCACAACGGGCTGGTTGGCAAAACCATCCTGGGGAAGGGCAGCAATGCGCAAAAGGGCAAATACCTGGAACCGATGGCCTCTGGGGAGAAGATAGGTTGCTTTGCTCTGACTGAGCCGGCCGCCGGTTCCGACGTCACAGCCCTGGAGACCAGGGCCACACGCGATGGCGAAGACTACGTGCTCAACGGTAGCAAGACCTGGGCCACCAACGGCGAGATCGCCGACATTTTCTTGGTCTTCGCCGTCACCGATCCACAGGCAGGGGCCAAAAGCATAAGCGCCATCATCGTTGAAAAAGGCACACCCGGCTTCAAGGTGGGCTACCGCGAGAAAACGCTGGGCCTGAGGGGACTCACCTGCAACACCCTCTACTTCGACGATTGTCGGGCGCCGGCAGCTAATCTGCTGGGCCAGGAGGGGGAAGGGCTCAAGATCGCCCTGAAAGCGTTGGACTTCGCCCGCCTGAGTTTGTCGGCCATCTGTCTGGGTGGGGCCCAGGCAGCGCTGGAGGCTGGCGTCCAGTTCGCCGTGGAGCACGAGGAGTTCGGCGGGCCAATCGCTCTGAAGCAGGCTATCCAGAACTTCATTGCCGACGCCGCTGCCGAGATCGAGGCCCTGCGTTACCTGGTCTATCACACCGCCTGGTTGGCCGACACCGGAGAGCCCTATACCCGCGACGCCTCCATCGCCAAGCTGATCGGCTCCGAGATGGCCATGCGAACGGCTAACAACATGCTCCAAGTGCACGGCGGCTTCGGCTACATGAAGGAATACGCCATCGAGCGCATGTATCGTGATTTCCGCGCCCTGCAAATCGTGGAAGGGACCAGCGAGATACAGCGTTTCATTATCGCCAGAGACATTCTCAAGGAGAAGGGTCTGGCGATCAGGCCGTAGCTGGAAGCTAGAAACTAGAAGCTGAAAACTGAATACTGGAAACTAGCTTTCAGTTTTCAGTATTCAGCATTCAGCATTCAGCATTCAGTTCTTTGAATTGGAGGTTCTCAATGGATTTCAGTTTTCCGAAAGAGTATCAACTCTTCCGTCGCATGGTGCACGAGTTCGCCGAGAACGAAGTACGCCCTTTGACCCAGAAGATGGATCGCGAGCATCGCGTTCCCTTCGAGATCATCGAGAAGGCAGCTAAACTGGGCCTGATGGGGGTGCCCTTCCCCCAGAAGTACGGAGGGGTTGGAGCGGGCGAGACCGGCTACTGCATCATGATGGAGGAGTTGAACAAGGTCTGCGCCTCAACAGCCACCGTCATCGGCGCCCACATCGGGATCAGCGCTATGGCCATCTACCTCGACGGCACTGAGGAGCAGAAACAGAAGTACCTGGTTCCCCTGGCAAAGGGTGAGAAGATCGGCGCCTTCGCCCTCACGGAGCCTGAAGCCGGCTCCGATGCCGCGGCCATCACGACCACCGCCGTGCGCGACAGCGATTACTATGTCCTCAATGGCACCAAGAGCTTCATCACCAATGGCAGCCACGCCGATATCATCAGCGTCATGGCAGTCACGGATCCCGCCCTAGGAGCCAGGGGAGGGGTAACAGCCTTCATCGTGGAGAAGGAGTTCCCCGGCTTTGGGGTGGGTACCTCAGAAAACAAGATGGGCATTCGGGGCAGCAATACGGCGGAGCTGATCTTCGAGGATTGCCGAGTGCCCAAGGAAAATGTGCTGGGTCAGTTCGGGGCCGGCTTCATCACTTTTATGAAGTCCCTGGATATAGGACGTGTTAGCCTGGGGGCCGGCTGCCTGGGAGGGGCGCAAGCCTGCCTGGAGGGCAGCATCCGGTGGGCCAAGAGCCGCCAGCAATTCGGCGCGCCCATCGCCCAGAAGCAATCGGTGCATTTCATGATCGCCGACATGGCCACCGAGATCGAGGCCCTGCGCTCTCTGATCTACCGTACCGCCTGGCTGGTGGACACCGGCCAACCCTTCACCAAGGAAGCGGCCATGTGCAAGCTGTATGGATCCGAAGTGACCCATCGCTGCGTTGACAGGGGCCTTCAGATCCACGGCGGGCTAGGCTACAGTCGGGACTTCTGGGTCGAGCGCGCCTTCCGCGACCAGCGCATCACCGAGATCTTCGAGGGAACCAGCGAGATACAGCGTATCGTCATCGCCAGCAACCTCTTCCGACCAGAGGGAGTGCGCGTTGGAGCGTAGCTGGTTGCTGAATACTAAAAACTAAATGCTGAAAGCTAGAGACTGATTGTTGGAGAGGAAGTAAGGAGGGCATGACTGCTAAGAGCTACCGTGATTGGCCGATGTATCAATTGGCATTCAAGCTAGCTGTTGAAATCCACAGAATGTCCCTCCAATTGCCAAAATACGAGATGTACGAGGAAGGAAGCCAAATCAGACGATCATCCAAATCAATACCAGCAAATGTTGCCGAGGGCTATGGTAGACGGCGTTACAAAAACGACTACATCAAGTTCCTGGTCTATGCCCTGGCTTCGTGCGATGAAACCAGAGTGCACCTTGACTTGCTTCACAAAACCAACGAACTGCCTCAGAAGCAGTATGACTATTACACTGAGCAGTACATCATTTTGGGCAAACAGCTTAACA
>CAYWWC010000354.1:0-4334 GCA_964461615.1 uncultured Anaerolineae bacterium
GTGTAGTCCCCAGCTCTCGAGAAGTCGTAGGCTGTAGCCAAATCCACCTCTGCAGATACTGGAGTGCCAGGATCAATCAGAATATATTCATCCGGCAGAGGAGCACCTCTCTTAGCTAATATGCCGCCGTAAGGGATGGCTTCGCCATCTCGCTCTACACGGAATATCTTACCGGCTAGCCCCTCGAGGGGTGTGAACCACTTGAGAACATATAACCTTTCGGCTGTATTGTTGGTTAGAGTAAACTTCACTGTCACTACCTCTCCGCTGGCGAGGCTAGCCGGAGCCTCAAGGGTAGCCCTGAGTTCAGATTCAGGTGATACAGATGGTTCAGCCACCTCCTTCTCTCCACTCGGTCGAGCAGACGTACAAGCGCCCAAAGTCAGTCCCATCACAAGAACAACCAAAAACGTACAGGATCGGCTAAAGTATTTCATCGTGTACACTCCCCCTAAATGGTCTATGTTGTGGGAGCGCTAAACCGCTACCCACCTGGTTCAGTATTGAGAGCATCTTCCTACGAAGATGTGCAGCCCGCATCAACAGAACAACCGACCACCCACCGGGATCGCTCCCTGGCCAGGGGTCGGCTATCAATCTTCCATATCACCCTCCTCGATGAACTACAATTGCTACAACGAGAGCTGTGACGGTGCTACATTCCGATTCATGTTGCCAGTGTACTACAGGTTGCGGCAGATATCAAATGCCCAATTTCGGGTAAACTGCTCCGGTCCGTAACGGCACCATGGCGGGGGCGCTCACTGCCTGATGCGTCAGCAGTTGGGGCACAGGCTGTTTCAGAGATGGCGAAATTCCAGCCACATTATTCAGATCGCGTACTAACAGACGGCGCCCGTGGTGATCACGAAGCTCCTTCTACCCCCGCCCTCAGCCGCTCCCAATCGAAGTGGTCCCCAGGATCAACCTTGGCGCTGTCCATAGCATCGTGGCCCAGAATGCCGCGGAACACCGCCAGGTCTTCAGTGTGCTCATGGTAGGTACCAGGCCCTTGCGGCGGCAAGGCCACGGGAACGTCGTGCTTGTCGCACAGGTACGATACGAGTTCGATCAGGCTCTCGTACTGGGGCTCGGTGAAGGGCTCCCAGTGCCGGCCGCCGGCAGAAACGACGTTCCCGTGATGGACGCCGGTCCAGTTGCTCGTCCAGTTGAAAAAGGTCCCATCCCGCTTCTGCAAGAGGCCCCAGTTGACGATCTCAATGCCGATGCCCCGCTGGTTGGGGCGGATCTCACTGTTCCGCCGGCGCCGTCTGGCGTTCTCCGCATCGCTTAGCCCGGGAATCGAGCCCTGGCCGGCATGCCAGGCGGCATCTCCGTCCCGGACGAGCTGGAAGATCTCTCCTCCCCGGTCAATAACGTAGTGGGCGCTGACTTCGGCGCTGGGCTTCTTGAACCAAGCGATGGCGCCAGCAGCGCTGCCGTTGGCGGTGTAGTGGATGACGATCAGATCAATGGGTTGCCCGGCTCGGCCCAGATCACGGTTAACGGTAGGCCCCTTCCAGACGATGGACGGGGCAACCAACTCTGGCTCTTCGAAAGGCTCGCCGGCCAGGGCGGCGTGAACCCAGGCCCTCTCCTCTGGCGTGAGGCCGGGTAGTTCGGCCATCGGCAGACCCTCGTACGCTGCCTGCCGATCCCCGATCAGGTGCGTCAGACCGGCTCGGCTCAACAGAGCCCAGCCATCTTCGCCCATGGCTTCGGCGGCGCGGTAGATGGCAGTGATCACCTGTTGGTTGGTGTACTGCTCCGGCGGGGACTCGACCGGCAGGTCAATCGCGTACTCGCCGGGGGGCAGTTGCTCCACGGGCCCGTGCGCCTGCGCTAGAAGAGCCAAACTGCGCCCCACGTCTTCCTCTGACAATCCCAGGGCGACGAGTTGATCCCGCGCCGTGGGAATACGAACCACGATGTGACGGGTTGATTCAGGCATTGATCACCTCCAACGGTAGTCATTCTGTAAAGCTTGCTTGAAATCCTCGATTACTCCTGGAAAGGGGAACTGGCCATTATCGTTGGGCTTCAGTCCCCAGTAGTCGTCAGTCTTCCAACGATAGAGGAGCAGACAGCGGATCTTCTGGTTGCCTGGTGCGCTGTTCCAGTCGTTGATCTCGGCATAGGCCTCCCGCACCCACTCTCGGTTCTCGGGGAACCAGGTATCCTTCTCGTTAAGTTGGTCCTTATCCTGGTTGGTCTCGGTGATGTAGACAGGCAGGTGGCGCAAACTCGGCGGGATAGCGGCCATGAAATCGCGGTAGGTTCGGAAGTTGGAGTGGGCGTCTGGAAACTGTGGCCAGGGCTGCGTCTCGTCAGTGATCAGGTTGTCATTACCCTGCACCCGGTGCGTGTAGGTGTGAAGAGCGATGCCGTCGCATTCGTCACCCAATTCAGCCAGGATGTCCTGGAAGTACTTGATCCAGAAGCCGTTGAGATTTCCGGGGTATTTGGTCTGCTCGTTCCAGGGCGCGACCGCGCCGACGACGACCTGGTCGCGGTCGTGTCCGCCCAGCGCTTTGATCTTCTGGCGGCACAATCGGTAGCACTGGGCATACCGGTTCGGGGTAATCCTCTGCCCGGTTCGCCCCCCGGCCCGCTCATTGGCCAGGTTCGTCTCGTTGCCGATGATCCAGATGTGGCAACCCGACGAGGCGTTGACGAAATTGGCGCACCGCTGGGCAAACGCCTGGTAGTGGGCGGAGTGGGGGAGGGTCCCGCTGGGATGATAACCGTTGTTCAGCCGCACCATCACGCCAAAGCCCTGGTCAGCGAGGGAGTCATAGTTTCCCCCATGGTGATTGTTCGCGTCGTGCCCCAACTCCTCGGTGACCAGCACCCAGCCCTTGCGTCCAGCCTCAGCCATGAGGTGCTGGCCGCCAGCGTCGTGTAGCCCGAAGATGTAGGGCGACTCGCCTTTGGGCAAAGGCACCAGTTCGACCAGGACGGACTCGCCGGCCAGGGCGGCGTGAACCTGAGCCTTCTCCTCTGGCGTGAGGCCGGGTAGCTCGGCAATCGGCAGGCCCTCGTATGCTGCCTGCCGATCCTCGATCAGGTGCGTCAGGCCGGCCCGGCTCAGCAGGGCCCAGCCATCTTCGCCCACGGCTTCGGCGGTGCGGTAGATGGCAGTGATCACCTGCTGGTTGGTGTACCGCTCCGGCGGCGCCTCGTCCGGCAGATCAATGGCGTACTCGCCGGGGACCAGTTGCTCCACGGGCCCGTGCGCCTGCGCCAGAAGAGCCAAACTACGCCCGACGTCCTCCTCTGACAGTCCCAGAGCGACGAGTTGATCCCGCGCCGTGGGAATACGAACCACGATTTGATGGGTTGGCTCAGTCTTCTCCCTGAGATACTCAAAGGGCTTGGCCGGATCCGCCTTGGTATACGTGATCAGCTTCTTGGCCACCTCCGTCCCGGCCACGTCGAAAGGCTTCCAGGCTCCGCCCCAATTACCCCAGGTGAAGATGGTCGCACCGACGACGTAGTCATCCTTTTGCAGTTCCTCGTCGTACCAGACCAGTTGTTCGAAATAATACTCCGCCTTGTCCGGCCTGTCGTTTTTTTCCTTCCAGAAGTTGCCTAGTTTCTCCCACGTCAGGCCTTTTGCCTCCGGTGGCTTGGGAGCCACCCCCGGATCAAGGCCGCATTCGGTGATCACCAACGGCACGTCCCCCAGCCCATTCGGGTCCAGGTATTGACGATAGACCTTACGGTAACGCAGCGTCAGCCAGCCCGTATCCCCCGCATCCGGCTCGGAGTCCAGTTGATGCTCCCCTGTCATCCACCACACCCACGGCCAACTGTACTCGTGGAGACCGAGGAGGGCCTGATACTGCCTGGCGACCTGAAGCGCCGGCAAGAAGGCGGGCCAGAGCTCCAGCTTCGGCGTGCCGGTGGAGAAGTTTCCGAGCACACACTTCAGCCCCAGGTCGGCCATTCGCCTCATGCGCTCCACCTCGAACTCGGCATACCATGCCATATCTTCTTCATTTTCCCAAACCGGCTCGTTGTGCCCCTCCCAGTACTCAATGTGGGGATTGGCCTGGTACGTGGGCAGTTGATCCTCAAGAAACTTCTGCACTGCTTCGAGAGGCGTCTGTCCCATCTCCTTCTTCTGCTTTTGGGCCGTGTAGTCTTGCTGGGCCACCACCAGGCGGCCGATTACCAGAACGCCGTCCGGGACGTCCTGCGCCATCCCCCAATCGCCCGCAAACTTGGCCACCGCTATGCCAGCCGGGATGTATTCACTCAAGTCTGGAGCGGCCTTGATCACGTGGGGACCTAATTTAGTAGACATCGTATTCCTCCTCAGTATATGATAT
>CAYWWC010000355.1:0-4330 GCA_964461615.1 uncultured Anaerolineae bacterium
CCTCCAACCTCCAACTAACACCCAATCCTTCTCCTGTCGTCGTTCGACAATCTCCAACCCACGCTCTCTCAAAGCTGCCGCTACTTCTGCCTCTTGCTCCTCAATGATGCCCGCCGCGATCATCAGGCCGGTCGGTCGAACCCGATCCACCAGCCCCTGGGCGGCGAGCTCAATGATCACCCTGGCCAGGATGTTGACGAGCACTAGCTCGAACTCCTCCGTGGCTTTGTCCAGCGAGCCAAGCTCGACACTGACCAGGTTTTGCACTCCGTTGGCCCGCGCGTTAGCACGGGCCGCTTTTACGGCCAGCGGATCGTTGTCCAGGGCCAGGACGGAGCCTGCTCCCAGCTTGGCCGCGGCGATGGCCAGGATCCCCGATCCTGTGCCCAGGTCCAGGACCTTGGCTCCCGGCTTCAGGTGCTCCTCCAGAGCCTGCAGGCACATCCGGGTAGTGGGGTGCAAACCCGTGCCGAAGGCCATGCCCGGATCCAGCTCGATCACGACCTCATCAGGCCGGGGCTGGTACTCTTGCCACGAGGGTTTAACCACGATGCGCTGGCCGATCTGCAGGACATGGAAATGATTTTTCCAGGCATTGGCCCAATCGTCTTCGGCGAGTTCGCGGAACTCAGGCGCTGGGAAAGGGTAGATCTGGCTTAGATGCCAGAGGGCCTCTTCTATGCGCCGCCGAGTCTTTCGCCCCTCTTCATCCAAAGGCAGGTAGGTCTTGACTGTCACCACCGCCGTGCTGCCCGGCGACAAACGTCGCACATCGTCGCCAAAATCCGCTGACAGCACCGCGCCGCCGCGACCGTAGCGGTTGAACACCTCGCTCACCGCCTCGGCCGCTTCCCCGTCCACCTGTACACTGGCCTCCAGCCAACTCTTCCCTGTCATCTAAGGAAATCCAATATCTTCTCCAACAAGCCCTTCTCTTCCTGAGGAACAACCTCCCTGCCCAACGTCTTGGCCAAATCCCCGAACAGCTCTTTCTGTTCGTCGCTCAAGTCGGTGGGAATCGCTACCTGCACGATCACCAACTGGTCGCCCCGACCATTGCGCCTGAGGTAGGGCACCCCGTGGCCCCGCAGGCGGAAGACCTTGCCCGTCTGAGTGCCTGCAGAAATGCCCAGTCTCTCCTCGCCCTCCAGTGTAGGCACCATGACCTCATCGCCCAGGGCTGCCTGGGCGACGTTTATCGCCAATTCCAGGATGATGTTGTTGTCTTGGCGGCGGAAGTAGCGATGGCGCTTAACCGAGAGCACTACGTACAGGTTGCCCGTTGGGCCGCCCCACACTCCGGGCTCTCCCTCACCGGCCAGGCGAATCTGTGTCCCGTTGTCTACCCCTGCTGGCACCTTGACGGAGATGGTGCGAGTCACTCGCACGCGCTTTTGGCCACGGCACTCGTGGCAGGGGGTGTTGACAATCTCCCCTTCCCCCTGGCAGCGCGGACAGGCGCTCACGTTGACAAAAGAGCCGAGGATGGACTGTTGAGTCCGCCGCACTTCACCGGCCCCGTTGCACTGGGGGCAGCGGATGGGACTGGTGCCCGGTTCCGCGCCGCTGCCGTGACAATGGGGGCAGGCCTCGTAGCGCGGGATTTCCAGTTCCTTCTCGCAGCCGAAGACAGCTTCTTCAAAAGGGATGGTCAGGTCGTAGCGTAGGTCGGCCCCTCGGCGTGGCGCGCGTCGAGTCCTGGTGCGGGGGGCGAAGCCAAAGAGGTCCCCGAAGATGTCGCTGAAGCCACCGAACCCAAAGTCGCTGAAATTGCCCCAGCGCCCCTGCACGCCAGAGTGACCGAAGCGGTCGTAGGTGGCCCGCTTCTCCTGATCGGATAGAACCTCGTGGGCTTCGTTTATCTCTTTGAACTTAGATTCGGCGTCGGGATTCTTGTTGACATCGGGATGATATTGGCGGGCCAGCCCGCGATAAGCTTTTTTTATCTCATCCTGGCCGGCCGAGCGGCCCACGCCGAGCACTTCGTAGTAGTCGCGCTTGTCACTCATTCAACTAATGGCCTTTCCCCATTGGCCCAAATACTTTACGCGGGGCTGCTAGAGCGATGTCCTCCAGAACCACCTGCCGAAAGACATCGGGAGTACCAAATCGTTTCACTGCGTCCAGAATCTCTATCCCTGCCAAACGCCCTTCGGCATCATAGTCTGCCGCAATGCCTTCGGTCAGGTGTTTGGTCGTCACCGTGGTCTCGATAAAGCGGATGTAGAGCGCGTCCACTTCCGAATCATACGTAATCTTCATCTGTCCGTTCCTCCATCAAAAGTAGTATACGTAGACGGTCACCACAACGATCTCGTCGGCTTCTTCCACGAAGATGGGTCGTACCCGCTTCGTGGCACACACCTTCTTGTTCTACTCGCGACCGTAGGGAAAATCCTTCCGACATTCTAGCCGCCCTAGCTCCGCCGGCCTCCAGAGAGCTATCCGAATGGCCTCTTTGACTTCCTCTTCTGTCGCGCCGCGATATCGCAGATTGTCTCGGGCATGGCCGGAAAGACGGATCGGTTTCATGGTCTATGTCATGTTCCTCTCAAACTCACCCTTAATTCTATACCTCTCGAAACTCACCCTCCACGGTCTCCTCGCCCTCAGGGGGCTTCTCCTCGTCGCCTGGTGGAGGCGTGGTGGGACCAGCTTGCTCGTACATGCTGGCGCCGATTTGCTGCACGGCCACGTCTAGCTCCTGGGTCATGCGGCGAATCTCGTTCACGTCCTTGCCCTGCAGGGCGGTGCGCAGGGCCGATACTTTGCTCTCCACGTCACTTCTCACGTCAGCGGGCGCTTTCTCGCCCTGCTCGCGCAAGCTCTTCTCCGCCTTGTAGATAGCCGAGTCGGCGTCGTTGCGAGCTTCGGCCTCTTCCTTGCGCTTTCTGTCCTCATCGGCGAAGCTCTCGGCATCCTTGACCATTTGCTCCACTTCTTCGTCGGCGAGACCGCTGGATGCGGTGATGGTGATGTGCTGCTCGCGCCCCGTGGCCTTGTCCTCAGCCGATACATCGAGGATGCCGTCAGCGTTAATATCGAAGGTCACTTCGATCTGGGGGATGCCCCTCGGCGCGGGCGGGATGCCGTCCAGCATGAAGCGCCCCAGGGTCTTGTTATCGGGGGCCATGGGGCGTTCGCCCTGCACTATGTGGATCTCCACCCCGCTCTGGCCGTCGGCCGCCGTGGAGAAGGTCTGGCTCTTGCGAGTGGGAATGGTGGTGTTGCGCTCGATGAGGGCTGTGGCCATATGGCCCAGGGTCTCAATGGAGAGAGTCAGCGGCGTCACGTCCAGGAGCAGCACGTCCCTGACCTCGCCGCCCAGCACGCCGGCCTGGATAGCCGCCCCTAAACCTACCACCTCGTCGGGATTGACCCCCCTGTGGGGCTCCCTGTTGAAGATCCTCCTCACTGCTTCCTGGACGGCGGGCATCCTGGACTGTCCACCTACCAGGATGGCTTCATCTATGTCTTCAGGTTTGAGCTTAGCGTCGGCCAGGGCCTGCTGGCAGGGGCCGATGGAGCGCTCGATCAAATCTTCCACCAATTGCTCCAGCTTGGACCGCGTCAGCTTCATGGTCAGGTGCTTGGGCCCGGAGGCATCAGCGGTGATGAAGGGCAGGTTGATCTCCGTCTCCATCACCGTGGAGAGCTCGATCTTGGCCTTCTCCCCCGCCTCCTTCAGCCGCTGCAGGGCCATCTTATCCCGGCGGAGGTCAATGCCCTGATCCCTCTTGTACTCGTCACAGATCCACTCTATGATCCGCTGGTCAAAGTCGTCGCCGCCCAGGAAAGTGTCGCCGCTGGTGGACTTGACCTCGAACACCCCATCGCCCACGTCGAGGATGGAGATGTCGAAAGTGCCGCCGCCCAGGTCGTAGACGGCGATGGTCTCGTCAATCTTTTTGTCCATGCCGTAGGCCAGGGCCGAGGCGGTTGGCTCGTTAATGATGCGCAGCACCTCTAGCCCTGCGACCCTGCCGGCGTCTTTGGTAGCCTGGCGTTGGGAGTCGTTGAAATAGGCGGGCACGGTGATCACCGCCTGGGTGATGATCTCGCCCAGAAACGCCTCGGCGTCGGTCTTGATCTTTTGCAGGATCATGGCCGAGATCTCCGGCGGCGAGTAGTCCTTGCCCGCCATTTCCACCCAGGCATCGCCATTGGGCTTCTCGACGATCTTATAGGGCAATATCTCCCTGGCTCGTTGCACCTCAGGCTCGTTGAACTTGCGCCCCATGAGGCGCTTGATGGAGAAGATAGTGTTATCGGGGTTAGTGACGGCTTGGCGTCGAGCCACCATCCCCACCATGCGTTCTTTCGTCTTGGG
>CAYWWC010000356.1:0-4311 GCA_964461615.1 uncultured Anaerolineae bacterium
ATAAATGCGGAATCGACTTATTCGGCGTCACTCACACTGCTAAACATTCCCTGATTAGGTGATTTCATGGTCTTGGTGAGGCTCGACTCAGCATATCAGAATCACTCCGATGGAGTACTAGTGGTGCTTCCCAAAAGCTCTTGAGGAGCTGCGGATTAGAGAGGTGACGGCCTTTGCCCGTGACATCACTCATCGCAAGCGCGCTGAGGAAAGAATACGCAGCTATCAAGAGCGGCTTCGGTCTCTGGCTCCCCGGTTATCATTGGCTGAGGAACAGGAACGACGGCGCATCGCTACGACCTTGCATGACCGTGTCGGCCAGACCCTGGCCATCTGCAAGATCAAGCTGGGAGCGTTGCGCGAATCGGCACCCTCCACCGAGTTTGCCGAACCCCTGGAAGAGATTCACGAGTTTCTCGAGCAGACAATCCATGAAACGAGGTCGTTGACCTTCGAGCTCGGCTCTCCCATCCTCTTCCAAGTGGGCCTTGAGGCGGCGGTGGAATGGCTTACCGGACGAATCCAGATCCGGCATGGCATCCTGTCCGGCTTCGAGGGCGATGGACAGCCCAAGCCGCTCGACGACGATGTTCGGGTCCTTCTCTTACAGGGAGTACGCGAGTTGTTGACCAACGTCGCCAAGCACGCCCACACACAGAGTGCAAGGGAGCAATATCCTCGCCTGCCGATGATTCTGGTGACCGGCTACCAGGAGGATATGGCGCAAGAGATAGCGGTTGCCTTGAAGATGGGTGCTTACGCTTGCCTCTACAAGCCTTTCCAGATAGAGGAGCTTCTACAACTACTGACCAGAATTCGCCGTCAGGAGCTGCGCAGGGTTCTGAGTTGCTAGCTGATGGCTGACATGTAGCTGCACATTAACACTGATGTTGCACAAGGCACTCACGCAAATGAGAGCCGCTCTGCCTGTTTGGGGCAAGAGCGGCTTTTCCTTTAGTTGCTCTTTTGACTAACTCGCCGAAAGGTGATAAACTATGGATCGGTGCCGTGTCGCCCAAATCTTCCAAAGAAGGAGGCAGCAAACAATGAGAAGGCAAGTCAATTTGAGAGTGGAGGATTTGCCCCGCCGCTGGTACAATATCCTCCCCGATCTGCCCGAACCTCTCCCCCCGCCCAAGGATCCCGAGGAGGGGGAATCTAGATTGGCCGCTCTGCCCAAGATGCTACTGTCGGAGTGCCTGAAGCAGGATGGATCAACTGAGAACTGGATTGACATCCCCGAAGGGATCCAAGAGCTTTATGCCCAGGCCGGGAGGCCTCGCCCCCTCTTCCGAGCTGTGAATTTGGAGAAGAGGTTGGACACGCCGGCCAGACTGTATTACAAGTCTGAGTTCTATAGCCCCACCGGCAGCCATAAAGTGAACACTGCCGTGGCTCAGTGCTACTACGCCAAGCAGGAGGGATACGAGCGGGTCACCACTGAGACTGGGGCCGGGCAATGGGGGACAGCCCTGTCCTACGCAGCCAGCCTGGTGGGGCTAAAATGCACCGTCTATTGGGTCAGAGCTGTTTATGATTGGAAGCATGATCGAAGGAATCTCATGCAGCTCTTCGGAGCTGAGGTCAACGCCTCGCCTAGCCCCAAGACCGACTTCGGGAGGTCCCTCTATGAGCAGAACCCAAACCACCCAGGTTCCCTGGGCATAGCCATCTCCGAGGGCTTGGAGGACGCTCTAAAGGATCCAAAAGCCGTCTATTGCCTGGGCTCGGTGCTGAATCACGTCCTCACCCATCAGACCATCATCGGGCTGGAGACCCAAAAGCAGTTTGAGATATTCGACGATTACCCCGATATCATGGTTTCCTGCATAGGTGGGGGATCAAATTTCGGGGGCTTCGTCTTGCCCTTCGTGGGCGATGTCCTCAAGAAGGGGAAGCAGATACGCTTCATCGCCGCTCAGAGCGAGGTATCGCCGAATCTGCAAGGCGAGTACAGGTACGATTTCGCTGACCACGCCGAGACCACGCCCCTGCTCAAGATGTACACTTTGGGCCACAAGGCGGAGCTGGAGCCCATTCGGGGCGACGGGCTGAGGTATCACGGCTGCTCGCCCATCTTGAGCCTGCTCAGACACCTGGGTTACATCGAGGCGGTAGCCTATCCTGCTGACGAGCGGCACGTCTTCGAAAGGGCGAGGATGTTCGTTCAAGCGGAGGGGTACCTGCCTGCTCCCGAATCAGCCTACAGCATCGCCTGCGCCATTGACGAGGCGCTGAGGTGCAAAGAAGCCGGCGAGAGCAAGACCATAGCCTTCAACATCTCAGGACATGGATTCATGGACATGCAGGGGTACAGGGATGTTTTGGGGCTTCCGTAGAGAGGAGCAGCAATGCAGGGAATAGCTGAGCAAAAGGAGCCGGTTGGGTTGAGCTATCTAACCGGCCGAGAAAAAGCGGCCTTATCAGAGTTCGTCGCCAGGCTGCGGGAGAGGTATGCTGACGAGGTCGTGCTGGTCACGCTTTTTGGCTCCAAGGTGCGGGGTGACTTCGATGAGGAGTCGGACCTGGACGTGTTGGTGGTCGTCGAGGGCGACGATCGGTGGCCTTATTGGCGCACGATCACCGACTTGACCTCTGACTTGTTGCTGGACTACGAGGTCAACATGTCCGCTTTAGTATTCGACGAGGAGCATTACCAGTGGCTGATGGAGCATCGCACTCCTATTTACAATAACACGACTGGGAAGGGGGTCCTCGTATGGATGAGGAAACGCGACGAATTATCATCGGGGTACGCTTAGAGAAGTGCAAGGAGGACCTTCAAGCAGCACGAGAATTGTTGAGACTGGGTTTCCTTCGCGCCGCCGTGAACAGGGCTTATTATGGCATCTTCCACGTCACTTCGGCTGCATTGCTCACCCTTGACATTGAGCGCAGCAAACATTCAGGCGTGCAATCCGCCTTTAGCCAGTTCCTTGTCAAGTCAGGCCACATTGAGCCGGAGTACAGCAAGATATACGCCCGGTCCAGACGATTGCGAGAGGACTACGACTATGCCGACGAACTGAGGGATTTAGACGAGAAAATCACCGCTGATTTGCTGGCCGACGCCGAGAGGTTCGTAGCCAGGATGGAACGGTATCTGAGAGAAGTGGGGGCAACAGGCTAAATGCACAGAGAGTTGAAGAGTGCGGCTTTTGCCGTTCTGATCATCGCCGCAAGCTATTACTTCGGCGGTGTCTGTGAACGAATCGGTCAGGGATACGATTTGATTCTCTCCCCATCCAGGGAGATCCTGGGACTGGCCATTCGCTTCTTTCTGGCCCTGGGAGCGATTGCCATAACAGCCGGCTTGGTCGCGGCCCTGGTGCGCCCCCTTTGGGCTTGCTTCGTCGTCTTTGCTCTCTCCGCCCTGGCGATGCTGCTGGGTTGGGGGCTGAAGACAAGTAGCGGCATCCTGGCAGCGGTGTACTTCATCGTCTCGCTCATCTATGTCGAAAGAATCGCCCGGGAGCTAGATGATCGCCTGCGCTTCTCTGTGAGCCCCATTTCGCAGAGCCAATCCATCTTGCTCGCGACCCTCGTCATCGTGGCCTGCGGGAGCTTCTATTTTGGCTACGCGGCTGAGGTCGAGAGAGAAGGCTTCTCGATTCCCCCCGCTCTCGTTGAGATGGTTGTGGAGAGGATGGAAAAAGAGGTCGTTAAGTTCCTGCCAGCAGACCTGGGGGAAGCTGCCTTGACCAGCATCAGAGACCAGTTTGAGCGGGTGTTACTAGATGAAATAGAAGAAGAGGTCGCCAGCCGCCTGCCGGCAGCCCAGGCGGAAGTAGTTATGGCCGCATTCAGGCATCAGTTTGAGGAGATACTGGACGAAATGGAGAAAGAGGCTGGTGAACGCTTGCAGGGCATTGAGAGGGACGCTATCGTGGCCGAATTCAGAGAGCAGTTTGAAAGGATGCTGCTGGAATTTGTGGAGAACGCGATAAGACCCTACGAGCGATGGATACCGCTTGTTTTCGCCATCAGCCTGTTCTCGCTCTTGGCGACCATGACTGTGCTTCTCTCCTGGATACCCGTTGTGGCCTTGATGGTCATCTTTCCCTTTTTGACTGCCCTTGGTGTGACCAAGGTAGTAGCAGCAACAGGCTTGATCAGAAGGCTGACCCTTGGCTAACCGCACCGGCCTGAGGAGCCGGTGCTAGCAGGTCTTTTTGCGTGTTTATCCCCTGGCGCCGCCTGTCCCACGGCGGCGCGGGTCAAGCAGAGAAGAGGGCTCAGGTAATCCCTGAGCCCTCTTCTTGTACGCCCGGCATGGGCGATAGCTAGGGGGTGAAAGTCCCCTGCGGGCGT
>CAYWWC010000357.1:0-4250 GCA_964461615.1 uncultured Anaerolineae bacterium
ACGCCCGCAGGGGACTTTCACCCCCTAGCTATCGCCCATGCCGGGCGTACAAACACGGTACCCTCGCAAGCCTCGCGAGGGCGCCGCTGACAGCATGATGCAGCTCTACTCGCCAGCTAACTTCTGTGCCAGTTCCTCAGGTGAGGCGGCGGTGATGGCCCTGTATTCGACGCCGGGATAATACTCAGCGTAGAACTCTTCCAGCGACTGGCCGCCCTGCCACTCCTGCGGATTGATAGCGATCACGCGCCGCACATCCAGGTCGCCGACGCCCGCGTCATCGGCGCTGCCCCCGATGGTGTAGCGACGTTGAGCCCAGGTGCTCTCCACCACCGCCCGCGCCCAGGCGGCGTCTGCGGTGGGGGGTAGCAGCACGTAGGTGCGCTCGTACTGGACGCGAGGATACCCACGGGGTTTTTCTTCTTCTTCCTCCCCAGGATACTCAAAGGGCTGGGCCGGATTCGCCTGCGTATACTCGATCAGTTTGGCGGCCACCTCTGTCCCGGCCACGTCGAAATGCAACCAGGGTGGACCGAAATTGCCCCAGGTGAAGATGGTCGCGCCGACGACGTAATCATCCTTCTGCAGTTCCTCGTCGTACCAGACCAGTTGCCGGAAGTAATAATCGGCCTTGTCCGGCTCGTTGTCGTGCTGAGCCCAGAGGTCCCCCAGTAGCCTCCACGCCCCGCCGTCCAAGCCCGTCGGCTTGGGGTTCACCCCCGGATCAACGCCACATTCGGTGATCACCAACGGCACATTCCCCAGCCCATTGGGGATCAGGTGTTGGCGGTAGGCCTTACGGTAAAGCAGCGTCGTCCAGCCCTCATCTCCTTGATCCTCGTGGGGGTCCAGTTGATGCTTCCCCGTCATCCACCACATCCACGGCCAACTGTACTCGTGGAGACCGAGGAGAGCCTGGTACTGCCGGGCGACCTGGAGCGCGGGCAAGAAGGCCGGCCAGAGAGCCAGATCCGGCGCGCCGGTGGCGAAGTTCCCGAGCACGCACTTCAGCCCCAGGTCGGCCATCAACTGCATGCGCTCCACCTCGAACTGGGCGTACCATCTCATGCCCTCCTCGTCGGTCCAAACCGGCTCGTTGTGCCCCTCCCAGTACACGATGTAAGGGTTGGACTGATAGGCAAGCAATTGGTCCTGAACAAACTGCCGCGCTGCTTCGAGAGGCGTCTGGCCCATGACCTTCTGATGCTGAGCGTCGTAATCTGCGACCAAGCGGCCGATCACCAGAACACCCTCCGGGACATCGCTGGCCATCCCCCAATCGCCCGCAACCTTGACCAGCGGTATGCCAGCCTGGATGTATCCACTCGGGTCTGGAGTGCTCCGCAGCACGTGGGGACCTAGTTTGGTAGACATTGCAGCTCTCCTTTCTATGGATGGTGGCTAACTCTTGATCAAGATGAACTTGGAAATGGCCCTGGTCACGACTTCAGGTTTCTCAAGCATGACCATGTGGCCCGCCGCATCCACCAGCACCAGTCCTGCCCCAGGAATGTGGTCGCGCAGGTAGACGGCGTATTTGGGCGGCGTCAGCACATCGGCAGTTCCGCCGATGACCAGGGTGGGGCAACGGACCTCCCCCAGTCGCTCCATCACGTCGAAGGCGTCGCAAGCGGCGTAGTCACCGTGGAGCACCTGTGGCGGAGTCTTCAACAGACGCTGGCTCCCCAGGCGTTTCAACTGCTCCGTCGCACCGGGACCAAAGGCGTAGTCACAGACGAGGTCAACCGTCGCCTCGAAGGTCGTTTCCACTTCCGAGTCGGATAGGATCCCGGTGAGGATGGCCGGCGCCACCCTGAGGCGCGCCCCTGATCCCACCAGGATCAGTCCGTCCAAGCGGTCTGGATAATTCAGGGCGCAATCGAGGGCGATGCCCCCACCCATGGAGTGGCCGGCCACAGTCGCCCTATCCAAACCCACGACATCCAAGAAAGTCAGGGTGAAATCGCGGTAGGCAGCGACGGAGCTACGACCCGGACCCTCGGAGCGTCCGTGGCCGGGCAGGTCCAGGGCGTATACATTGGTTTCTCTCAGCCGGCGCAGCGAAGCGGGCCAGTCCAGGTGGCTTCCTCCCGCTCCGTGCACCAGTACCATATTGCGTTTGCCTCGCACATCGTCGCTTCGCTTACCCCCATAGCCCTGGTAAAAAGTGTAGAAAATCCTCTCAGCGGCGACGGTCACATAAGGCATACTGCGTTAGTTGACTTGAGGCACGGCGGTGTTGAGGTCTTTGATCAAGGCCTCGACGTTGATGCCATGAGCCATAGCCCCTTGCTCCACGTTCTCGAAGCGGGCCATGGCGCAGCCGAAGCACATCAGGCCGTGGCGCAGGAAAACCTCCACAGTCTGAGGGAATTTCTCTACTACTTCGCCTATATGCATCTCTTTGGTGATGGTCATGTTAACAACCTCCTCATTGTTATTAGTCTATCCTCTAGAACTGCTACCCAGGGGTGTCCCCGCCCTGCCCCAGGGCGATTCGGCCACGGAATCGGGGCGAGGGACTCTTAGCCTGCCCTCTCCGGATAGGCTCTGTCTTCTAGTTCAGCAATGAACTTCTCGGCCTCCATAGCGGCCATCGCTCCTGAGCCCACGGCCGTGGCGACCTGTTTTAGCACTCGCTCCTGGACATCTCCGGCAGCGAATACACCTGGCACGCTGGTGTGGCCTTGGCGGTCGGTGACGACGTAGCCTCGGTCATCCAACTCCACGTGTCCCCCCAGGAATCCCGTGTTGGGGATGACGCCGACATAGATGAAGACACCGCCGGCTTCCATCGTGGATTCCTCCTCCGTCTTGACGTTCCGGAGGCGCACCCCCGTCACCCTCCCATCCCCCAGGATGTCGGTGACCACCGTATTCCAGATGAACTCGATCTTCTCGTTTCGGAAGGCCCGATCCTGGAAGATCTTCTCCGCTCGCAGGCGGTCTCGACGATGCACCACATAGACCTGGCTGGCGAACCTGGTGAGGAAGATAGCCTCTTCTAGAGCTGAATCACCGCCGCCGACCACCACTACCTGGCGGTCCTGGAAAAAGAAACCGTCGCAGGTGGCACAGTAGGAGACACCGCGACCGGCGAACTCGGCCTCGCCAGGAACCCCTAGCTTCCTGGGCGATGTCCCAGTAACGACAATCAGAGCCTTGGCCTCATACTCGTCCCCATAAGCCGTAACCTTGAAGGGGTGGGCAGAAAGATCAACCGCGGTGACCTCATCCATCTGCACCCTGGCGCCGAAGCGCTCGGCCTGCTGCTGCATCAATTGCGTTAGCTCCTGCCCGGTCAGGCCCTGCGGAAAGCCGGGGTAGTTCTCGATCTCTGAAGTGAGGGCCATCTGGCCGCCCGGAGCACTACCGGCGATAAGCAAGGGCGCAAGCTGTGCTCGCCCAGCATAGATCCCCGCTGTAAAGCCGGCCGGCCCAGAGCCTATGATAATCAGTTCTTCCATCATGTCTTTTCCCTCCTGGTCAACAGTGCCTAATTTTACCTGATTTCGTTGTATCTGGCAAATGCAGCAGTCCAGCGCTGAAGCACTGGTCTGAAAGGACAAAGCCCCCTTTCGGGGGCTGATTCCTATTCTCGCCTCGGTCGGAGACCTTCGACGATCAAAGATTGGGGCAAGCCCCTGCAACCTATGGCTCTGGATGGATCTGGACAAAGGCGCTATCCTGAGCTGTTGAAATAGGGTTCACTACGCGACGACAGCCTCGACGTTCAGACGGGGGACGAAAATGGTGCGCAGTTGGGGCACCATCTCAATGCGAATATAAGTGATGGTAGCCCCTTCGCGCCTTCGTTCGGTGCCAAGCTCCAGGTTAGCCTCCCGAAGTGCTGGATCGCTGTCGGGAAGGAAGATGATGTCTGCACCATCTGGAATGTGATCCAGTAGTCCTGGATCGTCAAGCACCTGTTGCATAAACATCTCGAACAGGTCATGGTTTCTGCGGAATTGTTCATCTCTGTCCATGTTTCCACCTCTCATACCGTTCTCGGTAGAACTTCCAGCGGGTCTTAACGTGATGGATAGCATAGCTCAAGGCTGTGTTGTAGTCATCAAACGGCAGTTCTCGCCTGTCCTGACTGCCATCGGGGTGACTGATATCCATGTGAGATCGCCCGTGAGCGGTGTCAAAGCGTACGATGGGCTGCCACTCCCCCTCAATGTTAGTCAGATACTGGACGGCGAATTGCACAACCTCTTTGCCTGTTCTGTCAAAGACAACCTTGATGT
>CAYWWC010000358.1:0-4243 GCA_964461615.1 uncultured Anaerolineae bacterium
CTTTGGCTGCCCGATATAGTCCCCTTTGTAGTACCCGAACCTTGTTCATCGTGTATATAGCCTTTCGGCAATCACGCAGTTCCTCCTACGCCAGGGACATTCCCTGAAGTAGGGCCCCTTCCCTCCGGCAAGGTTATGTTGTCCTTGCCATCATCAGTACTATGAGCCCCTCCGACTGCCAGCCGCGTTCTGGGTGTCATTTCGGATTTCCCTTATAGCCACCCTTCCCTCGTGCGACGTCGAGGACACGACTGGCTCTCAACCGTTTCCCCACTAACCTGTCCCTACGTGCCACCGCCTTTACACCGGAGAGGCTTTGGCGTTCATTGTCCCTGTTGCACCTTCCCGCCAAAGTCCCAGCCTTCGCCACCTGGAAACAGGCTCGGCCCTCTCTATCCCGGCTCTCCCAGTTTCTACCGCCGGGTTCTGTTCACGATGCTTCTTCGGACGTTCACTTTCGTTGCGGCCCGCAGGTTTGCCTTGCACCCCTGACTGGGTACAGACCATTCCCTTTCGGGGAAAAGCCGTCTCGGTGCTTTGTCAGACTTGCTCCGACGTGGCCAGTTGCCCAGCCCCGCCTAGTCTCAGGCTACCTGACCGAACAGGGAAATTGTCAGGACACGCTCCTTTCATCGTGTTAGGTTAATGGTCTTCGGTTCACGCATCCAGCACCCAGGGTACAGTTCAGAAAATAGGAAAAAGGAAGGCGTCAATCTTGCAAAATAGGAGGCGGCGGGTATACTCGTGTAGCACAGCAAATCACGAGGAGGGACAAAATGGCTCGCCGGATGTCAAGGGAACAGAGGAAAGCGGCGTTTCTGGCCGCAGCGGATGAAACATTTGAAGAACTAGAGGTATGGTACGATACAAACCCCGAGGCAACATTCGGGGAAATAGAAGAGGAAGCGCGAAAGAAACGTCGGGAGCTAATGGGGCAAGCTCTGGAGATATTGGTGAATGGACGAGACTCAGGATATCAGATAGAGGGTATCCAGTGTGCTCAATGTGAACGGAGGATGAAATACAAAGGGGAACAATTCAAACGGACGGTATATAGTTTGGAGGGAGATGTGCCCCTGGAGCGCGCATACTACGTCTGCCCTGAGTGCGAAGGGGAGGCGGTTTTTCCCCCTGGATGAGAAGTTGTCGCTGAGGGATGATCATTGGAGTGAAGGGGCAGCACGTGTCATCACGCGGCACGGATTGCGAGAACCATCTTTCGAGTTGGCAGCAGAAGCGTATACCGATGCGACAGGGGGAAGTGTATCAGGTTCGAGCGTGCGGCGAGTAAGCGAGGGATTTGGGAAACGGTTAGCAGAAAAGAAGGAACGAGAAGCGGCACGCACAATGGAGATTGGAGCATATGGGGAATCACCAAGGGATCGGTGGATGGGGCTTAAGGAGCCGATTCAAGGCGTAGGGAACGTATCGAGCGATGGAACAATGATCCTGGTTCGCGAAGAAGGCTGGAAAGAGGTCAAGATGGCCGCTTTCTCGCAGGTAGAGTTGTTGGAGCCAACGGATGAAAGGCGTCGGCGGGCACAGCGCGAAGGTAGGCGCAAACAAGAAGATGTGGTGCGCTTGAGTGACCACAGTTACTGTGCCGGGCTGTGGGATGCAGATACGTTTGGGACTTACCAATACGCGGAGGGGCTGAGACGAGGTTTCGACCTGTTGAGAGACAAGAGTTCGGTCAATGACGGTGCGCCGTGGATCGGCCGGATTACGGGAGCGAACTTTCCGCGAGCCAAGCAAATCTTGGACTGGGGTCACAGCAAGCAGCGCTTGTGGGCAGTAGCTCACGCGATCTATGGGGAAGGCAAATCGGAAGCCACCGTGTGGGTGAAAAGACGCAAAGACGAGTTATGGGAGGGTGAAGTAGAACTTGTGGTTCGAGAGTTGAAGGCATTGAATCTAAATCGTTCGATCTATCCAGACGAGGTACGGCAGGCGCCTGGGTACTTTTGGAACAACTGTGAGCGGATGCGATATGACCAGTTCAGAAAAGCGGGCTATCCCGTTGGCAGCGGAACAGTGGAGAGTGGAGCCCGGAATGTGGTTCAGCCTAGAATGCGCCGCCCTGGGCGAGGGTGGAAACGGGAAAACGCTCAGGCTATGCTCGCAGCACTAGGCGAGCTACACAGCGGCCGCTTCCGGTGGGCCTGGGGGCGGATCTATTCCCCCGATAGGAAGAGTTGTCCAATATTCTGAACTATACCCCCCTACATCGGGTGCGACGGTTGATCATCGGAATCTAGGCTGCCAGCGGTATCTGCTTGCGTCGATACTGTCTAGGTGGCGGGTGAAAGTCGGACCAGAAGTCATCCCAGCGGTCGCTCAAGATGGCAGCCCTGACGTGGGCAACAGCCTCAGCACGTCGAGGGTTCCAACGCATGCCCGCCTGATTGATGCGACAGCCCACGACTTGTTTGACACCGCTTTCAGCAGAGCCGCTACCGATTTGAAGCCCTTGCTCGATATACAGGGGATAGTTCATACGCGGGCTTTGGTTCTCGAAGTAGGTGATTGCCTTTGCCACAGGTTCGGGTATAGTACTGCATGCCAGGGAGAGCGCACGCAGTTCCCGTAACACCGGGGCTGGGCCATCATGTTTGAGGCGGTGGCAGTACTTCCCACCCCAATCTTTGGTTTCGCCCGTTCCTTCACCCGATACGGCCTTTCCCGCATCCCAGATGTACTCACTGGCGTGATAGAAGTCCACGATTTCGGTGGTTTTGTGCTCGGGGAACATAGCCGCAATGCGGTTCCAGATCCAACTGGCGCCATCCCCCAAGATGATGATTTGTTCTGCCGACTCGACCCCCCGTTTCACAGCGATCAGATAGGCCGCACGAGCTAGGTCTTCGGGGTCGGTGGCGACTACATATTCGATATCCACGGCATGAATCTCGATTTCACCTTTCCTATTACGCCGCTCCTCGGTTTCATACACAGCGGCGAGCTTGATTTCTTTGCCTTCACCGTTCGACAGCAGATAATTGATCCCATCAGCACTCACATACAGACGCTTGGGGGGTGTGGCGACCTCGCAGGTGGGCAGGCGATATTCTTCCCAGGCCTGCCGGATAGCTGCTTCTTGCTGCTCGCGCAGGGCTTGTCCAATCGCTACGGTGGTATCGTTCACTGTGTCGTGACTGACGTGAATGTGGTGGTACTTGACCAGAAAGGCTTGGGCTCGTTCGAAGGGCATAAATCCCCCCAGATAACTGAGCATCTCCTGCACCCGTGGACTGAGTTCACTTGCCCCAATCCCCAACCGTTCATCCATAGGCACCCACCCACGATGACACGCAGAATGATGATAGTATGCTCGCTCCAGCTGGATCTCCCCCAACGTCGTGATGTAGTTCCGGGGCTCGTATCTCTCCCAATACACCGCCTCCCCGCATCGGAGACAGCACTGTTTGCCCTTGTGACGATAGCGATCCATGCCCCCCAACGCCAACGACTGCGTATCTTCTCCTATCTGCCGAATCCACTCGCGAATCTTGTCCTCTATCTCTACCGCCGTAGGCGGGTGATCTGTCTCCTCGTCATTGCTCCATTGGAACAACTCGGTCAGCCTCTGGCGAAACGCTTCGGTCATCTGATCGATCTGTTTCCGCACCTCGTCTGGCAGTTTCTTGGCCATAGCTCCCCCCTTTTGTGCTCGTTAGTCAGGGAGCATTGTACCACGCTTATGCTTCTCTACCACTTTCCGACGATCAGTCGTCACTCCCCTTCTCCACCGCGTCCTGGTAGACCACCGTCCCCTCGCGGGCGATGCCGGCGATCTCCAGGTGGTAGGGGTTCCCGGCCTGCAGCTCTCCCATCAGGAGTTGCATATCCGAAACTGCTTCCAGGTCGATGGCGAGAAGAACGCGCAGATGCTCTGATCCCTCTCCGCCGGGTGTAGTCGGTTTTTGCCTGGCCTTCATCGTTCCTATCCCTTTCGCCGTCTCATCAGCGCAAAGCCCACCGCCCCCAGTCCGATCACCAGGCCCCCGCCGATGCACAGGGGCACCAGGTAGCCTGGGAGGCTGCCTGCCAGCGTGGACGGGAGCAGCGATCCCTCGCTCTCAGAACCCCCGCCGCCTGGGGGCTCACCTTGGCCGGGAAGCGGAGATGTGGGTGGTATGGCGGCCGCTTCTGTCGGTGTGGGAGTTGGAAGAGGTGGCGGGGCCACCGGCATAGTCAGCGCCCCGCTGGCGGTGACCGGCGACGTCGAGGTCGGCGCAGGCAC
>CAYWWC010000359.1:0-4242 GCA_964461615.1 uncultured Anaerolineae bacterium
AAGCTCAGGATAAACTCCGCGACGTATCGAAGCCAAGAACGGGTCTTGCAATCGCTGCTCGCCCTGGTTTCGATACGCGCGATGCAAGCATCGCCGCTACTCAACCGACGGGCTCGCTAGTGACCGCGTAACTCCTGTACCTGACATGTGGGGAGAAGACGTTATCTTAATGACATTGAATGCCGGCTAAACGTTTCGCCAGAGCTTTCTTCGCCTCCAGATCGCTGAGGCGGCCGATCATGATCACCTGCGCTTCGGGTGAGCCTGCGCCATGCATGGACTCGGTGCGGTAGCTGATGGCCGCTGTGCCCAGGGTGAGGTTTTCGAGCAGGCGCAGGATGCGCATGCGGTCGGCGGTCGGGATTCCGGCCACCCCGCGCAGGTACTTCTCCACCAGCGGCCCGATCTCCAGGTGGTTCAGGTCCTTCTCCGAGGGCATGGTGACCATCAGCCCGCCGGCCAGGTCCTCGGCCAGCCGCGCGATCTCGTAGGGGAAGCGGGTCACGTTCTGCTTGCAGACGTTGGCCAGCAGCAGATCCACCAGATAGGTCCCCGAGGGCATGGCTGTCCCGGCGACGGAACAACCCAGGCCACAGGCGAAGAGGGTCTCGTTCAGGTGAACCATCTCGGCCAGTTTGCGCCTGACGTGCGACGCTCTGCCCACGCCCGCGTACTCGGTGGCGGTGGCCGCGGCCCCGATCAGCACGTCGCCCACACCAACCTTGCACCCCCCGTAGCTCTGCCGGTGGTACCCGGCAAACCGCTCCACCAGGGCGCGGGAGAATTGCCACTCGCCATCCATGAAGACCCGCTCGCTGGGCACAAAGACGTCGTTGAAGACGACCAGCGCCTCGTGCCCGCCGAAGGTGGCGTTGCCAACATCCATGGCGCTGCCTTCCAATCTTCGCGTGTCGCAGGACTGGCGACCCAGGATGTGAACGATGCCCTCGGTGTCGCTCGGGATGGCAAAGGCGACGGCGTAGTCCGCGTCGTCGGCGCGCATGGTCAGCGTCGGCATGGCGATGATGTCGTGGGAGAAGATGGTGCCGGTTTGGTGGGCCTTGGCTCCACGCACGACGATCCCGTCGGGGCGGCGTTCCACTACGCGGAGGAACATGTCGGGGTCCGCCTGCTGGCTGGGGCGCAGGCTGCGGTCTCCTTTCACATCGGTCATCGCCCCGTTGCAGACCAAATCGTTCTGTTGGACGTAGCGAAGATAGTCCATGAAGCGATGGTGGTATCGGGTGCCGAGGGCCTGATCCATCTCAAAGGTCATGCTCTCCAGCGCGTTGATGGCGTCCCAGCCGACGCAGCGTTGGAAGCAGGTGCCGGTCTCCTGGCCCAGGATGCGCAGCGCCTTGACCTTATTCAGCAGGTCGTGGGTGCTGTGGTGCAAGCTGGTGAAGCAATTGACCCGTTGGCCGTCCAGACCCTGGCGCACGAACAGTTCGGTGTAGTGTGAATCGTGAGCCATCTCGTAGGTCTTGGCCAGCGCATTGAGCGAAGGGCGGAGGATGGGATGCTCGGTGGCGCTCTCCACCTTCTCGCCGAGGACGTACAACTGATGCTTGAGCCCGCGCAGGCTCTCAATGAACTCTTGGGCTGTTTTCATGATAATCTCTCCTGTGATTGCCCGCTCTAGCTGGAGACAATCCGGCGGCCTATGCCTGTAGCGAGCTTTTGCTCCCGAGGCCCAGGACTGTCATCCCAGGTGAGCGGGGGGCTGAGTAGGTGCTTTCTCCTTTCGATAGCTGCCATCGCCTCTCTGGAGGGATGAGTGTGGACGCAAGTGCGCTGATAGCCTCCGAACCCTATTGTCGCTGATTATCGCTTTTTAGTCAAGTGGGCTCGCGGACAAATATCACATCGAACCCTTCGACCGTAAGCGAAGCGGCCTCAGGACAAGTTTCGAGGATTTACCGAATACAGCGTCCGAATTCGGTGAATCCTTTTGATTCGTTGTTATATCCGCCAAACAGCCATCAGCAACACTTTGCAGGGAGACCACGGAGAAGTTGGAGGCAGATCAATTGAACCGCAAATCACATCCCCTTGAGCGCAAGATGATCTTTCAACTCGGCGTAGCTACTCTGGCCCGGCTGAATATCAATACCTCTCGGCGTTTCGCCTACCCCTTCGCTTCGGCCCTTAGCCGGGGGTTAGGCGTGCCGCTGACTGCCATCACCTCCCTCATCGCCGTCAACCAGGTGACCGGAGTGCTCAGCCCGTTCTTCGGCCCACTGGGAGACCGCTGGGGCTATCGGGTGATGATGCTGGCCGGACTGAGTATGCTCACTGTGGGAATGTTGGCCAGCGGCTTGCTGCCGGTCTATGGCATGGTGTTGCTGGGTCTGTTCCTGGCCGGCCTGGCCAAAAGCGTTTTCGATCCGGCCCTGCACGCCTACGTGGGCGAACGAGTGCCCTACCAGCGCCGGGGGCTGGCCATCGGGATGCTGGAATTCGCCTGGGCCGGGAGCGCATTGGTGGGCATCCCGCTCGTCGGCCTGCTGATAGAGCGACTGGGATGGCGGTCGCCCTTTTTCGTGCTGGGCGGGCTGGGCCTGCTCAGTGTGGTCGTGCTGCGGGCCCTCATCCCCAACGACGGCGGAGAACCTCGCCACAACGACGGCCATCAGCAGCGCACTTGTCCTGCACCCCAAGTACAGGGCGATACCGAGAGCCTGCCTGGTTTCCGCGAAGCCTGGCGGCAGTTGAGCGGGGAACGAGCGGCCCTGGGCGCGCTCGCCTTTGGCCTGTTGGTCAGTGCAGCCAACGACAACCTGTTCGTGGTCTATGGTATCTGGCTGGAGTCCAGTTTTGGCTTGACCATCGCCATGCTGGGGGCGGCCACCACCGTCATCGGCGTGGCCGAGCTACTGGGCGAGGGACTCACCGCCGCCATCGCCGATCGGGTGGGGCTAAAGCGGGCGATTGCCGCTGGCTCGATACTGTCGGCGCTGAGCTACATCCTGCTGCCGCTGGTGGGGCGGACACAGCCGCTGGCTCTGCTGGGGCTGTTCATAACCTTTCTCACCTTTGAGTTCACCGTCGTCACTGCTTTCTCCCTGTTCACCGAAATCCTACCTCATGCGCGGGCGACGATGATGTCGTCAAGTGTGGCGGGCATGAGCATCGGGCGGGTGATCGGCGCGCTCGTCGGTGGGCCGGTGTGGCTGGCCGGCGGGATGTGGGCGACCGGCGTTGTCTCGGCAGCCGTCAGTGGATTGGCGCTGGTTTTGTTGGTGTGGGGATTGCGCGGTTGGCGTGATTGACAAAGGAGGAAGTTCGGTGCTGCTTTGGACGTCATCCACTTTGCAACCACAGAGGAGGCTGAACTTGTGAGTACTTTAGAAGAAATCGTGGGCCGGCTCTTGACCGAACAGGGGCTGACCATCGCCGTGGCCGAGTCCTGCACCGGCGGGCTCATCGCCCACCGGCTGACCAACGTGTCTGGAAGCTCGGCATATTTCATCGGCGGCGTGGTGGCTTATGCAAACGAGGTAAAAGAGCAGGTGCTAGGGGTATCTGGCGAGACTCTGGCAGCACATGGGGGAGTCAGTGACGAGACCGTGCGGGAGATGGCTCGCGGCGCCCGCCGCCTTTTTGGCGCCGACGTAGCCATCTCGGCTGCGGGCATCGCTGGCCCAACCGGGGGCACGCCCCAGAAGCCAGTGGGCCTGGTCTACGTGGCCCTGGCTGCCCAGGATTTCGAGCGCTGCGAGCGGCATCTATGGCAAGGGGACCGCCGGACGGTTCGCCTGGAGAATAAACGAAGAACCGCCGAGGCTGTTCTGGAGATGCTGCGCCAATACCTGGAGGCGAGGCAACCATGAAATTCGTAGACATCCCCACCGCAGTCGAGACCCACTTCGACGATGCCGGCCGGGTTACCCCCACCACATTCCGCTGGCAGGGGCGAGACGTGCGCATCAGCCACGTTGGGCGTCGGTGGACGGAGCCGCGCGGCCCTCATCAGCTTCGCCACTACCTGGTCATGACGCCAGCCCAGGACACTTTTGAGCTCTGCCTGGACACGGGCGTCATGCAGTGGAAGATAACGAGGGTTTGGGAGAGGGAGAGAACGGTATGAAAGGTTATCAAGCAACCTTGGAACTTTCAAAGTTGTTTGACAAACCCCACCATTTGTGTTATTATGTGAGTCCCTCTTAGGCAATCTTAGAACTTTCAAACATCGTGCTGCCAGGCCGTATCTTTTTCGCCATTCTCGCGTTTATACATATA
>CAYWWC010000360.1:0-4205 GCA_964461615.1 uncultured Anaerolineae bacterium
CCGAAAGGCCAGGCTGAAAAGGGGAAGTCCGGTGCGAGTCCGGCGCTGTCCCGCAACTGTGAGGGGGAGTCTCTCCCAAGCCAGGATACCTGCCTCTCTGCCGTTCCAAAAACCTTCGAGAGAAAGGGGGCGGGAACACCATGAACGAAGTACGATGAACAATCCCCTTGTCTAAGCAGGCAAGGGGATTTTTAGTTGGAGAAACCAGGTTTTTCCTGGTCTGAGCAGGCAGATCGTTGCTTCTGGGATCTCTTGCGGCGCGGAAAGTGTCTCACCAACCCAAAAACTTGGTTTCTGGACCCTACCTATGTTGAGAACAAATGGAGGTAATACAATGGAAACCTATAGACCGCTAGTCCTGTGGGGCCTATTGGCCCTGTTGATCATAGCCTTAGCCGGATGCGCAGGCGCTAAGGCACCCGAGGCTTCGGAGCCGGCTGGAACTGAGGAGCCCGAGTATGTTAGCGTGGTTGACGACGCTGGCCGCGCGGTAGAAATCGTCAGTAACCCGCAGCGCCTCGTCTCCCTGGCTCCTTCTAACACCGAGATCCTCTTCGCCCTGGGCCTGGGCGACAAAGTGGTCGGCGTGACCGACTTCTGCGATTACCCTGAGGAGGCCACGTCCATCGAGAAGGTGGGAGGCATGGAGCACAACCTGGAGAAGATTGTGGCCCTCGATCCCGACCTGATAGTGGCCATCGGCGGCAGCCCCGCTCAGGTGGAAAAGGCCATCGAAATGGAGAAGCTGGGCCTCACGGTGCTGGTTCTGGAGCCGGGCGACATTGAGGGCATCATGGCCAACGTCGAGCTGGCGGGGAAGGCCACAGGCGCTGAGAGAGAAGCCAGTCAGTTGGCAGCCCAGATGCGGAAACGCTTCGACGATATCACCACTAAGGCAAAAGGGGCGGGGAGCAGACCCTCGGTGTTCTTCGAGCTGGACGCCACCGATCCTTCCAAGCCCTATACGCCGGGGCCTGGCTCCTTCATTGATGCTTTGATCAGCCTGGCCGGCGGCTCAAACATCGGGGCCAGCGCGAAGATGCAGTGGGCCCAGCTCAGCACCGAGGAGATCATCGCCCAGGATCCGGAGGTCATCGTCCTCGGCGACGCCCAATATGGAATGACTGCAGAGATGGTGAAAGAGCGACCTGGCTGGTCGGTCATCACTGCTGTGAAAAACGGCGCTATCTATCCCATTGATGACGCCAATCTGGTTAGCCGTCAAGGTCCAAGGATCATTGACGGCCTGGAGGCTCTGGCGAGGATCATCCATCCGGAGCTGTTTGAGTAAGCGTACCAGCGCCATAGCGTCCAAGCGTCTTAGCGGTAGGCCTATTGAACGCTGAGACGCTGCGACGCTACGACGCTGCGACGCCTGGACGCTAGACATGAAACGTCGCAATCCTATCGTCATCATCCTCGTTCTGGCTATCACATTGCTGGGTTGTGTGGTTGTGGCTGTCTCGTTGGGGGCGGTGGCCATACCTTTTGGCGATGTGACCAGGATGCTGGTAGCTCGCCTTCCGGGCATTGGCCGGTTCTCCAGTTGGTCAGATACATCGATCCTTCGACAGGCTCAGGACACCGCCGGGCTCAGTACAAGTCAGGCGGAGGCCATCATCTTCCAGATTCGCATGCCGCGCGTGGTAACGGCGGCGGTGGTGGGTGCGGCTTTAGCAGCGGCCGGTACGGTCTTTCAGGGATTGCTGCGCAACCCCATGGCCGACCCCTACATCATCGGCACTTCGGGCGGGGCGGCCCTGGGCGCTACCATAGCCCTGCTCCTGCCCATCCAGGTGGTCTGGTTGGGCTTCACCCTGGTGCCCTTGGCCGCCTTCGCCGGCGCCCTGGCGACCGTCCTGGTGGTCTACAACATCGCCCGGGTGGGACCGCGTACGCCCATCACCACCCTGCTCCTGGTGGGCTTTGCCTTCAGCTCCATGTTGGCCGCCGTGATGTCCTTCCTGATGCTAGTTAGCGGCCACACCCTGCGGAGGGTGGTGCTCTGGACGATGGGGGGAGTGACAGCCAGCAGTTGGCCTCAGTTGCGCATCGTCGTGCCTTTGATCCTGGCCGGCGTGGCGGCAGCCTACGCCCTGGCCAATGACCTGAACGCCTTCCTGCTGGGGGAGGAACAGGCAGCGTACTTGGGCGTGAACGTGGAGAGGCGCAAGCTGGTCTTGTTGATGCTGGGCTCGCTCCTGACGGGGGCGGCTGTCTCTGTCAGTGGGCTGGTGGGCTTCATCGGCCTGGTGGTGCCTCATGTGGCGCGCCTGATCTTCGGGCCGGACCACCGCCTGCTTCTGCCCACTTCCACCCTGATGGGCGGCCTCTTCCTAGTCCTGGCCGATCTGCTGGCCCGATTGCTCTTAGCCCCGGCCGAGATACCGGTGGGGATCATCACGGCCATGATCGGCGCACCGTTCTTCATCTACCTGCTGAGGCGCAACAAACGAGAGTATGCGTTCTAGAAGAATTAATGAAATTCGTGTAATTCGTGACAAACACTAACAAAATGGGGGCGATGATGGGGAGTTATTCTGCCCTTGGGGCTGCGGGTGTTGATTTCAGCTACTACGAATACGATGGCTTGGTCTTGCGAGGGGTCAGTCTGGAGCTGGGAGCGGGCGAGCTGGTGGGGCTCATCGGGCCTAACGGTTCGGGGAAGACGACGCTTCTCAGGGTATTGAGCGGCGTGCTGGCGCCCAGCCGGGGCGAGGTGTGTCTGGATGGGCAGGACATGCGGGCCTTCGACCGGCGGCAGATAGCCCGGCGGGTGGCGGTGGTGCCTCAGGAGCTGGCCATGCCCTTCGCTTTCAGTGCGCGCGAGATGGTAATGATGGGCCGCGCGCCTCACGTACGGCCTATTATGGGCGCAGGCCCCCTCGACCGCCAGGTGGTAGCGGAGAAAATGGAACTGACCGCCACCTCGCCGCTGGCAGAGAGACCCTTCAGCGAGCTATCGGGGGGCGAAAAGCAGCGGGTCATCATCGCCATGGCCTTGGCTCAGGAGCCCGACATCCTCCTCCTCGACGAGCCCACGGTGCATCTCGACATAAATCACCAAGTCGAGATTCTGGAGCTGATCAAGCGCCTCAATCGCCGGGAAAATCTGACCGTGTTAGCCACCATGCACGACCTGAACCTGGCTGCCCTCTATTTCGATCGTCTCATCTTGCTGGATGGGGGGCAGGTAGTAGCCAGCGGCAGGCCATCCGAGGTGCTGCGCGAGGAGAGCATCCGCCAGGTCTTCCAGGCCAACGTGCAGGTGCAGGAGCACCCCACCCGCCATACTCCCCAGGTCATCGTTCTGCCTCTTGCGTAGATCAGCGATTGAAATCGCACCTGTCGGAGGCTACAGCCGCGCACTCTGTGCCGGGCGACCGCCTACACGGTTGCAGAGATCGTCCACGGAGGTGGACGACCGGCGCATTCGCGCTCTCCAGAGGCGGTTTCAACCGCTGTTTTAAGGTCTAATCTTCCGGCCTCTCGAAGAACGGCATGATAAGGGACATGAACTCTATCCCCAGATAAGCCCTGTTCTTTTTCTCAGGGTGTTGGCCCAACCGCACCCTCACCTCGTGCTCCCGGCCGCCTCGTTGGTAGGTGAGCTCCACGATGTCGTCGGGCTTGTAGCGCTGGAGGAGCTGGTCTAGAGGGTGATTCCTTTCCACCGCCCGGCCATCCACAGCGGTGATGACGTCTCCTTCTTCCAGGCCCGCGCTATCGGCTGGGCTGTTGGGCTCCACGTACAATACCGCAGCGCCGGAAAGCCTCTCCCTGAAGGGCTCGAACTCCCTTTCAAAAGGCTCAGGGGGAACGATAAATTCGAGATGCTCTAGGCTCCCTCGTTCTTGAAGCATCTCCTCAGCCGCTTCCCGCACCTGGCGGTTGGCTATCCAATAGCCCGCTATGCCCCCAGCGAAGCAACTGACGATCAGGCTGGCCAGGACACCGGCCAGGGCGATGAGTATCGTAATGGTGTAGATTTTGCGCTTATTCTCCATCTGACTTGATTACCTCCTCTGGTAGTGAGATCTCCTGGAAAGTCTTTGAATCCGCTCCCAGCCCCCGTCCCCGGGGGCGTCACTGGCAAAGTCTCGCCGCAAGACCCGCCCCGCGGACGGGGCTCCGAGCGCTTTCCGAGAGAGCTAGGTCAATTGGGCAACGAGTACCTCACTGATGCGTTACCCATTGCCTCGTTA
>CAYWWC010000361.1:0-4200 GCA_964461615.1 uncultured Anaerolineae bacterium
CAACTCAAGGCATTGGAACATATCGCTATAGTAGACCCTACATTACCTGTACCTGAAGTACTGGTTTCTCGCAACGGACTAGCTATCGAGCAGATTCAAGCTGAGAACGGCGCAAATCACAGTATACGCATACTAACCTACTTGTCTGGCGCTCCTCCGAAGGATCATCCCACCGACCATGCGCTGCTCCGTCCGATGGGAGCATGCCTGGCAAGACTCGTTCTGGCTTTGCGAGGGTTCTTTCATCACTGTAGCGAACTATGAACTGCTATGGGACTTGAAGCATACTTCAAAGCTCAGACAGTATTTGCCCTATATTCCTGATGCAGTTCATCACGAACTGGTCAGCTACTTTCTGGATCGCTTCGATCGGAATGTGCTCCCCCTGATCCCAAAGCTACGGGCGCAGGTTGTTCACAATGACTTTGTGCCGGACAATATCCTTGTTGCAGAGAATGATCCCGGACACATTGTCGGTATTATTGACTTTGGGGACATGACTCATACACTCCTGATCAATGATTTGGCCACCACTATCGCACCCATGCTTCTTGAGCATACTGACCCTGTAGGAGTGGCCGCGGAAATCCTCGCTGGTTACCACGAATTGGTTCCGATTGAAGAGGCGGAGCTGCGGATACTATACGACCTGATAGCAGCGAGATTGGTGATGCTGAACGTAATCGCATCCTGGCGAGAAACAATCCACCCATACAATCGAGATTACATTACGGGGGGAATGAATGAGACATGGTCCATACTTGAGGCATGGCGCGCACAGAATCCAAAAGATGTCACAAAGAAATTCTTCCGGGTCTGCGGTTTATGGGAAATGGATGAAGTGAATTCGATGCAAGAAGAGGCAAATGAGACGCTTCAATCTCATCTGTCACGTAGGGCTCGTCTGCTAGGCCCTTGCGCTTACCTGTTCTACGATCGCCCATTACATATTGTGCGCGGCGAAGGTGTCTGGTTATATGATGATGATGGCGTGCGATACCTGGATGCATACAATAATGTCGCCCATGTTGGCCACTGCCACCCACATGTGGTGAACGCAATTGCCAAGCAGGCGCGGCGACTGAATACCAGCACGCGCTATATGCACGGGTATATTCTTGAGCTGGCAGAGCAGATTACCAAACGGATGCCGGAATCGCTGAGTGTCTGCATGTTTGTGTGTACCGGCTCAGAAGCCAACGAGCTTGCCTGGCAGATGTCGAAACTGGTATCGGGCAACAGTGGCGCTCTGATAACCCAATTCACGTATCATGGTAGCACTGCTGCCACCACACAGTTTAGCACCGAAACAATTCCTCTAGAGAAGCTGCCATCGCACGTGCAAACTCTATTCGCACCCACATCGGACTCCACTTTCCGCAAGCCAGATTCTGGTTTAAGTAGTGCGATCGTGGCATTGGACGAGCATGGGCATCAGCCGGCAATGCTGATCTTAGACACAGCTTTTGTCAGTGACGGAATCTACACCTCGCCAAAGGGTTATCTCAATACACTCTTTGCAAAGACACATACTGCGGGAGGGCTTTGTGTCGCTGATGAAGTCCAGGGCGGTTTTGGACGCCTCGGACAGCATTTCTGGGGTTTTCAGTTCGATGATGCGATACCCGACATAGTAACCTTGGGAAAACCAATGGGCAATGGCCATCCACTTGCCGCAGTGGTAACCCGCCCAGAGATCGCCGAAATCCTCGCGAATGAAACAGGGTACTTTAATACATTCGGCGGCAACCCCGTTTCCTGTGCCGCTGGATTGGCTGTACTTGAAGTGATCGAAAAAGAAGCGTTGCAGCATAATGCGCTTGAAGTCGGCCAATATCTGAAAGAACGTTTGGCGATACTACAGAGGGACTATCCTGTGATTGGTGGATTACACGGTTCGGGACTGCTCCAGGGCATAGATATCATAAAGCCCGATGGCGCGCCTAACCCGGAAATGGCTGACCACATCGTGAATCATATGCGCGAGAACGGCGTTCTTATTGGAACCACCGGCCAAAACTACGCAACCCTAAAAATCCGCCCACCGCTTGTGTTTCAGAAGGAACATGCGGAGATATTGCTTGTAGCCATGATAAAGGCGCTGGAGGATATCTTGAGCCCAAAGTCTGCATGAGCGGTGTCAGTTAGTAAGGACAACGATTGAAGTAAGCACAGCCGGGCTATTCGCCAAAAACGAGCCCAACATAGTTCCGACGGTTAGTCCAAAGTCAAAAGCGACTTTAATTCTGGTGAGTCGCAATCATAATCCAAAAGGAGGCAATCATGAAAACATTAGTTCTGGGAGGTGCAGGCGCTGTCTGTAGCGAGACCACCCGCGACCTGGCACAATACAGCAAGTTCGACGAAATTGTGGTTGCAGACTACAACCTTGATGCCGCTAACCAACTCATCAAGGAAATAGGTGACCCAAGGTTAAAAGCTGTCCAATTTGACGCAAACGATTACGACTCAATGCTGAAGCTGTTTCCAGGTCATGATGTAGTGATCAGTGGTTTACCCTGTGAATATGACCCGGTAGTCACCAAGGCCTGTGTTGAGGTGGGTGTGAATGGATTGGATGTAGCCACGGAAGAAGACCAGTGGAGCTATGATGCTGTAGCGAAAGAAAAAGATATGATCTACATCCCTGGCGTAGGTGCGACCCCCGGTATCACCAATGCTATGGCCAAACATGCTGTAAACCAGATGGATGAAGTTGAAGAGATCCAGATCAATTTCGCCGCCTTCCGCTGTCCTGCACCTGCTCCTGGCTTATTAGTAACCTTTCTGTGGGAATTCAATCCTAAAACTGAAACCAGGTTCTATGTCAAAAACGGCGAGAAGCACATGGTTGGACCTTTTGAGGGAATAAAAACGGTGGACTATAAAGGAGAAATCGGAGTTCAGAAAGTCTGTTATATCCCTCACCCTGAAACACGAACCATGCCCAAAAGCCTGGGTGTCAGAAATGTATCTGTGCACGGATGTTTCCCGCCCCAGGCTATGAATCTTGCCAAAACAATGCTGGAATGGGGTTTGTTTGATGAGGAGCCCTTCACCTACAAGGGTGTTGAGACCAATACCTGTGATTTGATGCTTGAAGTATTGCTACGATCACCCCGCACCAAGGAAACTCCAGTCTGGGGGTATGGATTGGTCGTGGAAGTATTTGGCAAGAAAGACGATAAAGCCTTGAAGATTAAGCTTTGGAACGAACACCCACCAATGGCAGAGTGGGGTGGGAAAGCTGCCTATTACAAAAACATCGCCATCCCATTGAGCATCGGTGCGCAAATGATTGTCCGCGGCGATGTGGATGTGCGCGGCGTCGTGCCCCCGGAGACAGCCATCGACCCTTTGATCTTTTTCGATGAACTGAAGCTGCGCGGCATCACAATCAGAGAAGAAGTAGAGTGGCTTGAATAATTACGCTAAACCAGGGATGTTTGGAGAATTTTGGTCAAACATCCCTGGTCTAAACATTACAGACGCATTGACAGCTATCAGGATTTAGGTATTTACGGAGGAAATATGTTCAGTCAAACACCCCCAATAGAACCGATTGTTCCAGCTTATCGTGTTCGTATTCTCAGCGATGAGCAGTTGGAGAAATTCAAATCAAACACCTTTATAATCCTGGAGGAGACAGGCATTCACTGTCCTTCAGAGAGGGCGCTGAAAATCTATGCAGAACATGGTGCGGTGGTAGATTTTGACACGCAGATTGTAAAACTATCGCCGGCCGTGATCCTGGAGGCTCTTTCTCATGCGCCCCGTTACTACACCATGGGAGGGCGCACTGAGGCGTTCGATCTTGATTTGTCCAAGGGAGTCACTTATGAGGCCACAGATGGAACCGGGACAAGGACCATTGACTATGTGACGCGAGAACTGCGCCCTTCTATCAAAGACGACGTGGCTAAGTCGGCCCGGATTTCCGATTACCTGTCTTCCATTGGTTTTTATTGGCCTATGGTCAGCGCACAAGACCATCCCGTTTGCCCCTCGCTGCACGAGTTGGATGCTTCCTTTAACAATACCCTCAAGCACGTCCAGACTCCGACTGTGGTGGAGGAAATTACGGCACGCTATGCAGCAGAAATGGCAAAAGTTGTGGCGGGTAGTGAAGATGAAATGCGGAAACGCCCCCCCCTCTCATTACTGATTTGCACCATTGCCCCGTTAGCTATGGATGATAAA
>CAYWWC010000362.1:0-4191 GCA_964461615.1 uncultured Anaerolineae bacterium
TATTGGCGTTGGATAGAGTTCTTCCGTGATCGCCGATACCCTGCATATTGGCGGTTGATTCTGACGTTGCTTTTTGCTGCAATGGTGATTTCGTTTCCCAATTGGGGACTTGATGCGGAGTGGCGCAATCTGTTCTCGTCACGAGTGTTGCAGGATTACCGTGGTTTGAGACAGTTTGTCCTTATCTCTGTTCGTTTCCTGATTCCACTTGGTACTTTTTACTACATGCTTGCAGTGGATACAGTTGTGTTTGGCACATGGCTATTGAGGGTGATATTCGAATACCTACGGTCCGCTCACAGCCCACTTCCTAAGGATCTTATCCGTGAGCTTGCCTTGGAACCGATCCCGTCGAGTAGAGGCGAGAGGAAAGGGTGGCGACTGACTGAGTTAGCGGAAGCGGAATTAGAGTCGTTGCGCAAATGGGCAGCGGCAAACCGCGAAGGAACGGATAAGCGCCTACTTCCGACAGCCGTGCTTTTTGGTGTATTGGCGACATTTGCTAATACACAGACTTTCAACCGTGCAATAGATAGGGTACTGGTGTGGTCTGCAGAGGTTCTTAGTACAGGACCACTGGTAAGCGAGGGGGTTTTGACCTTCATGGGCAAGGAGATCGTGCTCGCCTCTGTGTTGCTACTCGGGATGGTATTCCTCTATCAATTGCTATTGCTCTTTCGTAATCTGGTAACACAAAGTTTGATTATTGAGGCTTGTATCGTGGTCGAGTACGCTTGTAAGCAGCATCAGAGTATCGAGTCAAGAACTAAAACGGGGGGGGAATCACAAAGGCCTCTGGGAGCGACTTCTAGGTCTGCTTTGGAGGCGCTAGGTGACACCCGATGCTGGCGAAGTGCTGCGACTAAGGAAATGAGGAGGTTATTCACCATGCCCATAGGTAGACTAGAAAAAGTCTCACTGCGGGAGATATGGCCTAACGAAGCCCGTGACTTTACCACCTGGTTAGCGGAGAACCTGGACTTCCTGGGCGAAGCCTTGGAGTTATCCCTCTCCCTGATAGAACAAGAAGCAGCCGCAGGCATCTTTTCAGCCGACATCCTGGCTGAGGATTCGGACGGCAACCCGGTCATCATCGAAAACCAATTGGAGCGCACTGACCACGATCACCTGGGCAAACTCATCACCTATCTGAGTAACCTGGATGCCAAAACTGCCATTTGGATAACCAGCAACCCGCGTCCTGAGCACGAGACGGCCATCCACTGGCTCAACGAGACCCTCCCCGCCGATGTGGCCCTGTATCTGGTAAAGCTGGAGGCCTACCACATCGGCGATTCCCGCCCCGCGCCGCTATTGACGGTTGTCGCCGGACCCAGCCCTGAGACCAAACAAATCGGCGGTCAGAAGAAAGAATTGGCGCAGCGCCACGTGCTGCGATTAGATTTCTGGCGACAACTGCTCGACCAAGCAAAGGAGCACACCAAACTGCATTCCCGTATCTCTCCGAGCAAACAGCACTGGAGCGGTGCAGGGGCCGGGAAGGCTGGGCTCGCGTTCAACTACGTCATCCGCATGAGTGATGCTCAGGTTGAGCTATACATTGACCAGGGCGAGGGTGAAGCGAACAAACGCATCTTTGACCGGCTCTTCGCCAGCAAAGAGAAAGCCGAGGAGGCATTTGGCGAACCGCTTGAGTGGCAGCGGCTCGACGATCGTCGAGCTTGCCGCATCCGCCACCGACTGCACCTGGGTGGGCTGGCTGACCGCGGCCGCTGGCCAGAAATCCAAGAGGCGATGATAGACGCGATGGTGCGCTTGGAGAAGGCACTGAAGCCGCAGATTAAGCGGTTGCGGACGTAAGGCGAAAGCTTGAGAGCCTGCACCACAAAGAAGCCAGCATCCGCTCATGAAAAACACAGCCACCAACCTTCCCCCCAGCCTCCAAGCCTTCGCCTCCCTCCTCGACATCCAACCTCCCGAAGTCCAAGATGCTTTCCGATTCTTGCTAGCCACCGCCATGCACGAGGCTGGCAAGTTTGGGCTTCTGAACGTGGCTCATTGCGACCCAAAGCACAATGGATGCGATAGATCAGATCGCATCACCGATCCTGATTGTCATCTCTGGGAGGAGATATGAATCCAAAGGAAAAGTCTGCACCGAACAACAGAAGCCGCATCTACCTTTGCGCGCCGGTAAACGCTCTTGTTGAAGGGATCTATAAAGAGAACATACCCCTGGCAGAGATCAAAAAGCATGGCGATTTTGGCCTGGGCACATTCAATGATCTAGACGGGGAGATGGTAATGCTCGACGGGCGTGTTTACCAGATCGCTTCTGATGGGCGCGTCACTGTGATTGATGATAGTGCTTTGACCCCGTTCGCCTGCGTCACCTTCTACGAGCCTCTGAGTCATGATGAGATTGATCGCGAGATGAACTATGATGCTTTTTTGGAATGGCTGTACGGTCTTTTGCCCTCTCCCAACCTGTTCTATGCTATTCGGATTGAGGGTGTATTCGCTCACGTCAAAGCCCGGTCGGTGCCGAAACAGGACAGCTATCGTCCCCTGGTCGAAATCGCCAAAGAACAAGCCACCTTCGACTTCTATGATGTGGAAGGCACTCTCGCAGGCTTTTTCACCCCTTCTTTCATGTCATCCCTGAATGTGCCGGGGCTGCATTTGCATTTTCTCTCGGCAGATCTGCAACAGGGCGGTCATCTGCTCGAATGTGTTCCCCGAAAAGCTCGTGTGGGCGTCCAGATTCTCAGCACGCTAGAACTCTCCTTGCCGCTCAGCCTTGACTATTTGACGTTGAATTTCACTCGGGACATCGCCCAGGACTTGGACAAGGTGGAGAAGTAAATAGAGAGCACAAAAGGCCACCTGCGTCAACCGCAAGGTGGCTTTTTGTGTGTTGCCAAATGGGGCGAAAGGCGCCCAGAGGTGTCTGGGGCTAGAAATTGAGGAAGGCCAGCGCCAGTGGCAGGGATAGGGCTTCCCGCAAGTGTCCGCTCTGAATCACATACCTTGATGAGGCTCTCCCAGACAGCCTCATCCCATTAAGCCATTAAGGTGTCTGAGCTTCTTCAATCACCTGACGCAACCTGCCCCGCAGCATGACCGCCGCCACGACTGCTAGCAACAACACGCCGCCAGCCACGAGAAAGGTCTCGTCCAACACTTGCGCCGTGAGATCGAGGAGAACGCCGCCGAGCTCGGTGATGGAATAGCGGCTGGAAAGCTGCTCGAAACGCTTCAATCCCCAGGCGGTCAACAACGACAGGCCGGTGCTCATGCCAACGAGCCGCAGGATGACGACCAGACCGGAGGCCACACCCCGCTGCGTCTCGCCCGCAGCATCAATGACGGCCGTGCTCAGTGAGGTCGTCACCAGCCCAAAACCCAGCCCAGCCAGCGCCAGGTGGATGGCCATTGGCCCGTAGCTCATGCCCGGCGACCAGGTGCCCATCAGCCCGAACCCTCCGGCGGCGGCCAGCAATCCCAGTACCGTCGGCAGGCGGTAGCCAAACCGCCCGCAGAGCCAGCCGCCCAGTAACGAAGCCAGGGCCATGGCTCCAGTCATCACCGCCAGCACCTGGCCGCTGCGCACCGCTGCCAGCCGCAGCGCCTCGTTCGCCGTGCTCCCTTCAGCGAGGATGATGTTGATGAACAATGGCACGTCCACCATGGCGATGATGAGGGCGAAACCGATCAAGAAGTTGATGGCACAGGCAGCGGCAAAGTTGGGCCGCCGAAGCATGCTCAAGTCAATCAACGGCTGCGAGACACGCCGCTCAAGCCAGGCAAACAGACCAAACAACAACACAGAGAGTCCAAAGAGGGGCAGGACAAATCGCGAAGTGGGCGGCGGCGCGTTAAAATCGAACGAGGGGCCGGTAGCCGCCCGTCCCCCGCTGTACGAGAGTGCGACGTTCAACGCCACCAGGCCGCCCATCAGCAGCACTGCGCCGGGAATGTCCAGCGATGCGCGTCGCTTGGTCTGCGGCAAGGCCCTCAGCGCCCAGTAGGCCGTCGCCGCTGCCAGGAGGCTGGCGGGAATATTGATGTAAAACTGCCAGCGCCAGTCCAGATAGCGTACCAGGAAAGCGCCGTACAGCGGCCCAAAGATCCAGCCGGCTGTGTCCACGGCGATCAGGACGCCCATGGCCAGGGGACGGCGTTGGTCGTGAAAGAGGTCGCCCACGATGGCCATGGCCACCGGCACCA
>CAYWWC010000363.1:0-4160 GCA_964461615.1 uncultured Anaerolineae bacterium
TCACATTTCGTTCGTAGTCAGCGACGAAGCGTTAGCGGAGTGGCGTTCCGCACTGTATTTGACGGCACTCCACTCCGTTTCGTGCCTGACTACGGACATCAGCTCATTCTTTTGGGCAAATCTGACATTGTCAAAGTAGGAGCAGAGCGACGTATTGAAGCCAAGAATGGGTCTTGCAATCGCCGCTCGCCCTGGTTTCGATACGCTGGCGCTACTACTCAACCGACGGGCTCGCTATTGACCGCGTAACTCCTGTAATGTGTGTCACGACTTCGCTTGTTGAACGAAGATAATCTGCAATTAAGGAGATTCAACTATGTGGACTTTTCTTCCTGTCATCCTGGTAATCGCTTTGCTTGTCATCAGTTTCGTGCTCGTATTCGGCGTTGCCCTCGGCGTGGGCTGGATACTCACCCGTTTCTTGCCCTTCTCTTTGTTCGAGGCAACTCTCCTGGGTATGATTGCCGCCATGATCACCTGGAACGCCTGGCGCAACATCCTCGGCTCATTCGGGGACTTCGGTTCCGATAAAGAATACGAAGAACCAGAATTGGAGGACACTGATGCAATTTCTCCATCTCGGTTCTACAAGACGGATGCGGATAGAACCTGGGAGAACTGGTTTCGGCACATACTGGCCAACACCACCTACGAAGACTTTCTCGACTTAGGTGGGTTTGCCCAGATGAATGACAGGCAACTACAAGAGCTATCCATTCGCCTGACGGATGCAGCCATTGCAGGGCTAAAGATCAAATCACCGCGAACTAAACGGTTGGGAGCGAGCAAGGGGATGCTGAAACGCGAGATGACCAAGATGGGACAGCAGCCTTATGATGACGACATCCTGGATATAGCGGTCAATGCCATCAACGACGAGTTGGGCTCCCTACAGGAGGAGTTGCGGGACGTGATCAGAGGGAGGTTGTGGGATGAACCTGCGGATATGTACTAGAATCCCCGAGTTTCTCGACTCGCTTTTCCAGGAAGAGTTTAGCGATCAGACTGAACATGATCCAGAAGTAGTCAGACTGGTCGAAGAACACCTGGGACGGGAAGCGCTTCACCCAAAAGCGGGATTCCAATTAGCCGAGGCATTGCTCCAACTGGCGAAGGCTCGCGCCGAGGAGAACGACCAATGGGTTGGATAGTTGCGCAACTCAGCATACAGGGGATCAAAGGCATCCCGGAGCGAGTTGGCGATTTCGAGCTGGCCCAGGAGGGATCTCACAGATCAATCGCCATCTACGCCCCAGATGCCCGCGGCACAAGCGGCTATGCCGATGCAGTCGAGTACCTTTTCTCATCAGAAGAAGAAGAGGAGGAGGAGGAGGAGGAAAGCCTGACTGAGGAAAGAGGTATAGAGCCCAGAGTCTCCATGACGCTCGTCAATTCGGAGACAGGGGAATCGGTGCGGGTCAGCCGCCTGGTCAAGACGGGCCAGGCCAATGATATGCCGCTGCCAGAGCTTCGCCCCATTGTTCGCGCCGCGCCTGCTCACCGCATCCTGCGCCAGCACGACCTCGCGCGCTTTGTGGTTGACATGACTTCCGGCGAGCCTTGGGGACAAGACGCCGCCGAGCTGCTTTCTAGGTGGTTTGGCCTGACACACCTGGAGCAGGTACTCAAGCACCTGGAAGCGACCTTGAGCGAATTGGCAGGGCGTGACCTCAGTTGGGAAATCATGGGGCGAGTGCAAGATATCGCCCGACACACTAACAACTCCGTCACCGAGTACGATGAACGCGCGGTATTGGACTGGTGCGAGGCGGAGACCGAGCGGAATCTTGGCAAACGTCTGGCCATAGATTCAGTGGAGGGAATGAAGAAGGCCATCCGCACGCTGAAACGGCTTCAGGGCCGAATCATTGTAACGTCATCTGCTACCGCCGGATCTTATCAGACCAGGCTCGCTCTGGAGCAGTTAGCGACGGGCCTGACTTCCCAAGCCCATCCTGAGCGTAGCCGAAGGGATGGCCAACTTCGGGTCTGCCACACTGCCTTGGCCGATGCGGTGGAGGCTGAGCGACAGACAAAGCGCCTTCTGACCAGAGCCAAGAACAATGTCTTTCAGGAGGTGTGGGACGCAGCCCAGGGGATTTTAGAGTCACAGATCACGGGCGAATGTCCCGTGTGTCGCACACCCTGGCGAAAGACCCGTGCCCGTTCTCAGGAAGCTGCGTTGATCACTATCACCAGAAGCCGCGATGAACTCGTCGAGCTTGCCGCCGCTCGAAACGAGCAGCAGAAGGCCACTCGTAGACTCAAGAAGGCCTTCAGGAATTTGGAGAAGCGATTGGCACGGGTCGCAACAGAGGCCAAGAAACTATCGCTATCGGAGATTGAAACCCAGGCCACGGAACTCGCGAAGGCTGCCGTAACACTGGTCACGACCAACCGCTTCCCATCTCAGATGCAGGACGAATGTGAAGCGTTGTTGGATCGTTGCCAGGAGTTTGTTGCCCAAAGACTACAGCCTGCGCTCCAAAGTCTCCCGCCCATGATGGCGCCGGTTACGACTGCCCAGGTCAAAGCAGCGATTGAGCATTTTCACGCCTTGTGGGATGCCCTGATCCGCCTCAAAGAACTGCGCCGCGAGCAAGAAGAATATCAAAATATCAAACGTAGCTTCGATGCCATCGCGGAGGTCGTTCAACAGCGCGCCGCCGCCCTGGTGAATGACGTTCTGGTAGCTCTTGAAGACGATGTGCAGACCACCTACCAAACGATCCATCCGACGGACGCTGCGCCGAACACTCACATCGTTCCAGACACCGAGTCGAGAACACAGGGAACGCGGCTGATCCCACCTGCTGGTGAGCTCAGCGAGTCGCATAGGAACACTCTTGGCCTGGCATTGTTCATCAGCTCTGTGGGCCTGTTCAACCGCGAGTTCCCATTTCTATTCCTGGACGATGTTTTTTGCTCTCACGACGCCGCCCACAGAGACCGAATCGTTGACGTAGTCGCCGAGCGTCTGGACGGGTTTCAAGTGTTTCTGACCACTCACGACTGGCGCCTCTATTCGATGCTGAAAGACCGCCTCCATGACAAAGACTGGTTATTCGAGCGCGTAGAAGAAGAGTAGCGCCTCTCCCCAGCCTGACCAGCCCCTTCACGGCAAGACAGGGCCGCGGGGCCGCGCCTTCCGCCCACCACGCTGGTAGGAGCGGGGGAAGCAAGACTGCAAAGTGTTGTGCGTTTGCACAACTGCCGTCGTTGGGTTATAATAAGGGTGGGGCGACATCTACGCCAGCGCAGACGCGCACATGTAGCAATGAGTGAGGGAGAATGAAAATACCTACCATAACAACTTCCCGCCTGATTCTCCGAGCATTCACAAAAGAAGACGTTGATCCCCTGCATCACATTCTCGGCGAGAAGGAAATTCTCCGTTACTTTCCGAATCCCAGTCCCCCTTCACGGGACAAAGTTGAGAAGCTGATCGCTGCCCGACTCGACCATTGGGAAGAGCATGGGTATGGATGGTGGGCCATTGAGCAACGCCTAAAAAAGGGTTTGATTGGCTGGAGCGGGTTACTGTTTCTACCCGAGACAAAGGAAGTTGAAGTAGGCTATCTATTGGGGAAAGCCTTCTGGGGAAAGGGATTGGCAACTGAGGCGGCCCAAGCCTGTTTGCAGTACGGTTTCAAGAATTTCGACATGGAGATCATCGTTGCCATCGTGCACCCGGAAAACATGGCTTCCCAACGAGTCATCAAGAAGTTGGGGATGTCCTTTGTTGATGAGGCCCGTTATTTTGGAATGGACTGCCATCGCTACTCGATAGAGCGTTCGTCTTTCGACTCGGTTTGACTCGCATGGAGGAAAGAAAAAGTGATCCAGATTCGCCCATACTCGGAGTCAGATGAGGCAGCCGTAGCCGAGCTGTGGCGTCAGGTATTCCCCGGCTCGCCTTCGTGGAATCATCCTGAGACCGATATTCAGCGTAAGCTCTCCGTGCAACGCGAGCTGTTTCTGGTGGCAGCTCTCGGCTCCGAGATTGTGGGCACTGCAATGGCTGGATACGATGGCCACCGGGGATGGGTTTACTACGTGGCAGTCAGTCCGAGACACCGCAGGCAAGGGATTGGTACTGCTCTGACAACAACTCCCGTTTTGGGATTGTCTGCTTCCTGTCTACACTCGACATCAGTCAA
>CAYWWC010000364.1:0-4151 GCA_964461615.1 uncultured Anaerolineae bacterium
CTAGTAACAGCTCACCGATCCCGCGCCGCCGCCAGCCGGGCTGCATGGCTATGGTGCTGATGTGGGCCTCACCGGCCATCAGCCAGAAGCCACCGTACCCGAGGATAGGCGGCCGTGTCCCCAACCCGAGAGAGCGGCAACCCCTGGCCAGCAGACCTAACGCCGACCTCTCCATCCGACGCTGACGCACGACGAAGTAGTGAGAGAGGTCGTTGTCCAGCAACTCGTGGCGGTAAGCGCGGGCAGACCAGGGCGTGGGGAAAGAGTCATGCTCGATCTCCATCACCTCTTTAATGTCTCGCAGATGCATGCGTTCGATGACGTAAGGCAGGCTTGTGTAGTTCATACTCGTCACTTCGACGGGCTCAGTGCAGGCACTTTTATCGGTGGGTGACGAAGATAGATGGGGGCCAGGGTAGCGGGATCGTCCATCTCGCCTCTTTCCAGGCGCCGCCAGCCTAGCTCTGCCAGATACCCCGCCCGCCGCAGTGAGGAGGCCGGCGAGGCCACTACTGCCTGCGCGCCCAGACGCTCTCGCAACAGTTCAGCGGCCTGGGCATCTATCTCGCCGCAGAAAAAAGTTCGGGTTTCAATATCGGCGCACAGCTCATCCAACGTTGTCAGGCGATAGTCGCCTTGCCTTTGCCACCGCCCTCCCCTCCGCCGATAGAAAGCAGCGGAAACCCGCCCCCGGCCGGCTTGCAGCACGGCGCACACGGGGCCCCGCTGACGGGCTTGGGCATAGACCAGGGCATCCAACGTCGGTATCCCCATGAGCGGTATGACCAGCGTCAGGGCCAGGCCCTTGGCCACCCCCAGCCCGATGCGCAGCCCGGTGAAAGAGCCAGGCCCCAGGGCCACAGCTATCCCTTTCAACGCGGAGGGCGGGACATTCTGTCGCCCCAACATGCGCACCAGACCAGGCGCCAGTTCCACCGTGTGGTTGTTGGCTGACCGCCACGTCTCTTCGGCCAGCACCCGCTCTCCGTCGTACAGCGCCAGGCTAGGCACTCGCGTCGCAGTATCAATGGCTAATAGCAATACACTTCTCCTTAATTCAATAAGCCGCCCGTTGCCTCATTGTCTCGTTACCTCATTGAATTCCCGCAGCAGTTCCTCGTAACGGTTCCCCACCGCTTTCATCAGCAGGCCGCGCTTGGTCTCGTCAATGTAGCGGAACTCGATCCACAGGCGCTCAACGGGTAGAGCCTCTGGCGCCCGGTCGGCCCACTCAACGACGCAGACTCCTTCACCATAGAAGTACTCGTCAAGACCCAGGGTCAAGACCTCTCTTGCCTCCCCCAAGCGGTACAGGTCCGCGTGGTAGAATGGCAGCTTGGCTCGCTCTTGCCTGTACTCGTTGATCAAGATGTAGCTGGGGCTGGTGATAGGCCCTTCGATTCCCAGGCCCCGTCCGATGCCCTGGGCCAGGCAAGTTTTCCCCGCGCCCAATTCGCCCGCCAGGCAAATCACATCGCCGCCTTGCAAAAGCTCCCCCAACCTGGCGCCAAATCGCCGCGTCTGAGCCTCGCTGTGGCTGATTAAGTCTAAGCTGTGTTCATTCAACATAGGAGCCGCCTCATTAACCCGTTGTCTGAAGTTACCTTATTGTACAACTTTTATCCATTCTCGACAAACCGCGCTCCCCCGCCAGCCATGTCATTGCGAGCGACCGCAGGGAGCGAAGCAATCCCCTCCGTTGCGGGCTGGAGATTGCTTCGTCGCTTCAGCCGCTTCGCTTCCTTCGCTCCTACTAAGAACACGTTGTCACTCTGAGCGGAGCTTGCGGAGCGAAGAGTCTCCCCGCCGCGAAGGGGGAGATTCTTCGTCGCAAAAACCGCTCCTCAGAATGACAGATATGCAGAGAGTGTTCTTTTCCAATGAGTGACGCGAAGCGCCACGCGGGGCTCGCAATGACAGGCGAACAGCTCAAGCCGGCTAGCGAAAAAACGAGAATTGTGGTATCATTAGCTCGCTGAATTTAGAAGAAAGGAAAACCTTCTCCCCTAATGAAAAACATCTGCGTCATCGGAATTGGCTACGTTGGATTGGTCACCGGGGCCTGTCTGGCTGATCTGGGCAATCGCGTGATCGGTCTCGATCTAGATAAATCGAAGTGCGATAACCTCAAGAAAGGCATCATGCCCATCTACGAGCCTGGGCTGGAGGAGATCGTACGGCGCAACTGTGCGGCCGGGCGACTGGAATTCACTACCTCTTATGACGAGGCTCTGAAGGATGTGGAGTTTGTGCTCATCGCGGTGGGCACCCCTTCTGGCGCTGAAGGCGAAGCGGATTTGGTTCACGTCAACCAGGCAGCGGAGGGCATAGCCAAGCGCCTGAGCCAACCCACCGTCATCATCAACAAGAGCACTGTGCCCATCGGCACCGGCGACTGGGTGGCTGACATAGTCAGGGATAACATGCCCAACCAGGATATAGAGTTCTCGGTGGTCTCCAATCCGGAGTTCCTGCGGGAGGGATCGGGCGTCTACGACTTCATGCACCCCGACCGCATCGTCTTAGGCTCAACGGATCCGGCGGCGGCGCACCGGGTGGCCGAACTGTACTATCCCCTGCGAGCTCCGATCATCATCACTGACCTGCGCACGGCAGAGATGATCAAGTACGCCTCCAATGCTTTCCTGGCCACCAAGATCTCGTTCATCAACGAGATAGCCAACATCTGCGAGACGCTGGGAGCTGACGTGACGGAAGTGGCTCGTGGCATGGGCATGGATCGGCGCATCGGGCCGCATTTCCTGGGGGCAGGCATAGGCTGGGGGGGCAGTTGCTTTCCCAAGGACGTGAAAGCCCTGGCACACATGGCGTCCACCCACGGCGCTCACCCCCAGCTGTTGCGGGCGGTGATGGAGATCAACTTCGACCAGCGTAAACGAGTGATCCAAAAGCTGCGGGACATACTGGGCAGCTTCCGTGGAAAGACCATCGGCATTCTGGGCCTGGCTTACAAGCCCAACACTGATGACATGCGGGGCGCGCCCTCCATCGAGATCATCCACATGCTCCAGCACGAGGGAGCGCGAATCAAGGCTTACGATCCGCAGGCTATGGGGACGGCCAAGCGAATACTGACCGACGTCGAATATTGCGAAAATGTGTACGCTGTGGCAGAGGACGCAGACGCCCTGATCCTCATGACCGAGTGGAACGAGTTCAATCATTTGGACATGATGCGGGTCAAAGAGTCTATGCGCCAGCCGATTCTGTTAGATGGACGCAACATCTACGATCCCAGGAGAATGAAGGTGATGGGCTTCACCTACCGCGGCATGGGGCGTGGCTACACTGTCCTGGACCGGACAGTACAGGGCAACGAGGCGGCATGACAATAACTGATTCACCAGGGCGATTCTCTGTTGGGGTGGACATCATCGAGATCGAGCGCATCGAGGCTGTCTTGCGGCGGCACGGCGAGCGTTTTCTCCAACGGGTGTACACCCCAGCGGAGCAGGCTTATTGTCGGGGGCGGGTACCGGAGCTAGCAGCCCGCTTCGCTGCCAAGGAAGCTATCTCCAAAGCCCTGGGCACCGGGCTGCGAGGCATCGCCTGGCAGGAGATGGAGATCCTTGGTGACAAACGGGGCAAACCGCTGGTGTATTTGCACGGGCGTGCCAGGGCGCGGGCCGAGGAGTTGGGCCTGTCCGAGTTCGCCGTCAGCCTCTCCCATTCGCGGGATTACGCCGTGGCCTTCGTGATGGCGGCTGGGGAATGAGTCCTGACGGCGAACTCCACCACACCGCCTCCCGACGCCCTATCTAAACACCCGATTTTGATATTTTTCCAGGCGAATCTTACTGCTTCACCTCATTTCCCTAGGATTTATTACGTTAACCAAGCTTCCAGCCACCTGTTCACGGGACATCCTTTGAGCTTTCTTACGTCAATCACCTTTTTCGTTCCCTATTCACCAGGATGCCTTTGCAAATACTGCACAAGCGGTGCACAAGCTGTCCCTTGCAGTCACCAAATCCTTTCTGGGTATGGGTAAAGTCAAGCCAAGAGCCGCTTGCTTCTCACATTGATTTGTGCTAAACTTACAACCGACCTTGACTAACTTGACAATGTCAGATTCGCCCAAAAGAATGAGCTGATGTTCGTAGTCAGGCACGAAACGGAGTGGAGTGCCG
>CAYWWC010000365.1:0-4126 GCA_964461615.1 uncultured Anaerolineae bacterium
ATCTGCGTCCGAGTTAGAGCCGAGTGGCCGAAACGACGATCGTGGCCTAATTTTGGAATAAGGTATTTGGCTGGCCTTCCGGCCCTAACAAGAGCTCCCTCGGAAAGTCTTTGAAACCGCTCTCAGCCCCCGTCCCCCGTTAGCGAAGCGGCGGCGGCGCTGGCGAAGTCGAGCCGCAAGATCCACCCCGCGGACGGGGCTCCGAGCACTTTCCGAGAGAGTTCAACAACAGTGAGAAGGTAGATTATGGAAAGCAGCATCTTGGACTGGGGCATAAACGTCGTCCTCTGGTTCCAGCAGTTCAGCCCCACGCTAGACCTGCCGTTCAAGGTCTTAACCTTTATGGGGGAAGAGGAGTTCTTCTTACTGCTCCTGCCCTTCGTTTACTGGTGTCTGGACCGGCGCTCCGGCGCCAGGCTAGCCATTCTGTTTCTTTTCTCTGCCTACCTGAACGCCGCGGTAAAAGTGCTGGCAGGCCAACCCAGACCCTTTGCGTACGATGTCCGGGTGCGGCAATTAGCCGAAGCCGTCGGAGGGGGGCTTCCCAGCGGCCACACCCAGAACGCTGTCGCCGTCTGGGGCTACCTGGCTGCAACGTTCCAACGCACCTGGCTGTGGGTGGTCGCCGGGCTGCTCATGGTGTTCATCCCCCTTTCACGGATCTACCTGGGAGTTCACTTTCCCACCGATCTGTTGGGCGGTTATCTCATTGGCGCAGCGCTCCTGCTACTCTACCTCTGGCTGGAACCGGCCACAGAGGCATGGTTCAGGAAGAAGAGCCTGGCCTGGCAACTGGGCGTGGCGCTGGCGGCGCCCCTTCTACTGATGCTCCTTCTCCTCACCGAAGACGGCGTCACCGCAGGGGCAGTGCTGATGGGGATGGGGGGCGGCTTCGTGCTGGAGCGCCGCTGGGTCGGCTTCGAGTCCGGTGGCGTCTGGTGGAAGCAGGCGTTGCGCCTCCTGCTGGGAGTAGCGGTGCTGTTCGGCCTGTGGATGGGGCTGCGGATAGCTTTCGCCAGCGCGGAACCCGCCCTCCTCTTCCGTTTCGTCCGCTACGGGCTGGTGGGCCTGTGGAGCGGGCTAGGCGCACCCTGGGCCTTCGTGAGGCTGCGGCTGGCGGAAACACGGTAAGCGGGGGACACTTCACAACTACAACCCTGGCCGTTTGCCGAGAATCTGTTTGGTGAGAGCTGGAGAAGGACGCTCATGAACATCAGAAAAGCGACGCCGATCATTTTGATGGCCGGCGTAATGGCGTTGCTGTGTTCTTGTGGGAGCGATAGTACGCCGCCTGGCAGCGCTTCTGTCCCCACAGCGCTGGATACACCCACCGACAGCAGCGCCGGCCTGGCTCCAGCCTCGGAACTGCAATCCAACTGCCTCAACTGGCCAGAGCAAGACATCTCGCGGAACAACAGCGCCAGGCTCAAGACTTCGCTCGCCGAGGGGGAGCCGGCGGTTGACTTCACCCTGCAGGACGTTGATGGCGCCAGCCATACGCTTTCGGCCCTGCTGGAAACGCAACCGGTTCTGCTGGTTCTGGGTGGCTTTACCTGACCGCCCTACCGGAGAAGCGTGCCTTCTCTGAATGAGCTGGCAGCCAGGCCTTACGATACCAATGGCACATACGCCGATGTTGTTCACTTTGTTCACATCCTCATTGTAGAGCCGCATCCCCAGAGCCCGGACCTAAGCCCGTATGGCGGACGAGTGTGGGAGTCGGGGTACAGCACGGTGGGCCAGCCAAAGACTTATGACCAACGAGCAGCCGTTGGCCAGGAGACGGCGCCACTCCTCGAAGGCAACCAACTGCTGCTCATTGACGATCTGACCCCCGGCCGTCTCAACAACCCCATTTGGTGTACCTATGGGACTTCGCCGAACAGCACGTTCTTGATCCGGCAGGATGGCATAATTGACACCGTCCAATTGTGGCTAGACACTGCGGGAATGGAAAAGGCGATCAATGACTTGCTCAAATAGAACTGCAAAGGTAACTGCTCAGGTGCCTGGCACTTCTGCTCGAATCTGGTCATTCCATACGATTTTGTGACAGGCGGATTCTGCGGTTTCTGTTGGATTCTGCAAGTGCCAGGCACCTTCAAGCGGCCAGCCTGAGTAGTTACCTGCAAAGGAGAGAACGATGACTGACGGAGGACGGCATGGCCTGTGATGAAGGTTTAGCACAACGAATACGGGAAGCTCTGGGCGAGCTACCTGGGCTTGTCGAGAAAAAGATGTTCGGCGGCGTGGGCTTCATGGTGCAGGGCAACATGGCCTGCGGCGTTAACAAGGACGACCTCATAGTCCGTGTCGGGGCAGAGCGGTACGAGGAAGCCCTGACCAAACCCCACACGAGACCGTTTGACATGACGGGGAGACCCATGAAGGGGTGGGTCATGGTGGCGCCAGATGGCTACGAGTCAGATGACGCCCTTAGCAACTGGGTTCAGCAAGGTATTGATTTCGCGCTCACCTTGCCACCGAAATGACGAGGCGATTGCATAATCGCGTCGAAATATGACATCGAATTTCGAGGATTAACCGAATCTGGCATCGTGAATTCGATGAATCCCTTGGATTCGTTGTCATATCTGCCAGACAGCTATCCAGCAACACCTAACAGGGAAACCACCACAAGATGACAGATGGAGGGAGAGACAAATGGAAGAGTTCTACCCAATGCCGATGTTCGTCAAACTGCTGGTACGGGATGTGGCGGCATCTGCGGAATGGTACAGAGACGCGCTTGGCTTCCGCTCGGTCTATGCCCTGGCGGGAGACAATAGCGCGCAGATCATGAATCATCTGCGCTTGGGGCGCTATCAGGATCTGATGCTGATTGCCCAGCCGCAGATCCTCGGCGAAGCAAGCAAAGGGCAAGGCGTCGTGATCAATTTGACCATTGAGAAAGGCATAGATGATCTGGCGCAACGGGCTAGATCGATGGGAGCCAAAGTTGAGGGGCCGACGGAGACGGCCTGGAATACACAGGAGGTAACGATTGCAGACCCAGATGGTTACATGCTGACGTTTTCACAAGTTGTTGACGCCGACCGAGCTTTCAGCGATGTGATGCCACCAAGCGCCAGCTAATAACTCTTTCGAAGGGGAGGAATATCAAGTTGAACGCAAAACTGTTACAGCCATTAGAAGAGCGAGGGTATCAAGGGCGTGTGGTATCCATTGAGCACCTTCACGAGTTGCAAGACGAAATCGAAACCCGCTACAGAGAGAGTCAACTAGACGAAACGTTGTTCCGCAACTATCTCAGCAACTTTGTCTTCGGCCCGCCCGACAGCCTGCCAGAGGCTCGGTCTCTGATCGTGGTAGCCGTCCCAGCCCCCCAGACCCGCTTCACCTTCACCTGGAATGGGGAGGGGATACCCATCATGGTGCCGCCCACCTACCTGCACGGGAGTAGCACCGATAGGCAGGCCGAAGATGCTCTGGCGGAGATACTGGAGCCAGCAGGCTACCGGTTGGCTCAGGCAAAACTGCCAAGGAAGCTCCTGGCCGTGCGCAGCGGCCTGGCTGCTTATGGCAAGAACAACATCAGCTACGTGCCCGGCATGGGTAGCTTCCATCGGCTGGTGGCCTTCTACTCCAACCTCCCCTTCGACCTCGCTCAGGACAGGCCTTGCCAGCAAGACGACTGGCAGGAGCCGAGGATGCTGGAGCGCTGCCAGAGTTGCTCCGCCTGTCTCCGCAACTGTCCCACCGGAGCCATCACCACTGAGCGTTTCCTGCTCCGCGCGGAGCGGTGTATCACGTTTCACAACGAAGAACCTAGCGACGTGCCTTTTCCAGCCTGGGTGGACCCTTCGTGGCACAACTGCCTGGTGGGTTGCCTCCACTGCCAAAGCGTCTGCCCTGAGAACAAGGATTCTCTGGCGTGGGTGGAGGATGGGGCGGAATTCTCAGCGGAGGAGACCACCCTTCTTGTAGATGGCGTCCCGCTCAATGAGCTTCCCGCCACGATGATAGAGAAGCTTGAGCTGTCAGACCTGGTTGCCCCATTTGACATTCTTCCGCGCAACTTGAAGGTCCTTCTTAAGAGAGCGGGCACATGAACATCATCAAACGAGGAAAGGAGTTTCCCCAGTGGCTTCTGAGCTAAGCCTAA
>CAYWWC010000366.1:0-4126 GCA_964461615.1 uncultured Anaerolineae bacterium
AACAAGAGGTAGTAGTGAAAGCCACCTGCGTCAACCGCACGGTGGCTTTTGAGTGTTGCCAAAGGAGGCGAAATCTGGTATACTTACTCAGCAACCAAGTAGAGGTGGTGGGAGTGGTGGCTGCTGAGTTGGCACTGATGGAGACTTGACCAAACAAGGAGAAAGGGCAAAATGACTGAATCCGTTTATCGTATCGCTGATATTCTGCAAGCGAAAGCCGATCAGTACGAACTGACCATCTTTCACCGCGACGCCATTGCCTGGCTGGAAGGCCGGCTCTTTGAGAAGCGCGGTCATCCCTACCTCAAGTGCCTGGCGTCGGGGCGGGATCGCCGCGCCTATCCTGAAGAAATCGTGCGGCAATTGTACGTCAAGAAGTTGATAGACGATTATGGCTATCCTCCGAATCGCATTCAAGTGGAGAAGCCGGTCTTCTTTGGCTCTGGAATGGGCAAGAAGCGGGCTGATATCGTGGTGATGCACGCCGACGATCCCGAAGCAGCCTACATCATCGTCGAGGTCAAGAAACCCAAGCGGCAGGACGGCATCGAACAGTTGAAGAGTTACTGCAACGCAGAGGGTTCGCCCATCGGTGTGTGGACCAACCGGCGGCGAGGTCGTGGTCATGCACCGCGTGGATCCCAACCTCTACCGCGCCTTGACCGACATCCCCAATGTCGACCAGACACTCGAAGCCATCAGCGCCGAGCGGGTGACGCTGGCTCAACTAACCGAGTGGGACAAGCTGGTCACTGAGAGACTGTCGTTGAAAGATGTAATCCTCGACCTGGAGAATCTGGTGCTGGCCAACGCTGGCGTGGATGCCTTTGAGGAAGTGTTCAAATTGATCTACGCCAAGCTGTACGACGAGTGGAACGCCGCTCGCCCCGGCGGCCAGTATCTCCAGTTTCGCGTCCTGGATGACCCAGATGAGCAGGCATTCTACAATCGCATCAACAGCTTGTTCAACCGGGCCAAAGACCAGTGGCGAGGAGTATTTCTGCCCGGCGAGAGGATTGACCTGACGCCGGGCCATCTGGTAACCTGCGTCTCTTTCCTCCAGGACATCAAACTCTTCAACTCCAACCTGCAGGTGATTGACGAAGCCTTTGAGTATCTGATGACCGAGGTGGGCAAGGGCAAGAAAGGCCAATACTTCACTCCCCGTCACGCGATTGACATGGCGGTCAGCAATTCCCGTTATGGGGTTCGTAGTAACGACTTCAGTCGTTTGGGCCGCGTAATCAGCGACTAAAGTCGCCACTACGATGCCATATCACGCGGCGATGATGCTAAAACGGGAATTGCTGCATGGCGGTCAAGATGCTCAACCCCAACTTAGATGAGTACGTGATTGACACGGCGTGTGGCAGTTGTGGTTTCACCATGCACGCCGTTTTCTGGGTGTGGGGAGAGCAATTGAATGCTCAAGGGCCGAACCAGTGGCAGCGGGAATACGCCAGCACCCACGTGTATGGGCTTGATTTCGACGCTCGCGCTGTCAAGATCGCCCAAGCCCTCAACCTCATCGCCGGTGATGGGCGCACCAATGTCTACCGGGCCAACACACTGGCCTCCTACCTGTGGGATGACACCGTGCAGGTGGGGTTGCGCGACCGTCTGCGTCGTTTCCCCAATGACCCTGAGCATGACCGCTGGAATCGGGAGCACTACCGCTACTTCAACTTCGATGTGCTGATGACCAACCCACCCTTTGCCGGTGACATCCGCGAGCGCAGAATCCTGCACCAGTACGAACTCGCCAGACGAGGGCGCGACAAGTTGGCAACCAAGCAGGGACGCGACATCTTGTTCATCGAGCGCAATCTGGAGTTCCTGCGGCCCGGCGGGCGGATGGCAATTGTGCTGCCCCAGGGGCGCTTCAACAACACGACCGACGCCTACATCCGGGAGTTCATTGCCCGCGAGTGCCGTATCCTGGCAGTGGTGGGACTGGATGGCAACACCTTCAAGCCGCACACTGGCACCAAGACCAGCCTGCTCTTTGTGCAAAAGTGGAACGATAACCCTGAAGCGGGCCCCCTCTGCCCCCGTGTGGACGATTACCCCATCTTCTTCGCCACCTCCAAGAAGAGCGGCAAGGACAACTCTGGCAAATATGTCTACAAGACCGACGAACACAGCCAGCGGTTGCAGAATGAGCACGGCCACCTGATCGTGGATCACGACTTGGATGAGATCGCCACCGCCTTTGTGCTCTTCGCCAAGGAGCAAGGTTTTGGTTTCTGGAAAGACGATGACCACCCTTTCTGAGATGCCCCGACGGTGAGTCGTGGACGTTGGAGACGTTCACCGCCGGGGCTGGGACTACGGCAAAATGGAGCTTGGCCAGTTTATCAGTCATAAAGCAAAACTGGCGTTACGACGCGGAGTATTGGCATCCTGTTCATGTTGAAAACGAGCGGATAATTGCCGAAGCTGGGAAGACGCATGAGATAAAGACCGTGTATGACTTGGTGAAGCAGGTCACGGGCTCTGCTTTCTACCCTTCGTTTGTTGGCTATTACAGTGATACTGGAATGCCGTTCATACGAGTGGCAGATCTGGGCGACTTTTTTGTTGAAGAGGAAGGGATGGTGCGGATTGACCCTCGTATCATCGCTCAGTACCGGCAAGTTTCAACGATCAGAGAAGGTGACATTGTTGTAGCCAAAGGTGGGTCGATTGGTGGTGTGTGCATCGTCCAGCCGGGAATGGGCGAGTGCGCCGTCTGTAGGGATGTCATTGCACTCAAAACGGATCCGAAACGGATAGACAGTTCCTATCTTGTCGCTTTCCTGCGGTCACAGTTTGAGCAACTCCAGCTTGAGCGCTACAAGTCGCAGCAGGTACAGGCGCATTTGACGTTTCCAGCAGTTGGAAATGTGAAGGTGGTTGTGCCGTCACGGGCAGACCAAACGGCTGTATCGCGCTTGCTCCAAAGTGCCTGGGTTGAACGAAACCGTGCGACGGTTCTCTACGCCGAAGCCGAGGCGTTGCTGCTGGCCGAACTGGGGTTGGACGACCTACCCCTTTCGCACCAGCCCACCTACACACAGAGTTTCAGCCGGGCGTGGACGGCGGGGCGATTGGATGCGGAGTATTTCCAGTCGAAGTATCAGCGAACGATGGAGATTATGGCGCGGTCGGGGAAGAGCATTGGCGATGTGGTCCGGCTAGCCAAACGGCGATTTGAACCAAGAACCGGCAAGCCGTTCCAATACATCGAAATCGGTGACCTGGATCAAACCGGACACGCTGAGAGTAAAACAGTGCTTGGCGAGGAGGCGCCTAGCCGTGCACAGTGGATTGTCAAGACAGGCGACGTGATCACTTCAACAGTTCGTCCCATCCGGCGACTCTCAGCGCTCATTGAACCCGGACAAGATGGCCACGTATGCTCATCCGGCTTTGTTATACTAAAGCCTACCGCTATTGAGCCCGAAGTGTTGCTGGTATATCTGCGCCTGCCTGTCGTGTGCGAAATCCTGGACTTGCAGACCAGTGCCTCAATGTACCCAGCCATCTCCACGACAGACTTGCTTAATGTGCCAATCCCTATGCCGGCTGACAAGGTACGGGCTAGGGTGGTGGAACTCGTCCAGGAATCACGAGGGAGCCATCAAGAGGCCAGATGCCTGCTGGAGGAGGCCAAGCGGCGTGTGGGGGAGATGGTGTTGGGGGAGGAGTGAAGCCTATGTCCCGCGAGATGGAGCAACAGGAAGCCGAAGGACAATCACCCTACGCAATGCACGTTGATGCGTTGCTAGATCGCTTTTCGGCCCTGGTCGAGCATGCGCAGTCGCTCGTCTTTCCCCCGCTACGCAAAGGGGTTACGGCACCACTTGACATGACGGGCTGGTCAAGGTTCCGACGATTGGCCTATAGAATCTCTTCCCCTCTGCCAACTAACTTTGGAGCGGAGACCTTCTCGTATTACACTCCGATTTTCGCTGTCTGGTTAACTATCTCGATTTACTGGATTCACGTTGCTAACGCTACTCTGCACGTCGTCTTCAAAGGCACGCCCCCTGCAACTTCGTCCTCAGTGTCCGCAGTTTGGGTTGACATCATGGTGTGGGTGATATGGGTGACTATGGGTGTATTAACTCTTGCATCCTATTGG
>CAYWWC010000367.1:0-2770 GCA_964461615.1 uncultured Anaerolineae bacterium
AGAATAAAAAAGTGTCCGGTAGTGAAACCTCCATTTGTTCTCAAACGTCATGTCTGATTTCACGTTTTGCGTTCTCACGCTTCACGAAACAAAGTCCCCTTGCCTGCTTCGACAAGGGGACTGTTCATCATGATGATACTTCGTTCATGTTGTTCCCGCCCCTTTCTCGCGAAGGTTGTTGGAACCACGGAGAGGCAGGTATCCTGGCTTCCTGGCCAATAACCAATATCGGCGTTGGTCTTCGTTTCGGCCATAAGCTCAAGTGGCAAGCTGGGATGGGACGCAGATTAACGCAGATTTTCACAGATAAAACAAGGAAAATCAGCGTTTACCCGCGTTCATCTGCGTCCGAATCAAAGTCGAGTGGCCGAAACGAGGATCATGGCCCCAATATCTAACCTCTTTGCAGGTCATAGTATACTACAAATCGGCTCCTTTGGCAAAGGCGTATCTCAATTTGGGGACACAGAATAGCTCTTCACGATGAGGGGCAGGTAGCTCTCATAGCCCGTGATCACGCTTCCCTCCAATACGTCGAAAGCCAGATTGTTACCGCCGAAGGTGATCTTGGTCTCTCTGGGAGAAGCGAGGTTGAAGGTCACCGCAGTATTCCCTGTTCCTGCCGTAGCTTTGAAACGGATGGTGGCCAGGGTGAAGGCACCGGAGGGGAGGCTGGACATGCTCCCTGCGGCGTAATCAATGGTTCCTGCCGCGTTGTCCACCTCATTCAAGAACTCGTATTGGAAGGCCGCGCCGCCGATGAGGGCGCCGCCTGGGTTGCCGCCCTCGTCCACCACTTGCAGAGAATCGGGGTCGAAGTTGACGAAGACCTGCACTCCGTCCATCTGCTGGACGCCCGAGTCAACCACAATGTCCAGGGTGAAGATGGTATTGACGGGAACCCTGGTGACGGAGGGAGAGATGGCGATAGTGATGTCCGTTTGTTCAGCGGCCTGGAGAATCCATCTGGCTTCGGAGAGCGCGCTTATCTCATCATTATTGCTGCAAGTGACAATGATGGGCCCCTCCTCGAAGAAGTTGCTGTTGAGCAGGGAGAAGTCGCCAACGTCAACGACGCCATCCTCGTTGAAGTCGGTGTTAGGACAGAAGGGCTGGGAGTCGAGGGGCTGGAAGAAACAGGCGGCCAGCTTGGAGAAGTCGCTGACGTCCACCAGGTCATTGTCGTCAGCGTCACCCTCCAGAAGGGTGCATAAGTTGACGGAATTGGGCCCCGCAACCAGGGCAACGTTCTCTCTCCTGTTGCTCAAGGTATGGCTGTTTTTCACCTGGAGGTCGTAGGTTCCTGGCGCTATGCCGTCCACGATGGTGAATTGGCCCCAGTCGTCGGTGATGGGGTGGAACTCGTGGCGGGGGGTTGCCTGACCCGGATCGTACACCCAGACGGTCAAAGGGACGCTCCACGAGGCGTCTGGGGGATCGGGCCGCCCTTGCAGAGTGATCGAGCCTGCGATGTCCGCTCCAGGCGGAATTTCCACGCTGCCATTCGAGGGTGTGAAAAGCAAGCCGCTGCCTCCGAAGGTGATCCGGGTCTCCCTGGAAGAGGTGAGGTTGAAAGCGAGGACAGTGTTCTCCGTTTCCGCCGTGGCCTTGAAGTAGATGGTGGCCAGGGTGAAGTCGCCGGAGGGGTAACTGGATGTGCTGCCTGCTGCATAACCGATGGTCCCCGCCGTGTTGTCCACCTCGTTCAAGAACTCGTATTGGAAGGCCGTACCAGCGATGATGGCACTGCCTGGGTTGCCGTACTCATCCACCACTTGCAGGAAGTCGGGATCGAAGTTGACGAAGGCTTGCACTGCGTCCACCTGCTGGGCGCCTGAGTCAACCGCAATGTCCAGGGTGAAGATGGTGTTTACAGCAACCTGGGTTGCAGCGGGGGAAATGGCAATGCTGATGTCAGGCTCAATTGAAGGAGTCGCCGTAACTGTTGGCGTGGTCGTGGTGAGCGTCGGCGTGGGTGTGCTGGTCGTCGTTGGAGTATGAGTCGTCGTTGTGTCGGTTGCTGTCGGCGTGGGCGTTGCGGTCGGCGGCGCGGTAATGAGCACCGAACCGTCGTCCGTCGTGCCGAGGACGCTCTGGCTGTCAGTGTTGGTGAAAGAGGCGCTCGGATCATTGGAGAAACTCACTGACGCAATGATGCTCGCTCCTGGGTCAGGTTGACACGTCGCCGTAAAAGCGATGGCGGCCAGGGCGCCGTCGGGCAGCGAGGCCAGGGGCGCGGAGAAGTCGGAGATAAAGAGGGCCAACTCGCCGTCGGTGTCGCCCCCATCGAAGGTGGCCGAAGCAGTAAACGCGCCTGGTAGGTTAAAGGCAACCGCGTCAGGGGTGCCGTCCTGGTCGCTGTCAGTGGGATCGAAGGCCAGGCAGGTTTGGTCGAAGTCCACCGAGAGGACGATGAAGGTGATGCTGTGACCATTGCTGGTGAAGTTGACCGGCACGGAAACGGAATGGCCGGTATATGCGGGGATGTTGCTGGGGATGCTCAGGATTGGCCCGGGAACCGGCGTGGGCGTAGCGGTGGGCGTGCTCGTCGGGGTGTTGGTCGGCGTGGCCGTCGGGGTGGGTGTGGCAGTGCGCGTGGCCGTTGGTGTCGGCGTCCCCGTAGCCGTGACCGTGGGCGTCTTCGTGGGTGTGGAAGTGTTGGTCGGCGTCGAGGTGGAAGTGGGCGTATTCTCTGGCGTTGAGGTTCCCGTAGTCGTTGCCGTCGCAGTAGCAGTGGGTGTGGGAGTGTTGGTCGGTGTGGGAGTGGGTG
>CAYWWC010000367.1:2870-4115 GCA_964461615.1 uncultured Anaerolineae bacterium
GTTGCCGTCGCAGTAGCAGTGGGTGTGGGAGTGTTGGTCGGTGTGGGAGTGGGTGTATCCGTTGGCGTCGGAGTGATGACTCCTACCTGAAACTCACCGTCTTGCCACGTCGCCGGCAACGGCTGTCCCAGGGCATCGGCCAGGTTTATCTGCGTTATATCCAAGGGTGTGCTTCCAGATGCGCCTGTGCCAACGGTGTACTCGGCCAACAGAATCGCACCTGTTCCTGGCGTGATCGGTACCCCACTCAGGTTGAACAAGATGACGTGGTACTCCACCGCTGATGGATCGCTATCATCCTTTGAAGGCGATACTTGCCAGCCACTCGTTCGAGAGGTGGTAGCCAGGGGGCCAATGTCTACTAGCCCACCCAGCGAGTCGTAGTTGAACCACATCTCAACCGCGTAGATCTCATCGTCGTTGCTGAGATCAATGCCGAACGCTCCACTGGTTCCAGGGTCCGCGTCCACGTAAGGCATGGTCACTACATTATCACTGTCCAGCAGCCTCAAGCCTGCACGCGACTGCTCCCCTCCACATGTTCCCAGGATCAAGCAGATCAACCGTTGCAAATCGAACACGTTCCATTGCTCATCTCCTCCTGGCGAAGGTGAGATGTCTGCACAAACCCACCACTGCGCTGAGTATAGGTATGGGTCTGGCTGTGGCGTGTGCAGAATCATGTTGATCAGGATTTGCAGGTCAAAGATGTTGACGGCGTCATCGTCGTTGATGTCCCCTTCCGGTTCACACCCCGATATCACAGTGAACAGCCCAACGTCTGTGAAGTCTGTCGGAATAGGGGCTCCGATTGCATCCGCCAACAGCACATTGCTGAAGGTCAGGTCTGTCGTGTCGCCTCCATTAGCGGACGCATCCACGTCGAACAGCAACTCGACAATAGGCCCCGTCCCCGGCTGAATCGTCCCACCCAAACTGAACAGGAGAATGTGCACTGTGGCCGCCGACGGGTTCGAACGATCAACGTCCATCTGCGCCTGGAAACCCTGGCTTCGTGATGTGGTGTTGATCCCACTTGCTGTTACGCCAATCGTTTCATCGTACACGACCCACAGCTCCGCCGAAGAGATGGGCGTTGTGTTGTGCGATTGGTTGTCTGCGGAGATGGTGACTGGATTGCCCGTGCTGTAGGGTGACCCATTGCCGTCTTCAATCGTCACAATCACTGCTTCCCCTGGTGTGGGGGTACTGGTCACCGTTGGCGTGGGCATTGGTGTGGCTGTG
>CAYWWC010000368.1:0-4100 GCA_964461615.1 uncultured Anaerolineae bacterium
GGCGGGATTGTTGAAGTACTCGCGGTACGCATCCCACCCTTGGCGGACATGGTTAGCCCATAGGTTGGCGTTGTCGTCCCAGTATCGGGCGACTTCTTGTTCGGGTATTTCTGAATGGTTCATGGCATCGTTGCTATCAAGCAGCAATTTCGGTGGGCGGGGCGTCGAGGAGGGAGGCGAAGGCTTGAGAGTCAAGCGAGTGGTTAGGCGGACGCCTCGCCTGCCGCGAACGATATACTTACCCAAACTCAAACGCATTCAATTTGTCTCGCCGTTCTTGCCAATCCGGCAAAACGCGGTCAAGGAGTTCGTAAAAGTGGGGGGTATGATTCGGCTCTGCCAGATGACACAGCTCGTGGAAAATGACATAGTCGATATACGACTTGGGTACCTTGATCAGCTTGACGTTGAGCGTGATCCGTCCCTTCGGGCTGCAACTCCCCCAGCGGGTGCTCATCGCTCGGATGGCAATCTCTGGATACGCCACACCGATGTGCGCCACTTTGGGATAGCAGGCGTCCAACCGCTCATCGAAGACCCGCCGGGCGTGGGCACGATACCACTCATTGAGCAGTACCTTGACACGTTCAGCATCTGCTTTATCCTCAGCGTGGACGTAGATATAGTTCCGATCGCGCTTGACGCTTTTTCCTGTTCCGTTTTTGCTTTCGATGACCTTGAGCCGATACTGGCGACCCAGGTAGCGGTGCGTCTCTCCACTCACGTACTGGCGTGGCGGCAAGTGTGGTAGGTAGCGCTCCAAGTCCTGCCGCTGCTTGAGAATCCACGGAGCCCGCTTCGACACTTTGGCCTCAATATCCTCCAAGGCGCTGCCTTCCGGCACCTTGACAGTGACTCGCAGGTCGTCGGGATGCACAGTGATGCCCAGCGTCTTGCGTGGCGCGTAGATCAGCTCAAAGTCAATAGCCGTGGTACCATATTCCACAGAATGTACCGTTGCCATATCACATCCGATCCCGTTGCTTGGCGATTTCGAGTACACTGTCGAGGATCACATCGACGTCTCCAGCGGTCAGAGGAATATCATAGCGGCCTTTGACGCTATACAGGTACTCGTCCATCGCCCGCTTGATCTCACGCTGCACATCCAGGTTGGTCGTCCAGTCGCGAATCTTCTTTCCCTCAATGATCTCTTCCAGGCGAATGGCGATGTCGGCAATGAGATCGTCCATATCTACTCCAAGGGCATCCACCGTGTACTGGGCCAGCGGCTCGCGGATGACGCCGTAGTAGGCCGAGGCGTCACGGAAGCGGTGTAGTTTCTCCGGCATGTCCGCATCCCGCCCCCCTTGGACATCCCGCAAAATCTCGGACGCTTTTTTCAGGTACTCAGCCTCGCTGATGCGTCCCTGGCGATAAGCTTCGATGGTCTCCTCGATCAGTCTGGAGAACTTGGCGTAGAAAGCCGGGTCTTTTTCCATCTGCTCGGTGACGGTGCGCTTGACACGATGGGCGATGGTATCAGCTTTGGCGGCGGGCGTTCCGAGTTTCTCCACTTCGGCCTGGAATGCCTCCACGTCAAAGATGTCCACCGGCTCCACGACCGTCGCTACGCCCGAAGATTGGATGTGGCTATCCAGCAGCTTACGCACCCGTTGCTCATAGTCTTTGTAGTCTATGGTTTCGGCATAGCGCTGTTTGACGGCGATCCGCAAGTTATGGAAGAAGCGCAGGTCCCGCTTGTACGTTCCAACCTGCGCCAGAGACGTCTCCTCGTGGAAGCTGACGGCGCTCAGGGCTACCTTGAGCGTGCAGGCGTAGGCAGTCAGGGCATCGTAGAATTTCTGGCGTACATCCTCCGGGGCCAAGAACTGCTGCAATGCTTCAACGTCTTGCTTGTTGGGCACCGTCTTGAATACGTCCCACAGCTCCGCGTGTCGCTGCGGAAGCTGGGCAATCTCTGCCGATACGTCGGTGATGGTGCCGGCTACGTCCTCGACGTCGTAACCCTCCAAGGCGTTGTAGGTTTCCATCGCCTCGTTGAGCTCACCCAGCACGCCGCGATAGTCTATGATGTATCCAAAGTCCTTGCCCTCGAAGAGCCGATTGACACGGGCGATGGCCTGCAAGAGTCCGTGTTCCCTGAGTCGTTTATCCACATAGAGCACGGTATTGCGCGGTTCGTCAAAGCCTACCAGAAGCTTGTCCACCACAATGAGTATCTCGACGCCCTCCTCACGCGCAAAGTCCTCCTTGATCTCGCGATTATAGTTCACCTCGCCGCCGTAGCGGGCCATCATTTGTTTCCAGAAGCTCTCCATATCAGGAAGCGGCCCGTCCACCTCCTCGTGGCCCTCGCGAGTGTCAGGTGGAGAGATGATCACTGCCGAAGTGACGATGCCGAAATCGTCCAGGTAGTGTTTGTACTTGAGCGCCATCGCCTTACTTGAAGTGGCAAGCTGGGCCTTGAAGCCGCTGCCCTGCAAGTTGCGCCGATAGTGGTCGCTGATGTCGTAGGCAATCTGCATGATGCGCTGATCGGCCCGGCTGATCTCCTCGTCGCGGCTGAACTTGCGCTTGAGGTCGCGCTTCTGCTCCGGCGTGAGGCCCCCAGTGACACGCTCGAACCACGTATCAATAGCGTCCTGGTCCACCGTCAGTTCCGACATCCGCCCTTCGTAGAGCAAAGGAACTACCGCGCCATCCTTCACCGCCTGGCGCATGGTGTACTTGTGAATGAACCCACCGAACTTTCGTGCCGTGGATTTCTCTCCTTTGAGCAAAGGCGTGCCGGTGAAGCCGATGTAGCACGCCTTGCGGAAGACCTGGCGCATCTGGGCGTGAGTGGCGCCGTACTGGCTGCGATGGCTCTCATCTACCAGCACAAAGACGTCGGTATCGGAGCTGCGTACCTTGTGCCTGGTGGCGACGGTGTCGAACTTGTCAATAACGGTGGTGATGATATCCGCTTTGCGGCTGCGGATCAACTCGGCCAGATCTACGCCCGACTTGGCGCGGACTACCTGCTTGCCGCAATCCTTGAACGTGCCCCAGATTTGGGCGTCGAGGTTGATGCGATCGGTGACGATGACCACCTTGGGGTTCTTGATATTGGGATGCAGCGCCAGCGCCTTGGCCAGCATGACCATCGCCAGGCTCTTGCCGCTGCCGGTGGTGTGCCAGATGACGCCGCCGGTGCGCGTGCCCTGGGTGTTCAGGTGCGCCACGCGGCGGATGGTCTCCTGCACAGCGAAGTACTGCTGGTAGCGGGCCATCTTCCTTTGGCCGCCGTCGTAGACGATGAACTGGTAGAGCAAATGCAGCAGCCGTCCAGGACGCATCAGAGCGTAGAGGGTGCGGTCCTGCGACGTGGGGAGGCGCTCTTGCCCCCCCTCAGTCCCCCCCAACGGGGGGGAAGGTGCTCTTGCCCCCCCCTCAGTCCCCCCCCAAGGGAGGGAAGCTAGATCCTCCCCCCCTTGGGGGGAGTTAGAGGGGGGCGCTTGTCGCTCATCAAAATACCGTCGAATCCAATTCCCGTGCTTGCGCCAGCCGTAGAGACGCAGCTTCCTTGCCTCACCGAGAGAACGGTTGACGGCCCGATGCAACACATCCTCGTTCAGAGGTTCCTTCCACAGCGACCAGAACCGCTTGGGTGTGCCGGTGGTGCCGTAATAGGCATCGTTGACGCTCAGGGCCAACAGCAGTTGGGCATAGGCAAAGAGGTGAGGGATCTCGTCGTCTCGCTGGTTACGCACCATCTGGCTGACGGCCTCCTCGAAGGCCTTGCCGCTCTCCGTCTCCAGGTCGGGCCGCTTGCACTCTATGACGACCAGCGGGATGCCGTTGACGAAGCAGACGATGTCCGGACGCCGGGTTTCGTGGCTACCCCGCTTCTCGACGGTGAACTCCTCCGTGACGTGGTAGACGTTGCGCCCCGGGCGCTGCCAATCAATGTAGTGCAGGCTGAAGCTTTTCGTGTCGCCGTCAATGGTCTGCCGCAGGCTGGCGCCCAGGGTGAGCAGTTCGTAAATCCGCTCGCTGGTGGGGATCAGGCCCTGATAAGGCTCATCGCGCAGCGTCTCGACGGCGCGGCGGATGTTGGCCTCGGAGAAAGGGTACGTCTGGCCCTTGAAGGTGAT
>CAYWWC010000369.1:0-4099 GCA_964461615.1 uncultured Anaerolineae bacterium
GGCCGACGACCCGTGGAACATGCCGGTCAGTTGGTGGGCGACCTGGAACCTGGTGGTCAACGGGTATCCCTCACCCACGACAGGGGAGTGGGTCGGCGGGATTCGTCCCGCAGGCCAGTAGTAGAAAGCACCAGTTAGCCAGTTAGATTGAAGGTGGGGAGCGGCCTCTGCCAGGGGCCGCTCCCCCATCCTAACTTGCTGTACCCGGCAGATAGGCTGGTCCTGCGGTTGTTTCCGCATAAAATCCCATAGGGGGTGATTATGCGGAGATAATTTCGTCTAATCAGTAGTTGGACGGGCGCATGACCACCGATTGAAGACCATCACACAACCGATAAGGAGAATATCATGTTTCGAGAATCATACACCGTGGAAGAATGGCGCACACTGCAATTCGCACCGCTTTGGGTGTTTGCGGCAGTAGCCGGCGCTGATCGCAAGATTGACGAGAAGGAAGCAGGGGCCCTGGCTAAGGAGTTGTCCGAGTGGGCCCGATTCAAGGAGCCACTAGTGCAAGAAGTCCTGTTATCAGTAGTCAATGATATAGCGAACGTTACTCCTCAGTATCACACCGATTCGCGCGATGTGATGGCGGGCCTCCAGGACGTCGCGGACCTCCTGGATCGAAAGGCGACGCAGGAGCAAGTCAAGAACTTCAAGGGTGCCATGCTGCTGATTGGGCAAAATATTGCTCAGGCATCTGGCGGAGGGGTCTTTGGCATAGGCGACAAAGTTAGTTCGGAGGAGAAAACTGCTCTCGCCTTGATCATGATGGCCCTTCGGACCATTCAGTGAGGATCCAGCAGTTGGAAACTGCGTCTACGCACTTGGCTCGCACGTAGTGTAAGCGCAGGTGTGGTAACTGAATTGGACAGTCGGAGATAAAGCACCCGGATGGAGAGCGTTTCGCGTTGGGGACTAGTTCTGCGAAGTAAACGGATGAGCGGCCAGTTTGACATTGCTAGATCCCTGCCAAGGCCGTCTGGTCGCGGAAGTAGCTGCCAGACAACACTACATCGGATTGAGAAAGGAACTGATACTTCGAGAAGCTCAGTTTTCCTTACTACCGATCCGTTTTATTCCGAATCCGTTGTAGTGTTTCGGCATATCTAACATTGTCGAATTGGTTTGCAGATGGGGAGTGGCCTCTGCAAGGGGCTGCTCCCCCATCTAACTTGCTGCATCCGGCAGATAGGCTGGTCCTGCGGTTGTTTCCGCATAAAATCCCATAGGGGGTGATTATGTGGAGATAATTCCGTATGATAGCCCGCTCGCAAGGAAAAGGTACACCGTCCTCGTCATGGTGTCCAGTTCCAAAGCTTGCATGTCGGGCGCGACGTTTTGTTACGAGCAACGACAGGAGGTCAAAATGGGCATTTTCAAAAAGCTTTTCAGTGGCAAAAGGGCCGAACCGCAAGCTCCTACGCCAGAAGCCAAGAAACCTCCTATGGCACTTGGTTTGGCCGATCCCAACCACGCAGCGAGGCAACTCATTGATGAAGCCTCGCATATCGCAGATCAGATTATCCGCGTGTCCATGATGGGTGATCGAGTAGCGGTGTCGGTGAACAGTGTTGACGCTATGCAACTCGTTTCTGCTATTGAGAAGGCCCTTGAGAAGGCACGGGACAATCTGGATCTGCTTGTGGCAGAATCTGGAGCACTCTGTTGTGCTTTACAGTTTAAAACCGCCGAGGAAGTGATTGACCACGTCCTTTCAATTAATCCCGAGCACTTTGAGGCACGGCAACGGAAGGAACATTGGGGGAAGTGGGAGCATCTGTTCCAATATCCATCTTGGTCAACCACTGTTAGAACCCTTCACCCCGTCAGGGCAGCAAATCTTCGGCATGAGCACCCAATTCAACTTGTCCGCGACGGCCTGCAGATCGGGATAGCTGTTGTGCGATCCGCGCAAAGTCACGAGTTTCCAAAGGGATTGTCAAGCAGAGTACCATCCAAGTGGGAACCCGTGTGGTCTGACACTCCCTATGGATCAATTGTAGCGCATTATATGTTGATAAAGGACAACCCGGCTGACCCGTGGAGAGGTGAGAGTTTCCTGCCAACGTTCGTTCCAAGTGAAGTGAGTCCCTCCTCAGGATATTGGCTACTGCAGCGTATGAGCCACATTCCTAGCTGTTTTATCATTCTCGCGGACGGTCATAATGTTCTCTACAACACTCGGTACGTTTTTCCGGACGCGTTAAGATCAACGCTGCAGACCATCTCGGACAAAGTTGTGCACCAATCCGCAAGGCAGGATCCAATAGCATTCGAAAAAGCGTATCAGTGGCATGTGAACAACTTTGATATAAGACGCATCCGCTAGACAAGACCACATTGGGCCAGCGTGGGGTTTAACAATGGCAAGGCGCGCGCAATCGGCGGCTCCACGTGCTTTGCGGTTAGCTTTCCAGTGAAGGCTCTCCGCCGCACCCGCGTGGCGGGTGAACCGCGTACCATTGGCCTGCTCAGTGCAGTATGAAGCTGCATAGGCATGTCCTGAGCAAAAAGGAATGGGATGAATGATTGCTTACTTGAGGTATCTCTCGGAACGGTTCGTTATCTTTGTGGCGACAATTTTCATTTCCATCACCGTCGTCTTCTTCGTGCCCCGCCTCGTTCCTGGCCATCCCCTCACCGCCGTCTTCAGCAGAATGGCAGCCGCAGGGGGAAGAGTGAATGCCCCGCAGCTCATTGAGGAGTACAACCGCCTCTTCGGCCTGGACAAGAGTCTGTGGGAACAGTACGTTCGCTTCCTGCGAGAGCTGGCCCGGGGGAATCTGGGCTACTCCATCGGTAACTTCCCCGCCCACGTGTCCGACATGCTGAGGGCCGCGATCCCCTGGACCATCGGCCTCCTGATGCTGACGACGCTGATCAGTTGGGTGCTGGGTTCGCTGATCGGCGCCGTGGCGGGATGGAGGGGGGGAAAGTCACGGTTCGTTCAGGCCCTCGTTTGGGCAGCCCTGGTGTTGTACACCATCCCCTATTACATTCTGGCCATCATCCTCATCTTCCTCTTCGCCTTCCAATGGCGGATCTTCCCTCTCTCCGGAGCGCACTCAGTAGGGCTTAGCCCGGAACTCTCCCTCGACTTTGCCCTGGACGTGCTCCGCCATGCTGCGCTACCGGCCTTGAGCATGATCGTTGTTTCCTTGGGCTGGTGGTTCCTCTCCATGCGGAGCTTGATCACATCTTTGAAGGGCGAGGACTATATCCTGCAGGCTGAGGCTAAGGGACTCTCCAACCGGCGCATCCTCTGGGGTTACGCCTTCCGAAACGCCTTGCTGCCCCAGGCGACCGGCCTGGCCATCTCTCTGGGCCGCATCGTCGGGGGGGCGCTGATCACCGAGGTGATATTTGCCTACCCCGGCCTCGGTTGGGTAATCTACAACTCCATTACGAATATCGACTTCCCGGTGATCCAGGGCGGTGTCCTCCTCATCGTCTTCGCGGTAGCCCTGGCTAATTTTGTCATTGACATGGTCTACCCTCTGATTGACCCGAGGATACGCTACCAGCAGGCAGGGAGGGGATAGACCATGGCAGAGGTTCGAGTTGAAGCACAGCGGGGATATGCGGGGGAGCTCCTGCGCAACAGGAAGTTTTTCATTGGAACGATCATCTTTTTGGCGTTGTTGACAGCGGCTGTGGTGGGGAACTTCTTTGTGGACCCCGTGCAACGTCGTACCGGTAGCTTCCCCGCCCGACTTCCCCCGGGACCGGGGGGCCTGCTGGGCACCGACTCTCTAGGGCGAAGCGTCGCCATCCAGATGAGCGAAGCCGTGCCCAATTCCCTGCAAGTCGGCCTGATTGCGGCCTTCATTGGTACCCTGCTAGGGGCCCTCATCGGTTTTGCCAGCGGCTACTTCGGCGGGGCGGTTGACGCCGTGCTAAGGATATTGATTGACGTCTTCCTCTCGGTACCCTCCCTCGTGTTCCTGATTTTGATTGCCTCCCTGGTGAGGGGGTTGGGGGTGCAGACCATGGCTCTGATCATCGGAGCCTTTGCCTGGCCCTCGCCCGCCCGCCAGGTCCGGGCCCAGGTGCTGAGTCTGAAGGAGCGAGCCTTCGTCCAGATCGCTCGCCTCTC
>CAYWWC010000370.1:0-4093 GCA_964461615.1 uncultured Anaerolineae bacterium
GGTTTGCGGCGTTGAGATTCCGCCAGGGCCCAGTTCAGAAACTCAGGGTCCTGACCCTTGATCTTGGTCTCGGTGGGGTTGCGGCGATATTGGTCGTGGCTGGCGATGAGGGACAGGTCGTTTTCGATGCAGTAGGTGTAAAGGTCGCTGCCGGGGTGGGGGGTGTAGAAAGCCGGGCTGTAGTAGTCGGGGTCAATCTCTTTGAGCATGGAAATGGTGTCCATCACCTCTTCTTTGGTCTCGGTGGGGAGGCCAAACATGTAGTTGGCCCAGACGGAGATGCCGTACTTCCGGCAGACTTGGGCTGCTCTCAGGTTCACTTCCCTGCTGATACCCTTGCGCAAGAAGCGCAGCACCCTGTCGCTCCCGCTTTCGAAGCCGATGAAATAGCCTCGGCAGCCGGCGTCGGCCATCAGCTCCGCCAGCTCCTCGTGGCGGACGATGATGTCGGCCCGGCTCTGGCAGAAGAAGGGCTGAGTGAACCCCTCTCGCTGGTAGGTCTCGCAGAACTCGGCCACCCACTCCCGGTCGTTGGTCAAACAGTCATCGTGGAACATGAAGCTGGCGAAGTCATGCTTCTCCTGCAGGAGCTTCAATTCCTCAATGACGTTGGGCACACTCCGTTGGCGAAACCGGCCGAAGATGATGCGCTCGGCTGGCTGGCAGAAGCTGCAGTTGTAGATGCAGCCGCGCCCGGCGATGATGGTCAGAAAAGGCGGCGGCAGCTCCGGCACAAAGGACACCTCAGGGGAATCAGGGACGTAGCCGCACCGGCGCCATTCGTCCAAGAACAGCTCACGATCCACGAAGGGTATGGCGTCCAGGTCGGGCCTTTCTCCGACCAGCACCCGCTCCTTTGGCGGCTCGCCCCTCTCAATAGCAGCCAACAGCTTCGGGAAGGTGATCTCCGCCTCGTGGGTGACGATGTAGTCAATCCTGGGGTTGGCGGCCACCTCGTCCAGCACCAGCGTTGGATGGGGGCCACCGACGACGGTGATGATCGAAGGGTCCACGTCCTTGATCACGTCTAAAGCCCGCGTCACCGGATTGTAGTCCACGCTCATCATCGTCAGACCCACGACATCGGGGCGGCGCTGCTCTAGCTCTGCCCGGAACTCGTCCCAGCCCTTGAGACCTCTCAGGTCGATGAGGTCCACGTTGAAACCTCCAGCCTTGGCGCAGGCGGAGAGTTGAGCCAGACCGTGGTTGATCCAGCCCGCCTCCATTCCTTCGCCCAAGCTGTCGAAGCCGTAGCCGGCTATGCCGGCGTAGACTAGCGTCGTCTTCATCTCTTGCCTCGCAGTATCCTGACGAATTCTTCTTCGCTCTTGATTCCCGCTTGTTTCAGCATTTTGTGGAAAACCCAACGGGGGATGTCCTCGCCCCGCTTATGACTGACGGCAACCTTGAAATCATCTGTCTCCGTGTGCCGATACCAGATCTCGTGTTTCTTGGAGCGGATCCTCTGAAAGCCAAGCTGTCTTAGCACCTTGCGGAAGTCGTTGTAGCTATATACTGCCATCGTGACTCCGCTCGAAGAAGGTCTTGACTTTGTTGACACCTTCGGTGTCATAAACATCCGTGGTGAAAGTGGCAACGACTAGAACATAGGGATAGTGTTGACCAAGGTTGGGACTATCCCACCAGCCATTCTCCAAGTAGACTTCCGCATACTCCACCGCCATCTCCGCCAGGTCGGTGAGGGCTTCACCCTCGGTGTCCATCGCTGTAGCCAGGTCAAGCTCTGGGCAATAAGCGCAGCACTGGCCATCTGACCACTCGATCTGGGCCGTGAGGCGGGGCGGCGCGAGCTCAACAGCAATACTCTCTTCCTCGAGGGCGATCAAACTGCGCGTGGCAGCGGTCAAAACTTCATCCACGCTCTTGTACCGCCCTGAGGCTATCAAACGGGCAATATCCTGCGATGCCTCAGGCGGCAGCTTCACTTGTAGATTCAGCATGCCACTTTCCTCCCTAGAGTATCCCCACCTTGCTGTGATCCCCCAGCACCATCTTGTAGGCGCGTGGCTTGGCGGGCGAGCGGACTATCTCTACGTGGCGACCGATCAGGCTGTCCTCGATGCGGTGGTGGATGTCCTCGATCTTGCAGTGCTCCATGATCATGGAGTGCTCGATCTCGCACTCGGCGATGAGGCAGTCGTGGTAGATGGAAGTGAAAGGGCCGATGTAGGCGTTGACCACCCTGGTTCGCTCTCCGATGATGGCCGGCCCGCGCACGGTGCTGTTGATGATCTCGGCGTCCTTCTCGATAACGACCTTGCCGTTGACCTTGGAGTCGGCGTCAACAAATCCCTCCATTCGAGACTCGTTGGTGTCCAGAATCAGGCGGTTGGCCTCCAGCATGTCCTCCATCTTGCCAGTGTCAATCCACCAACCCTCGTGGACGTAGGGATAGACCCGATGGCCCTTGTCTATGAGGTACTGGATGGCATGGGTTATCTCTAGCTCACCTCGCCAGGAGGGCTCGATGGCATTGACGGCCTCGAAGACGTGATGATCGAACATGTAGATGCCCACCACGGCTAGATTGCTGGGAGGGTGCTTTGGTTTCTCCACCAGGCGAACTATCCTCCCATCCTGCAGCTTGGCCACACCGAATTGTTGGGGATTCTCCACCTGCTTGAGGACGATCTGTGCGTTCCAGTCGCTGGCAGTGAACTGCTCCACCAGGGAGGTGATGCCACCTTCGATGACATTGTCGCCCAGAAACATCACGAACTCAGAAGCGGAAGCGGCCTCGGAAGCGGAAGCGGCGCTGTCGCCTCTGAGGTACTCCTCAGAGATCTTGACGGCATGGGCCAGGCCCAGAGGCGACTCCTGGTGGACGTAGGTCACTTTGGCTCCCCAGGCAGAGCCATCGCCCACGGCGGCCTCGATTATTGCTGCTGTGTCGCCCACCACGATGCAGATATCGGTGATGCCCGCTTCTACCATAGCATCGAGGACGCGAAACAACACCGGGCGGTTGGCCACCGGCACCAGTTGCTTGGCGCTGGTGTAGGTAATGGGCCTAAGGCGCGTGCCCTTGCCCCCACTGAGAATCAAACCTTTCATTGGAGCTCCTGTGTCTAAGTTCTATGGGTCTTTGGGAGTTGGCGTGGATAGCGAGCCGGAGTCCCCAACAAGTTGGGGATTCCCACACTGTGGCCTCGCAGAATCCCAAAGATCCAGTTTCACTTGTTACCCGTCACTCATCACTCGTTACTTCTTCCGTCTCTGCCAACGAGTTTTCTTGAGTCGCTTTCTGTGCTTATGCTTGGCTATCTTCTTCTTTCGCCATTTCCGGACAGAACCCATGCCGATTCCTCCTTTCTAATGATGATTCTTCAATACCACTGATAGATACACGAAGCTCAACCCGACTCCTTCTGAGGGGGGACTGCTGTTGCCTGAGCTGTCGTAGGCGCTGACGGCCATGTACGCGGTCTCCAACGACGGTTTGTGGGGCAGGCGGAAGCTGGTCACGTTAGTGACATCGTAGCTGGCAGTATACGTGCCCGGCTCAGGCCCATAGTGAACCTCGTAGCCAATGACGTCGTCTTCCGCGCTGGCCTCCCAGCTCAGCTCTGCCACGCCGCCCCCCAGACTGACCGAGGGCGTGCCGGGCGCCGCTGGCGCTGTGGCGTCCACCACCTTGACCGTGCCCGCGCTGTAGGACACCACGGCCAGGTTCCGGCCATCGTCTATGTGGCCGTAAACATAGTAGGTCCCACTGCCCACCTCCGACGTATCCCAAACGTAGCTGCCGTGCGAGACTTCGTCTCGCCTAGCAGAAGCGAAGCTTCTGCCGCCCCCCTCGCTCAGGCAGTGGGCGATGAGCCAACCGTCGCGCCCTGTGCCGTCGCGGTCGTAGTACAGCGAGATGACGGCCTCGTCATCCGGGTCGTTGGCCGTCCAGCGGATGGTGTAGCTGTCGTTGCCCGGCTCCTCAGAGGTGCTGGGGCTGGTGATGGTCATACTTGGTGGCTGGTTCAGGCAGAACAAGGCTAGGCTGTACGGATCATCATCCCCTTGCGCATTGCGTGTTGCGTATTGCGTATGGCGTGCTGTCGGCTGCTCCGTTTGTTCACAA
>CAYWWC010000371.1:0-4087 GCA_964461615.1 uncultured Anaerolineae bacterium
TGGGCAACTGGTGGCTCCCCCGCGCTTTGACAAACGCTTCGTATTCCTCGGGAGTTGGTTCAACTGCTTCCCCTGGGATGATGGCCATATAGTATTCCCCGGCCTTGCGGTAAAGGCGGGCCAGCGTCACGGGGCCAGGTGCGGCCTTGAAATAGGTGATGGCGCCGCCGCCCGGACGGAAAGCGGGGCGAAGCTCAATCTGCGACAGGTTTTCCGATGGATTATCGGAGCGGCCGGCGTACCAACTGCACATCGCGCCACAGTTGGGCACATAGATGGTGCTGGTTTCTTCGTTAATATAGCTGAGGTCGCCGAATAGCACCGGGCTACCACCCGATACCTGTTTCAATATCTCCATAGTGAGCGCGCCGTCGCCATCGGCCTCGCATGCCATGGCGATGGGTTCCTTGTTCCCCTGGGCATCGTAGGGACCAGGCAGGAATGCAGCCGAGAGGCACTGCGGTACGTAGTGGTTGGTCAGGTCGGGCATACACTTGATGGCAACAAAGTCTAGCCCCTTTTCCTCAATGATCTCCTTGGTAGCCAGGTAGCAGCGGACCTGGAACGCCAGTTTGTCGGGCGTCAGGCCCTGATCGTTGTAGCCAATGCTGGCAACATTCTCCGATAACCAGGCCATCATCTCGTCGGTCGGCTCTTCCGCTATCAACTCCGCCCGCCGGATGATCTCAAGCTGATCTATGTGCTCCACGTCCACCTCAAACATCTGCCGCCACTGCATGGGATCAAAGGTGCCGGTGTCAATGCCCAGGGAGCGGCCGCCGAACAGCCCGAAAACCTTGCCCCGCAAACGGGACACGGCCGAAGCAGCTCGGAAGAATGGCAGAGCTTTTTCGACAATCCGGTTGGTGCTAAAGTCCTCTCGGATTCGGAGATGGGGGAAGCCTATCTGGCTCAATGCGCCGGCGGCACCAAGCAGCCCCACCGTGCCGTGGGTGCCAGGGTGCTTGTTCGACACGAGGGCGGTGGGGAGATCCATCCGCTGTACGCCGCGCACAACCAAGTTAGGGGAAGTCCAGCATGGGAGGTGGGCGACAAATGATTCCACTCTGGCTCTCTTGAGACGATCAACCTGTTCATCTATCTCGTCCTTTGTCCGAGCGACATCTGGCGAGAAATGCAATTCGATGGGAAGCGACTGAAAGAGTTCTATTGCTTGCCGGTGCCGAGGTTCGGTAAGATTGCGAAAGAGTTTCTCCCACTCGTGCTGTCTTGCGTCTCCGAACGTGATTAGACCAACTTTGGGGTGATTCATGTTCGATCCTCCGCAAAGGTCGTGGTCGGGAGTAGACGGTAAACAGCATTTCCTGTCTGGCTATTTGCTGCCTGCCGTCCACCCGATGGCCTACTTCTCCAGCTTCCTCGAAAAGGCCTGGATCATCCGGCCGCCGTCTGGATAGATGGTCTGCCCGACAAAATAACTGGAATCATCGGACGCCAAAAAGACCGCCACGCGGGCAATCTCTTCGCATTCGGCGATCCGGCTGATCGGCAGGCGCGACAGGAGCTCAGCCGCTTTTTCCTTGTCGTGCACCACTCGCCGCATCAACTCGGTCATCACGGGGCCAGGGCCGATGGCATTCACCCGGATGCCGTAACCGGAAAGCGCCAGCCCCATGGCTTTGGTGAGCTGGTTGACGCCTCCTTTAGCGGCGCAGTAGGGCACCTGGTCGGCCAGAGCCAACACTGCCATCACGGAGGACAGGTTGATGATGACGCCGGGGATGGCCTGCTCCACCATCACCCGCGCGGCTGCCTGGCTCACCAGAAAGGTCCCTTTCAGGTCAACGCTCATTACCCAGTCCCAATCTTCCTCGGTGATTTCAAAGAAACTGGCACTGTGGTTGACGCCAGCATTGTTGACCACGACATCAATGCGGCCGTAATGTTCCACTGTGGCGTCAATGAGATTCTGGACCTGGTCACTCTGACTAATGTCGCAAGCAACAAAGATCGCATCGCCGCCCTCAGCTCGGATCTTCTCTGCGGCCTCATTACCCAGCGATTCAGTTCGGCCAGCCAGCACCACCTCGGCACCTTCTTTGGCAAACTCGTAAGCGCAGGCCAGACCAATCCCTTTGGTCGCACCGGTGATGATAGATACTTTACCTCTCAATTTCATGGTTCTGTTTTCCTCATTCCTCCAACATCCACTCTTACTTGACTGGCGGCTTTACGCCAAGAGGCCATCGGACTTTGATATCCTCAATGATGTCGCTCACGTGATCTACCAACCGGGTGACGAGGATCTCGCCTTTTTCCCGCGTGGCTATGGTTGCATCACCGATAATGCCGTTCTCCAGTTCCTTGTACTCCGGCCGGGCAAAGGTCCCCTCAAAGTGGTACATCGTGCCTGGTTTGGGCTGCATGCCGGGGGCGATGATGAACTTGCGGTCAATCAACGCCTCCCCGCTGCCCTTCCCGGCCTTGCTCATGTCAACGTATTGCGGGAAGAGATACAAAGCAACGGAGGTCTCGGCTTCGTCCGCGTGCCACATCGGGCCTTCCAACACATCCGCGTTATCTCGCAGGAAATCATACCAGTGCAGAGACAACACGAAGTGTCCTTCCAGCCCCAATTTGTGGACGGCCACCAGGGTGGTGGAAACCTGGCCATGGGCGGAGAGGATGATGAACTTGTTATAGCCGGATACGGCCGCCCCTTTGATGATGTCCACCAGCAGTTCAATGTGAGTCTCGTAGCGTAGGGGAATGCTGCCCGGCATGTACCAGTGGTGATAGGGGTGGGAGCCGTACATTGGACAGGGCAGGAGCATGACGCCTGTCTTCTTGGCGATCAGTTCGGCCATGCCAGTGGCGTTATAGGAGTCATCCCCACAGGGGCAATGCGGGCCATGCTGCTCAATGGAACCGATGGGCAGAAGCGCGATGTCGCACTCTTCCTTCGCCCGTCGCACAACTTCTGTAAACGGTAGTTCTTGCCACCACAATAGTCGTTCTTCACTCATTCTTGCAGTCTCCTTTCAAAATGTGAATTGTTTGATACGCCAAGCCGAACACCTGGAAAGCTAAGAGCACAGCTCAATCGTCAAGTCTCGAAAGCGCGCTCGATATACCCATCTCACGACCTAGCGCTACCAGTTCTTCGTACAGCTTGGGAGGCACGGGGATTCCATTCTTCTTTCGCTCGAGGGATGTCCGATACTCGATCTCTCCAGGCAGGAGCATTTCTTTGGATTCATCCCACATCGGTGAGGCCTTGACCGTCTGATAAAAAGACGCCATCCGGCTTTTCATCTCTTCTTTACTCATGAGCGATAAGAAGTTGATAGCCATCATCAGATGACCGGTCAAACTTGGATCATCGGGGTGTTTGTACATACTTTTCATTTGGTCGAGAAAGACGCCGCCGGTAATCACACCACATAAGATGTCCACAACATAGGCCAACCCTAGGCCTTTGTAGCCACCCATGGACAGGAGAAAGCCGGCAAAGGCTTGGTCAGGGTCATCCGTTGGACGGCCTTCCCGGTCGGTGGCCCAATTCAGGGGGATCTTTTCCCCTTTCTTGCTGGCTAAAAGCAGTTTACCCCCAGCCACAGCAGACAAAGAAATATCCAGGACAAAGGGGAAAGCATCAAAAGTGGGAACGGCCACGGCAATGGGGTTGTTGCCCACAACCGGCTTGCTGCCTCCGGGAGCGACGACGTTGGGCATTACATTGGTCATGGCAATCCCGATCATGCCCCGCTCCGCAGCCAATCGTGCGTAGATGCCCGTAGCGCCAAAATGGTTGCTTCTTATGGCCCCCACGATGCCTACGTTGAACTTTTCGGCCAATTGGATCGCCCGCTCCATGGCTTGGCGACCCACGATAAATCCAGGGCCGTCATCTCCGTCCAATACCTCCAAGCCATTCGAACCCTTGAGGCTTTTTATTTGCGGCCTGGGATTGATCCCCCCAGACCACAGTCTCTGGACGTAGGCGGGAACGCGGAGCACCCCGTGGGAATCAACCCCCCAAAGATTGGTTTGAACCAGCGCCTGAGCATGGAAAGCGGCATCCTTTTCGGCCATGCCGGTACTCTGAAATAGCTCAGTCACAAAG
>CAYWWC010000372.1:0-1967 GCA_964461615.1 uncultured Anaerolineae bacterium
GTAATTCGTGGCAAAAAGCCTTTTGGTTCTGGCCTGTTAGTGAAACGGCCTTGTCCAGGTTAGGGTATTGACCCGCACCCTCAAATGATGTATAATACAGCCACCAAAAACAGGCCAAAAGCCCAGGTAGGAAGAGCGAATGAAAAACACTCAAACACAAGTAGATTGCGAAGTCAAGTCTCGGTTGAAGAAGAATGCTTGGGCCAGACTCCTGGCAGCGATACTGATAGCGGCTCAGGTGGCACTATGTGCCCCCCCTGCTCAAGCCGCCTCACCCACCACCTACGTCGTCCAGCGCGGCGATAGCCTATCCCTCATCGCCCGACGCTACGACACCACGGTGCGGGCCGTAGCGGAACTCAACGACGTCGCCAATCCCAACCTCATTTTTGTAGGCCAGCGGTTGCTCATCCCCAGCACTGGTGACTCCCCGCCACCGCCGTCAACGCAAATCCACATCGTGCAGCCAGGCGAGACGGTGATCCGAATAGCTGCGCGTTATGGCGTGACCACCTCGGCCATCGTCGAGGCCAACTATCTCGCTAACCCCTCGCTGATCTTCGCGGGGCAACGGCTGGTCATCCCTGGCTCTGCGGCACCGTGCTGTACCAGCAGGTACAGTGCGAGCACGCCCCTGCCCTCACCTTTCGCCGCTGTGGAGCTAGCGCCCCTGCCGGTGATCCAGGGGCAAACCCTGGCCATCAAAGTGCAGACCGACGTGCCCGTAAGCCTGGCTGGCTCGCTCAATGATGGGCCCTTGACCTTTGTGAGAGAGGGCAGCTCATACTGGGCGCTGGTCGGAATCGGGGCCATCGCCCCGATCGGCCCATACGTCTTGGAACTCACCGCTACCGATGGCACAGGCAAAACGACCAGGGCGAGCCAACTGGTGCAAGTAGTGGCCGGCGACTTCGTCACGGAGCAGATAATCCTCTCGTCGGAGACGAGCAAGCTGCTTGATCCGGCCCTGATCAGAGCCGAGAACGAACGCCTCAGCCAGGTCTTTGCGACCTTCACCCGCCAGCAATGGTGGGAAGGGCCATTTCGCGTCCCCCTCCAGGGCCCCCTGCGAGTCACCTCAGCCTTTGGGACACGGCGTTCCTACAGCGGCGGGCCACCTACCAGCTATCACGGAGGCATAGACTACGGAGCAGAGACAGGCACGCCGGTGCTGGCCGCCGGGCGCGGGCGCGTGGTCCTGGCCGAGGAGCTGACCGTGCGAGGCAAGGCGGTGATCATTGACCACGGCCTGGGCGTCTACAGCAGCTACTACCACCTCGCGGAAATAACGGTCGAAGCAGAGCAGAAAGTAGAGCGGGGCAATCCCATTGGCAAGGTCGGAAGCACGGGGCTATCAACTGGATCCCACCTGCACTGGGGGATCAGGGTCGGAGGCGTCTGTGTAGACCCCCTCCAGTGGACGCGACAGGCGTTCCCTCAATTAACCTAACAAACTTACGTATTTGCCCCAGCGGGGTCGCCAGAGCCCACCGCCAAATCGCCGGATCTAACGATCCGGCGAGAGCACACTAGAAAGCCAAAACGCCGACTCCGTGGACCTGGGAGTCGGCGTTTCTATTTCCTCGTTATCTCGTTGCCTCATTGCCTCGCCACTCATTGCCTCATTACCCCATGTAAAGCTCCGGCTTCAACACGCCGATGAAAGGAGTATTGCGATATCTCTCACCGTAGTCCAGGCCGTAGCCAATCACAAATTTGTCGGGGATATCGAAGCCTATGTAGTCCACAGAAACATCCACCACGCGGCGCGCTTGCTTATTCAACAGGGCACAGGTGCGCAGGCTGGCAGGTCGGCGCGTCTTGAGGTTATCAATGATGTAGGTCAGAGTCAAGCCAGTATCCACGATGTCTTCCACGATGAGCACGTCGCGCCCCCCGATGTTCGTTCTGAGATCCATGAGAATGCGAACCACGCCGCTGGACTCAGTACGACCGCCCCCGTAGCT
>CAYWWC010000372.1:2067-4086 GCA_964461615.1 uncultured Anaerolineae bacterium
GGCATGGGGCCGAAGGGCTCGCCGCGGAAGTCTGTATCCAGCCCGGCGATGATCACCCGCCGACCACTATCGGCCAGGAAGCTGCAGACATCGGCTATAGTCCAGTCGAAGAACTGCCCCTCGTCAATGACGACCACGGTGGTATCGGGGGCCACTAACTGAGGGATTTCCCTGGCACCCCCCACGGCGACAGCATCCAGGTGCATGCCAGTGTGAGAGGCCACCCTCTCGAACTGGTAGCGATCGTCCAGACGGGGCTTAAACACTTGCACCTTTTGCCTGGCTATCTGGGCCCGCCTGACGCGACGGATCAACTCCTCCGTCTTGCCGCTGAACATGCTGCCACAGATCACTTCGATCCAGCCATGGTCCTGCCTTTGGTACACCGTCCTCTCCTTACAGACAGAAAACGAAAGGGCAGATACGGAGACCTGCCCTGGCCTATCAATTAGTTTGCAAGAGCCTTCGGAGCCGAGAGCAGTTCACTCCGCCGACGACTCGGCGGTCTCCTTCTCTGCCTTCTCTTCGACCTCCGCCTCTTCTCCCTCGGCCTCCAAACGAGTCGCCCCCTCGACCCTGATCTCCTCACTCTTCTCCAGACGCCTGATGAACCGCTCCACCTGGCCGGCTGTGTCAACCAGGCGCTGTTCGCCCGTGAAGAAGGGGTGACAGGCCGAACAGACGTCCGTGCGGATCGTTTCCTTAGTTGAACCAACGGCAAAGGTATTGCCACAACTACATGCCACCTTAGCCTCAGGGTAGTACTTAGGGTGAATCCCCTTTTTCATTAGCTGATTTCTCCCTCTATGAGTTTTCCGGATAAACACTAATAATCTTTCTGCCGCCCCGCCCGTGCTCGAACTTCACGAAGCCATCAATAACAGCGAAGATCGTATAGTCCTTGCCCAAGCCGACGTTCCTGCCAGGCTTGAATTTAGTGCCCCTCTGGCGCACGATGATGTTACCCGGGCGTACCTTCTCGCCGCCAAACTTCTTCACGCCCAGACGTTTAGACTCGCTATCTCTGCTGTTGCGGGTTTTCCCGCCCCCTTTTTTGTGCGCCATACTAGTACACCTCCGTCAATCGAATGTTATGCCACGATCTCGTCAATCATCAGGCGAGTGTAGTTTTGCCGATGCCCTTTCTTGCGACGATAGCGCTGCCTGGGCCTATACTTGAAGACGATGATCTTCGGGCCTTTGACGTGGTCGGTCACGGTGGCCAGCACTTTGGCCCCCTCGACGGTGGGCTGCCCCACGCGCACTTCTGCGCCCTCGGCCACCAAGAGCACCCTGTCCAACTCTATCTTCTCACCGACTTCAAGGGATAGCTTGTCTACATTTATGATTTCGCCCGCGCTAACTTTGTATTGCTTTCCGCTTGTCTCAACAACAGCATACACTGCTCTTCCTCCCAATTGTGCAATCTCGACAAAGTCACGAAGGTGATTATACTAGCCTTTCCCTTATTTGTCAAGGCCGAACAAGAACTGCTCAGGGCATTCCCAAAATCTACTTCTCGCCATTGCGAGCCGAAGCCACGAGCGCAATGTGGCTGCTCTCGATAAGGTTATATGTTCCCGATCAGAATCTGCGCCGCCAGGTTGGTATTCTCCTTGCTGAGCTGTTTTCGCACCACAGGCATGACCACGCCCAACTCGCGGCTTCCCGTCTCCTTCATGGCCCGCTCGATGTAGGGCCGCACCGTCTCCAGCTTCAGCTTCCACTTCCACAGCTTCTCCGCCTTGTGCACGTGGCGGGCCACGGCCACCTCCACGTAGTCCTCCATCAGCTCCGCCTGGAGTTGACCCCAGACCAAGTCCCACCCCTCCCCCGCGCAGCCGTCGTCGTAGACGCGGCAGATAGCCTTGAACAGGATCTCCCTGGGAATCTCAGCCTGTTCTGCGGCCATGACCGACATGTGGGCCTCCTCCAGGGTCCTGGTCTTGCACTTGACCAACTTGATGGTGTCGGGGTAGCAGAAAGTGAACACCACCCCCTCGTCCACCAACCTGTCGG
>CAYWWC010000373.1:0-4076 GCA_964461615.1 uncultured Anaerolineae bacterium
CGAGCAGCGTTACGGCTACTGGGCCTGCCCCTGTCGGCTGGCGACAGGAGATAAGCAGAAGGACTTGGACATCATCTGCCCCTGCGACTACCGGGATCCCGACTTGGTTGATTGGGGGACCTGCTATTGCTCCTTCTATGTTTCTGATGAAGTACTGGGAGGCGAGCAGGAGGCCCAGCCCATTATGGAGCGCCGTCCGCCTGAAGGACAGCGGCCACAGGATCTAGCCGCCCGCGCGCCTGCCCGGCCCGGCGAGGAGCCTGCTCTCCCAGTCTGGCGGTGCAGGGTATGTGGCTACCTCTGCGCCCGCGAACGTCCTCCCGGCGTTTGTCCTATCTGCAAGGCCAAGCGGGAGCGCTTCGAGCGCTTTTGGTGAAAAACTGCACGGTGGCAAGACCACCTTGTTGCAACGGAGGGTGATTCAAGAAGATGACAGGCACCGTGATAAACGTGATCACCGTGGTAGCAGGCGGCACTCTGGGTGCCCTGTTGGGCGAGAGGCTACTATCCCGTATCCGTCACATCATTATGCAGGGAGTGGGCCTGGTTACTCTGGCGGTGGGGATGAGTATGGCCATCACCACGAACAATTTCGTGCTGGTGTTAGTGAGCATCGTCATCGGCGGCATGCTGGGGGAGTGGTGGCGGTTGGAAGAGCGGCTAGATGGGGCCGGGGAGTGGCTGGAGGCCAAAGCTAGCCGCTTTCCCTTCCTGGCGCGGGGTGACTTCACCAAGGGCTTTGTCACCGCCAGCCTGGTCTTTTGCGTGGGGCCGATGACCATCCTGGGCTCTTTTCAGGATGGTCTGTCGGGCGATTACACCCTGCTGGCTATAAAGAGTGTGTTGGATGGCTTTGCATGTCTGGCTTTTGCCGCCTCAATGGGGATGGGAGCGACCTTCTCTGCTATCACGGTGTTTGTTTACCAGGGAGCTCTGACCCTGGGAGCCTCTCTCTTCGAGAACATTCTCACCGACGCCATGATAACGGAGATGACGGCCACCGGCGGGGTCATGATCCTGGGGATTGGGCTTTTGCTCCTGGAGATAAAGCGGGTCAGGGTGGCCAGCTTCCTGCCCGCTCTGGCCATTGCCCCGCTGCTGGTGGCCCTGTGGGAAATGTGGGGGCCTCGTTGAGGGGGTTGGGCACTCCAGGAAGAGATGTGAGCCGGTACCGTTTCAGCGATGCGTTGAGGGAGGCGACTGATGAAAGATCATGATAGGGCAAAAGAGCAACTCATAAATGAATTGATGGAGTTGCGCCAATGGGTCGCCGAATTGGAAGCGGTGGACGCCGAGCGCCAGCGGGTGGAGAAGGTGCATTCATGAACGATTCTGAGAAGAGTAGGGCACGCTATCCGCAGTGGGAACGGTACGCCTGGGTCTTGGCAGTGGTGTGGACGGTGGTCGTCGCCGCATCGCTGGTGTGGAATGTGGTCCAGGTGAGACATAATACCCTGGAGGCGGCGCGTATTCAGGCGCGGGTCGCTCACGGGAAAGACGTCATCTACCGCCGCTGGAACGCCGGGCACGGCGGAGTCTACGTGCCGCTGACCGAAGTAACGAGGCCCAACCCTTATCTGTCCGACATGCCCGAGCGCGACATCACGACGCCGTCGGGCAAGCTGCTGACGTTGATGAATCCGGCCTACATGACACGCCAAGTGCATGAGCTGGCGGAGGAGGAATACGGTGTTCGCGGACACATCACTAGCCTGAATCCGATCCGCCCAGAGAATGCCCCCGATCCATGGGAGACCGAAGCCCTCCAAGCTTTTGAGCGCGGGGAGACCGAAATCAGTTCGGTCGAGGAGATGGAAGGCGAAGAGTACATGCGCCTAATGCGCTCTTTGATTACCGAGAAGGGCTGTCTGAAATGCCACGCCGCACAGGGATACCAGGAGGGAGACATTCGGGGTGGGATCAGCGTCTCGACCCCCGTGGAGCCCCTGTGGGCTGTGGCGCGTATGCAGGTGCTCACATTGGCGGGAGGTCACGCCATGCTGTGGCTGATGGGGCTAGGAGGGATCGTCTTGGGGACGCAGCGGCTTAGGCGGAGCGAACGGGAGCGCAAGCGGGCGGAGGAGTCGCTGCGGGAATCAGAGGGACGCTATCGCTCACTGATTGATGATGTTATTGACACTTCAGCGGTTGGCATTTTCATCCTCGATAAGAACTTCCAGGTCGTTTGGGTAAACCAAGCGCTGGAACAGTTCTTCGGTCTGCGAAGAGACAAAGTCATCGGTCGGGACAAGCGAGAGCTGATTCGGGAGCGAATCAAGTATACCTTTGAGGATCCAGAAGCCTTTGCCGAGACGGTGCTGGCCACGTACGACAATAATATTTATGTGGAGAGCTTTGAGTGTCATGTGCTCCCTCACGGCGAGCGCGAAGAACGCTGGCTTGAACACCGGAGTCGGCCCATTCGGTCGGGGCTCTACGCTGGAGGTCGAGTCGAACTCTACTACGACATCACCGAGCGCAAGCGGGCGGAGGAAGAAATCAGCCGGCGGGCCGAAGAACTGGCTGCGCTCCATGCAACCTCTCTCGACATCACCGCCCGACTGGAGCTGTCCGGCCTGCTGCGGAGCATCGTCCGGCGGGCGGCAGAGTTACTGGGGGCGAGCGGTGGCGGCCTCTATCTCTACCGTCCGGAACAAGACGAACTGGAACTGATGGTCAGCTATAACCTGGCGGCCGACTACACCGGCATCCGGCTGAAGGTGGGCGAGGGGCTGTCGGGCCGGGTGGTGGCCACTGGCCAGCCTCTCATCGTGAACGACTATCGCACCTGGGAGGGGCGGGCGTCAGTCTACGAGGAGGCATCCTTCACTGTCGGCATCGGCGTCCCCCTGCGCTGGCAGGAGCGCATCCTGGGGGTGGTCAACGTCACGGATCTGGGCGAGCGCCAGCCTTTCGACGAGAATGACCTACACCTGCTGGAGGCCTTCGCCCAGCAGGCGGCTGTGGCCCTTGAGAACGCTCGGTTGCACGAGGGAGTGCGCCGGCAGTTGGAGCAACTTGATGTCCTCTACCAGGTGGCTGAGGCCGGGAGCCGTACCCTGGAGCTACAGCCGCTGTTGCAAGGGCTGCTGGATCGCATCCTGGCCGTCACCGGGATGCAAATCGGCGCCATCTATCAGCTAGATCAGAACGCCCAACAGATCCACCTGCTAGCGCACCGCGGTCTCCCGGCTGAGTTTGTGACCCGTGTAAAAACCTATGTGCCTGGGCAGGGAGTCACCGGACGGGCGCTGGCCAGCGGGCAGACGGTTGTTTGCGAAGATGCGCTCAATGTACCGGGGTTGCTCGATAAAGCCAGGCTCGCACGATTCCGATCCCAGATTAGCCTGCCGCTGAAGGTTGCGGGTAAGGTCATCGGTGTGCTTAACCTGAACAGCAAGGAGCCTCGGACCTGGCCCCCGGATGAAATGCGGTGGTTGGAAGCTGTCGTCGGGCAGGCGGCCATCGCCATCGAGAACGCTCGCCTCTTCGAAGAGATCGAAGAGCGCCGGATGTACCTGGAAGGGGTGCTGGGAGCCGCCCCTGATGCCATCGTGGCTCTGGATGCCCGCCATCGGATCGTGGAATGGAACATGGGCGCGGAGAGGCTGTTCGGGTATTCACGAGAGGAGGCGATCGGCCAAAACATTGACCACCTGGTCGCCAACCCTGATGTGTTCGAGGAGGCGGTCGGTTTTACACAGATAATCATGGGTGGGGTGGAAGTACCACCTGTAGAGACCGTCCGTTATCGGAAGGACGGCTCTCCAGTGGATGTCATCCTGGCCGGGTCTCCGATCATGGTGGGGGATGAGTTGATCGGGGTAGTCGTTGTCTACACCGACATCACTGCGCGGGTGCGGATGGAGGAGACGCTGCGCGCCCTGGCGCTGCTCGACGAACTTACCGACCTGTACAACCGGCGCGGGTTCTCCATCCTGGCCGAGCAGCAGTTGAAGATGGCCCAGCGGGGGAAGAGGAGAATGGTGCTGCTCTTCGCCGACCTCGATGGCATGAAGCAGATTAGGGGATTCCAGAATTTAAAACCTCCCGGAAACGTGGTATAGTATAGTCAT
>CAYWWC010000374.1:0-4065 GCA_964461615.1 uncultured Anaerolineae bacterium
AGTGTCAACTATGTGTTGAGCCTAAAACTGTAAACTATGTGCTGAGACTCGGCTACTACAAAGAAAAGGCAAGAGGGATTTGGAACGAACTTGTTCAGCTGTTTGAGAACGGTGCCGAAACAAGAGCTATCAGGGAAAAGATGAAAGAATTCATGACAGCATTTGGAGCCAATACTAAGCAAATAGGGGCGCTCGAACGGGAAATCTGGGGTTTAAGATCTCTGCATAATTCTGCTGCTGGTGATTTAGTAGAGAGTATTCGACGTGACACTGGCGATGGTAAACTAGTGGTATTAGATCTGAGTCTTATTCCCCTAGCCCGTGCTATTCGTATCGCTCATGTAGTACTTCATAGGCTGTTCGATTATAATCTTTGGGGGATCACGAAAGACAGAGCCAAACCAGTGATCGCTGTCTTTGAAGAGGCACAGAACGTTCTTAACAAGAAAGCTGTTGACGATGGAAAAAGCATATTTGTAAGGTGGGCAAAAGAGGGGCGCAAGTTCAAATTGGGATTGATTTATGTTACGCAACAACCAGGTGCCATAGCGGAAGAGATTGTGAGCCAGACTGATAATTTCTTCGTAATGCATCTCCTGAACAAGGGTGATACTGATGCCCTTACTCGCGCTAACCGACACTATGATGGAGTGACTGCTCAGTTTCTGGGTGATGAGACAGTTGTAGGTAATGCCTATGTTTACAGTGCGCCTCGCCAGCCCTATGTTTTTCCTGCTAGGTTGTTAGAGTTTACACCAGCGATCTTTGATGATACGTTAGGTAAGCTCAACTTAGAGGAATTAGCCAATCACCTCAAGACCCGCTTTAAGCCAAATAGGGAAGATGTCAAAAAAGCTGTTGGGGGATTCTCTCGAGTGATGTACAGTTGGTTTATGAACCAAAAAAGCGTAACGGAACCCAGTTGGCTAGATCACGAGAAAAAATGGATAGATTATGGCTATGCAAAGTCGCTATTGAGAATCTTGGATCAAACCGGCCTGTTTCCGGTTCCCGAATTGAGTGATGCTCTGAAAGTCCGATAAAGAATTGTGCTGGGGGCTGGGGAAAACGCATGCCGGGGTCTGTGGGGGGCTGTTGGGTAACGGGCAGTTCTACCGCGATGGCGGCCTGGGACGAGAGAAATAAATCTGCTTCTGACTGTCACTATTGCTGAAATACGTGTACAATCGGGATTGCAAGAATGAGTAGCAAGAGGAAGGTGTTATAAGAAGATTTCGATGATCGCAAACAGACAAGGTAAGAGTCTGTCCTAAGTATCTTGCGCTTCAGCCCCCTTAATGTTCGCAAATGTGGGGGGGGGTAACAATGTCAACCAAACTCAGTGACAAGATAGTGTTGTACCTCTACAGTTTTCCTTTGGACTATGTATCTCATGACGATCTCTACTTACAGATACAAAGTTCATGGCAGGGTATTTTAGATCCAATTGATTTCAAGCATGCTCTTAAGTTCTTAAAGGGCAAAAAGTACATCGAAGAGGAGATAGCAAGCTATCGTATAACTAGCGATGGAGAGGAACACGTTCTCTTCTTGCTCAACCGTCCTCCCGGCATCGCGGGTAAGACTTTCAAAGCGCAGCTTGCTAGCAATGATATCGCTTGGATCGGCATTGCCGTGGCTGTTGTCGCACTCATAGTGGCTGTACTGACTGGCCGGCCCCGTGGCACGGATGTGACCTATCAGGTTACCCCCAGTGGCACGGATGTGACCTATCAAGCTACCCCCAGTGGCCCGGGCGTTGCGACCTATCAGGTTACCCCCGGTGGCTTGGACGTTGTGACCCCAGCGTCACTCCATGACACAGGTAGCGTTCCGTTTCGGATTGGTGATGAGGTGAAAGTTGTTCTCAATGGAACCGTGAGGGTGCGCCGCAACCCTGGCTACAGAAACAAGCCGGCAGGGGATACTGTTTGCTATGCATCGACCGGGGAACGCTTTCGGATTATTGGTGGGCCAGAATATGTAGACGAACTTTGGTGGTGGCAGGTCTCAAACAGCCGATGTAGTGGGTGGATAGCTTACTGTAGGCGGAATGGAGATGTAATCCTTGGATATCCTTGAGATCAACAGCGTGATGGGAGGCGCGAAATCGCCTGTTGCTTACGACTGGTAAGCTGAGACCAAAGCCACTACAGTGAGCTACGGCTCTACCAGATGGCGGGGACTATGCAGTCACCGCTAGGTGACCGGAGGTGCTGAAGCGGAGTGTCCTCCTGAGAATGTGGTGCAAGGCAGCAGTCCGTAGCATGTGAATAGTGGTGCAAAGAGAAGGCCTCGCTCGTGGGAAACACGCGGCGAGGCCTTTTGCTTTCGTTCTGCACAAGGAGGGAATTAGGTTCCCAGCAGAGCACCGATGGCTTGCTGGGCCATGTCCAGTAGTGGCGAGGGCCACAGGCCCAATGCAACGGTGCCCAGGGCAGCCAGGGCGACGGCTACACCCAGGGGCCAGGATAGGCTGAGGGGCTTCGGCTCTTCAGCATCTTTCATGTACATGACCACGATAACCCGCAGGTAGAAGAAGGCGGAGAGGACGCTGTTGAGGACGCCGATGATGACCAGCCAGGTCAGGTCAGCCTGGACTGCCGCGCTGAAGAGGTAGAACTTGCCCATGAAGCCGGCCAGGGGCGGGACGCCAGCCAGGGAGAGCATGAAGATGGCCATGGCAGCCGCCAGGAAGGGGTGGCGAGAGGCCAGGCCCGCGTAGTCAGCTATCTCCACACCCGGCTCTCCACGCTTCCCCACGACGATGGCGGTGGCGAAGGCGCCCACGTTCATGAGGGCGTAGGCCAGGAGGTAAAAGAGGGTGCCTGTTGCCCCAGCCTCGTTGGCAGCCACCACGCCCACCAGGATATAACCCGCGTGGGCGATGCTGGAGTAGGCCAGCATGCGCTTGATGTCGGTCTGAGCGATGGCGCTCAGGTTGCCCAGGGTCATGGTCAGCACGGCCAGCGCCGCCAGAGGAACCGTCCAGCTCGATGCCAGGGTCGGGAAGGCGTAGAGCAGGACGCGGGCCAGGGCGGCGAAGCCAGCCGCCTTGGCTCCCACCGACATGAAGGCCGTGACCGAGGTGGGCGCTCCCTGGTAGACGTCGGGCACCCACATATGGAAGGGGACCAGCGCCACCTTGAAGGCGAATCCGATGAGGAGCAGGCCCAGGCCGATGTAGAGGTAAGACCCCGCGCTGGCACTCCCTAGGAAGCTGACGATGCCCGCCAAGTTCGTCGTCCCGGTGGCTCCGTAGGTGAGGGCGATGCCGTAGAGGAAGAAGGCCGAGGCGAACGCGCCCAGGAGGAAGTATTTGAGAGCGGCCTCGCCGGACTCTTGCCGTGCCCGGTTGAGGCCGGTCAGCACGTAGAGGGGGATGGAGAGGATCTCCAGTCCCAGGAAGATGATGAGCAGGTCGGTGGCCGCGCCCATCAGCATCATGCCGGCGGTGGCCAGGAGGAGCAGGGCGTAATACTCTCCGCAGGCCAACCCCTCGTCGGCTACGTACTTGATGGAGATGAGGATGGATAAAGCCGCCGTCGTCAAGAAGATCAGATTGAAGAACTGACTGTAGCCGTCGGCGGCAGCCATGTTCTGGAAGCTGGACGCCTCATTGCCCCAGGTCGCGAACAGCACCGCAGCGGAGACGATCACCCCTGCCAGGCTAAGCCAAGCCGGCAGGTTTTTTTGTTCCTCGCTCCTGAAGAGATCAGCCAAGAGGACAACAAGAGCCGCGACGATGATCACAAATTGTGGGGCAAGAGCTATCAGATTCAAGCTAGGAATCTCAATGTTCATCTTTCAGGCCTTAATGATGGGACACAGATGACTCTACTGAAAAAACTCCACTTTGATGATTGAGCTCACTATACATTGTAGCAAGTTTGAGCTATGATACAATATGTAGTGGCGTCGCTTGAGATTCCGACCTTTTTTCAGGGGAGTCACAGATTAACACAGATTTTCGCAGATTCTTCTGTTTTTCATCTGTGTGAATCTGTGCAAATCTACGTCCTGGTAATAATCGACAATCGTCGTCGGTGGGGATGATGTGCTTGA
>CAYWWC010000375.1:0-4063 GCA_964461615.1 uncultured Anaerolineae bacterium
CCATGACAGCGCAACACATTGAGCTCCTGACACCGGGTGAGGCTATCCGCATCGGCCCAGGCCCTGATGCGGACATGGCGTTCTCGTCGCCACAACTTGATGCTCCCTGGCAGGGTTCGGCCTACATCGCGGCCGGCGAACCCCTGGCCATCGTCGTGGACCGATGGGACGCCGACTCCACCATGCTTCTGACTTACGCTGGCGCACCCGAGGACTATGGAACCACTACCAACTATACGTCATTGATCTATCGAGAAATTTCTGGTTGGGACGCGGAGATTCATGTGCAAAACCTGTCCCAGGAGCAGGAGTCCGAGCGCACCTTTGTCACCGTGGAGTTCTTCGACCAGAGTGGCGATTCCATCTTCTTCGTCGGCGACTGGATCTGCCGGAATGGCACGTACACCTGGCGCCTGTCGGATGTCGTTGATCTAGGCGCCAACTTCCCCTTCGGGTACGTTGGGGCGGCCGAGATTGAGTCTCACGCACAGGTGGACTATCCTGGGGGGGCGTACGATGGTGCGCCCATCTTGGTTGTGGTAGACCTCAAGAGAACCAAGATATGGGATCCAGACTTGAGTATTTGGAGACCCGCCGTCGCTGGCGAGCCCCAGGGTGGAGCCTACAACGCCTATCCGAAGAGTGAGACGGTCAACGCCACGAGTTGGGCCATGCCTTTCATCGCCAAGGAGCAGGAGGATGGTGTGACCTCTCGGATCACCATCCGCAACAACTCTGACTGCAACAAGATACAGGGCGAGATCTTGATCTGGGACGGGACCGGCGCGAGCGTGGCCACCATCCCTGTGCCCTGGATGCATCCCAAGCACCTGAAGGTCTTCGATCTGGCCTATGATGGGCAGTTATCTCCTGGCTTCGTCGGGGCGGCTACGTTCGAAGTCCTGGACGTGGAGCAGCTCTGCGATATGGATGACGATGGCTACCCGGACGACGAGCCCGTCATGCCTTCCGTCATGGTGCTCAATTACGATATCGATCCCGATGGTTCAGCAAGTGGCCAGGAAGCCTTCCCCATACCAATGAGCACGCCCACGCCAACGCCCACGCCGACGCCCACAGACACCCCGCCCAGCACGCCAACACCCACGCCGACTGCAACAGCAACGCCGACTTCCACCGACCCTAATGAGCCTAACGACACTTGTGCCACGGCTACCTTCCTCCCCGTCGGCGCCTTGCTCTCCGCCACCCTCCAGAACCCTGACGACGTGGACTTCTTCACCTTCGACGTCACCCAGCCCAACACCACCATCCTGGCCACGCTCAACCATCCCGGCCAGGATTACGACCTGGCCTTGTACGCCGCCTGCACCGACCCCAGCGGCGAGGCAAGTCACGTGGGTCGGGCACGGCATGTGGGCGTGGAAGGCCTGGCTTTCAATATCGGGCCCAACGCGGTAACCTACTACCTGGCAGTGGAGGGCTTCAACGACGCCTTCAGCGCGACTCCCTACACTCTGCAAGTGGACCTCAACCCCGACAGTGACGAGCCCAACGACCTATGCCCCGACGCCATCGAGCTCACGCCAGACGCATCTCACAGCTCCTACCTCAGCCACCTCAGCGATGTGGACTTCTACAAGGTGTACGTGGAGCAGGAGTATGCCACCCTGGCAGTACGCCTGAACCATCCTGAGCAGGACTACGACCTGACTCTTTACGACGCCTGCCCTGGCGCCGGCGGCCGGGCACGCCACGTGGGCCGGGCGCGGCACGTGGGCGAAGAGGTGCTGACCTACAACGTCGGCCCTAACCCAGGCTGGTACTTCATCATGGCGAACGGCTTCGATGGCGCCTACAGCGCCACTCCGTACACCATAGAAGCTACACTCACTCCGCCCGGCCCATTCGGCGCCCTCATCCTCACCCACCGCCAGGGGCTCACCGACCGCTACGACCCCACGGCCGTGAGCGTCCTCTTCAACCAACTTGACGACCTGGCCGCCCACGCATCCGTGGCTGGGCTCCTGCTCAATGTGGCCGACGACCCTGACGTCAGCGCTGCCTACGCCGCCTGGGACGCCAATCCCCGCAACCCGGCCCGCGCTAACGACGTGGCCGCCGCCATCAAGGAACTGACCCAGGAGATCCTCCAACAGTATCCCACCATCCGCTACCTGGTGATCGTGGGCGGCGACACCATCATCCCCTTCTATCGAGTGCCTATCCGTCCCTATGGTACGGGGCCAGCTCTCGGGTGGACCACCGAGAACGCCTACCTGCACGCCATCGGCGGGACGTGGAATGAGGATGATCCTACCGTGGCTGCCCTGCGCAACAACCTCACCCTGACCGACGATTTCTACGGCAGCGACGAGGGCATCCCCTTCCAGGATCACCGCCTCTACATTCCCAACCGCCCCGTGGGCCGACTGGTGGAGACCCCCGAGGAGATGGGCAGCATCGTCGCCGCTTTCCTGGACGCCGACGGTGTCGCTCAGCCGGATCAGGCGCTGGCGGTGGGGGGCGATTTCGTCGCCGACGCCGCCAGCGTGGCCTGCGATTTGCTCACTGCCGATGGCCTTCTGGCTACCTGCCAGACCGACAATGCCTGGGATGGCTCCTGGCTGCGCTCGGAGTTGCTCGATGCGCCGCCCGACCTGGCGACAGTCAACTACCACGCCAATCACTTCAGCTTCGGGGCGCCGGCGGGCGGCGAGTTGACCGCCTCGGACGTCGCCGACGCATCAGCGTCCCTGGACGGCCTGATCCTCTACACCCTGGGCTGCCAGACGGGACTCAATGTGCTGCCTGGTAATCCTGAGGCATTGGACCTACCTCAGGCCCTGGCCGGCCGGGGCGCCGCGCTGATCGGCAACACCGGCTGGGGCTATGGGATCGTGGACGGCTTTGGTCTCTCGGAGTCTCTGATCGAGCTGTTCACCGAAGCCCTGGTGAGCGCCAGTGGCATCACTCTGGGAGACGCGCTGATGGAGGCCAAGCGGAGCTACTACCTCAGCGAGAACCAGTTTGACCACTACGATGAGAAGGTGCTAACTGAGCTCACTCTCTACGGCCTGCCCATGCTCCGCGTGTTGACACCGGCCAGAGCGACCGAGACGGGTATGGCCGGCGGGCCTGACTGGATGGATATGGACTCGGCGACGGAGCAGGAGGCCCGTGTCGTACAGCCCCTGGAGCAGTTGCAGACGTGGCAGGCCGGTCCCACCCAAGAGGAGCGGCGCATCTGGTTTGGGGAAGATGACGTGGAGCAGCAGACCACCTCCTGGGGCAGCTACTACACCTATCGTGGCGATGCCCAGGCGGACCCAGGTCTGCCCCTGCAACCCCGCTACGTGGCCAGCACCTTCGCTGCCAGCGGGCCGGCGCACGGCGTGGCCCTGGTTGGGGGAACCTACGCCGACCTGCCAGCTTTCGACCCCGTCATCGCCATGCCCTCGAATCCCAATGAGGCCGCTCCGGGGCAGGAACCCGAGCTTGAGTCGCCGGGCTGGGCGCCTAGTGTATCCTTCGGTCTGCAGCGCCTGCCGGGGATCCTGGGCGATGGGATCGCTCAGGGACTAGTCGTGCACCTGGGACAGTTCGACACGCGGCAGGCAACCCTGCGGCTATACGACCAGGCGACCCTCATGCTCTACCGCTCGGACAGCGACGACTGGACGCCGCCGGCCATCGCCAGCGTGCGGGCAACCCCCACCGCTGAGGACGTGCAAGTCACTGTTTGGGCCAGCGATCCTTCGGGCCTGTACACAGTCCTGGTTGTCTACACCACCGCTGATGGCGCCTGGCACAGCGTGGAGCTGTCCCAGGTTACGGGGGCGTGGCAAGGGATGATCCCCTTCGATGAGGCCCTGGCCTTCTTTGTACAGGTGGTGGACATGGCCGGCAACGTGGCCCTGGACGACAACGGCGGACTGTATTACAGATCGAGTTTCCCATCCGGGAACGTGAACGTATACCTTCCCATCGTCTTGAAAAACTAAGCGGCCTATGTACCATAAGACTTGTTGCTCGATAAGGTTTTGAACGTCAAGTCTCATGCATGGGACACAGATGAACACAGATTTCACAGATTTAATCC
>CAYWWC010000376.1:0-4033 GCA_964461615.1 uncultured Anaerolineae bacterium
AAGCAGATGGTGTCGCTTGGATCGCAGGGCGACCGAGACGGCAGGATAGGATAGCACATGCGCACGGGAAATGCCGTGCAATCTTGGCCTTCTGGGAAATGCCCGGAAGGCGTTTTTGTTGAAGGAGCGGAGGTCACTGCGCTGGCTGTGGCTGCTATCGTGGGCACGCTGACCGACACTGTCCTGGTGCTCAGCGCCATTGGACTGTTGAGCCAGTGGGGGGTAGTAGTCACCCATGCGCGTCAAGTTAAGGATGGTGTCGTGCTTGCCGGGACCACACGGCCATGAAGTGGCCGTGCTACGAAGCTCCCGCCTGATGAATCAGGCTCAAGAATCCCGTTTACGGGATGGTAGCTTCGTAGCTGTGGCACTTCATGCCACGGCGGGGCTGGCCAGCAACCGTGTTCCCGCTGGCTGTTGTCCTAGCTTGACGCGCATGGGTAGTCGCCCCGCCCGTGCCCTGGAGCGTGCTGCTGGGGTTGGGTGTTACCAGCGGCATCCCGGAGATCGTCGTCGTGGTGCTGATCACCACCGCCGTGGTGCTGGCCTGGAAGCAGATCGAGACCGGCCGCCAGGGCTCGCGGCTGTGACGGGCGAAAGGGGAGCATGTCATGTTGTTCTGCATTGACATTGGCAACACCAACATCGTGCTGGGTCTCTACCGAGGGGAGGCGCTGGCGGCCCATTGGCGGATCGCCAGCGACCACCAGCGTCTGGCCGACGAGTACGCTATTCTTCTGATTGAGCTGTTCAGTCACAGGGGCTACGGCGTCGGCGATGTAGACGGCATCGCCATCGCCAGCGTGGTGCCGCCCTTGACGGGAACCTTCGTCAGTCTGAGCGAGGACTACTTCGGCTGCAATCCGCTGGTCTTGGACGCCGGGGTGCGCACTGGGGTGCGCGTTCGTTACGACAACCCCCGCGATGTGGGCGCTGATCGAGTGGCCAACGCCGTGGCCACTCATCAGTTGTATGGTGGGCCGGCATGCGTGGTGGACTTCGGCACGGCTACTACCTTCGATGCCGTCTCGGCACAGGGGGACTACCTGGGTGGAGCCATCGCGCCGGGCATTGTCATCGCCATGGACGCCCTCTTTGCCCGCACCGCCAAACTGCCGCGCATTGACTTGACGCGCCCGCCCAAAGCCATTGGTTCCAACACCGTGCAGGCCATTCAATCGGGCGTTCTGTTTGGCTACGTCGGTCTGGTAGAAGGCATGGTGGCCCGGTTCCGTCAGGAGCTGGGCGCCGACATGAAAGTCATCGCCACTGGCGGTTTGGCCGAGATCATCGCCCAAGAGACCGACGTCATCCAGTTCGTGGATCCGTGGATCACCCTCAAGGGGCTGCGGCTGATCTACGAGATGAACGAATGAGCGAACGGAGGAGGTATGAGCATTCTGCAAGACAAAAGCATTGTCCTGGGGGTGACCGGCGGCATCGCGGCCTACAAGGTGGTGGAAGTTGCCAGTCGGCTGGTGAAATCGGGCGCGATGGTGGATGTGGTAATGACCGAGGCGGCTACCGAGTTCGTGGGGCCGTTGACCTTCCAGGCCATCACCCATCGGCCGGTGGTGATCGAGATGTTCGCCCTGCTACAAGACACCGAGATCGGCCACATCTCACTGGCTGAACGGGCAGACCTGCTGCTCATCGCCCCGCTGACGGCCAATACGCTGGCCAAGCTGGCTGGCGGCCTGGCCGACAACATGCTGACCGCCACCGCGCTGGCGACTCGTGCGCCGTTCTTGCTTGCCCCGGCCATGAACACCGGGATGTGGGAGAATCCCATCACCCAGGCGAATCTGGCCCACCTGCAAGAAGCACGGGACGTCACTGTCGTCGGTCCCGCCTATGGACGTTTGGCCTCAGGGGCCGTCGGCGCCGGAAGGATGGTCGAAGCCGAGGAGATCGTGGAGGCGGCGCGGTGGGTGCTGGGGCGAGGAGGTGCACTGGCCGGGCGGCAGGTGGTAGTCACCGCCGGCGCCACGCGAGAACCGCTCGACCCGGTGCGGGTGTTGACCAATCGCTCCTCGGGCAAGATGGGCTACGCGCTGGCTCGCGCCGCTCGGGACCGTGGGGCAGAAGTGACCCTCGTCCACGCTCCAACAGCCCTGCCCCTTCCCTGGGGCGTGACCGAGGTCGAGGTCGAAACCACTCAACAGATGCACGATGCAGTTGTGGCCGCCCTGCCCCAGACCGACGTCTTGATCATGGCCGCCGCTCCTGTAGACTTCCAACCTGCATCCGTAGCTCGGCAAAAGATCAAAAAACAGACCGCTGGAGCCGGACTTACCCTGGACTTAGAGCGCACACCCGACATCCTGATGGAAGTCGCTGCCCGGCGCGACAAGCTGGGTCGGCCACTGGTGACGGTTGGCTTCGCCGCCGAGACCGAGAACCTGATCGAAAACGCCCGACACAAGTTGCGCTCCAAGCGGCTAGACCTGATGGTGGCCAACGACCCTCGCCAGGCCATGGGGGCCGAAGCCAGCCAAGTCACGCTGCTCGACGCTGCAGGCGGGGTTGAAGAGCTGCCCCCGCTACCCAAAGCCGAAGTGGCAGAGTGGGTGGTGAACAGATTGGAAATCGGAATCCTAGAATCTAGAAGGAGGTAGGATAACCATGAAAAGAACGCTTCACAATGCCATCACCGATGTGCCTGGGATCAGGGTAGGGCACGCCACCGACCTTGAGGCCCTGACCGGCTGCACTGTGGTTCTATGCGAGGACGGAGCGGTTGGCGGGGTGGATCAGAGGGGAGGGGCGCCGGGCACACGGGAGACGGACGCCCTCTATCCCATGCACCTGGTCCAGCGAGCTCACGCTATCGTGCTATCTGGGGGAAGCGCCTTCGGGCTGGAGGCAGCTACCGGTGTGGTTCGCTATCTGGAAGAGCGCGGCGTCGGCTTCGACACCAGAGCGGCGAAAGTGCCCATCGTCCCCGCCGCCGTCCTTTTTGACCTGTCGCTCGGCGACCCCAAAGTGCGCCCTGATGCGGCCATGGGCTACGCCGCCTGTCAGGCGGCCAGTGACGGCCCCGTAGTCGAGGGCAACGTCGGCGCTGGCACGGGGGCGACGGTAGGCAAGATCATGGGCATGGGCCAGGCCATGAAGTCGGGGCTGGGCACGGCCAGCATCCACCTTGGCGGCGGCCTACTGGTCGGAGCAATCGTGGCCGTCAACGCCTTTGGCGATGTCATTGATCCTAACACAGGGAAGATACTGGCGGGGGCCAGGGCGCTGGTAGGCGGAGAAACCTTTGCGGACACTCTGGCAGTCATGAAGACCATGGTAGGCAAGGCGGCTCTTCGCTTTGCGGGGCGGGGCAACACCGTCATTGGAGTGGTGGCTACCAACGCCCGGCTGAGCAAAGAGGAAACCAACGTCGTGGCTCGCATGGCCGACGATGGCTTGGCGCGGGCCATCCGTCCAGCCCACACTATGCTGGATGGCGACACCATCTTTGCCCTGGCCACGGGAAAGAAGAAGACCGACGTCAACACTGTAGGAGCTTATGCGGCCGAGGTGATGGTTACAGCCATTGAGCGGGCAGTGAAGGCGGCTGAGGGCGTGGGGGGGCTCCCTGCGTGGAGGGATGTCATTGGGGACTGATGTCAATCCTATCACCGCCACGCCGCCGCACTTCTTGCACTTCATCCAGACACCCCAGTTGGGATTTGGTCACTGGACATTGAGACTATCCACCCGATATCACCGCCACCAACCTGATCACGTCGCCCTGGCGCAGGATGGTCGCTTCGTTGATCAGGCCGCTACGTACATGTGATGGAGCGGCGCCGTCGCGCACAGGCAGGACAGCCTGAGGGTCCAGCCCCACTTTCAGGATGGCATCTCGCACCGTCATCCCAGCCCGCACTTCCCACTCCTTGTCTCGGAACATTATCTTGACCATACTCCACTCCGCGTCAACTGCGAAATCCGTGCACCATCTGACAGGGGATAGTATAATGCAAAAAGCCACCTGCGTCAACTGCACAGGTGGCTTCTCTGTGTTACTGCGGTTCTGTTA
>CAYWWC010000377.1:0-4025 GCA_964461615.1 uncultured Anaerolineae bacterium
GCCGATGTTGTCCTCCACGTCGGCGTAGATGACGTTCAACTGCGGCGCTTCGATCAGGCGCACGGCGTCCACAAAGTCATCCCATCCCTCCGCGCGGTTGAGGGCGCGGAATCCCTGCACCGCCCGGCAGGGGCGCAGGGCCATGGACTGCACCGCCAGCGCTTGTGTCGCCTCGGTCGGGAGACCGTGGAGGAGGGCTTCCCGCGCGAACGAGTTCATTGCCTTGCTGATCAAGGGGCCGTGCCGTGTGACGATCACGTCTTCAACGTGGGGGGCGTCCTGGCCCTTGACCTGAATCGTCTCCGGGATCACCTTGGCATCCAGCCATTCATCCTTGAAGAGGTAACGGTGTGGGTTCCCCGGATCGAGCTGTTCGACGAACACGTCTTCGCAATCAGTGAAGGCCAGCGTCATTCCCCAGGCGATGCGGGAGTTGTGGCCGACCATCACGTAGGGCGCACCGGGCAGCGAAACTCCGGCCACGTGTAGCGCTTCGCTATTCTCCCCGGCGTTCAGATGCACAAAATACCACAGCGACGGCGCGTTGATTTTCAGGTGCATGTCATTGCACAGCACGGCGTGTCCGCTGGCGCTTTTGCTGGCTGCGACGGCCCACCCATTGCTGCCAAAACCTGACTCCAGTCCCTTGTTCAGGTAGGGTCCCTGCACGGCTTTGAGCATTCCATCCGGCTCGAGGCGGTTGAACTCGATTCCCTCTGGCAGCGTAGTGGGGTGTCGCTCCGGGTACTTGATCTCAAGGTCAGCGGCCCGTTCCGGGCCTACTTTCTCGATGATGCGCGCCCGGACGATGGCGCTGGCCCAGGCATGGGAGAGTTGCCAGATCATCACCCGGGCGAAGGCCATCGAGTCCAGGGGCGTCCAGGGTTCGGGGCGATGACCGACCATCATGAACTCCACCGGCAGGCGTTTCCCGGCTTGCTCGATGAAGGCATTGACTCCCTCGGCGTAGGCCACAACCTCGGCCCGCGCGTCGTCGGGCAGGTTGTCCAGGTCGGCCTGACCAAGCCGGTGGAAGCCAAAGGTGCGGATCAGGCGGTCGGTATCCAGCGCGACTTCGCCAAACAACTCGGCCAGGCGGCCCTGCCCGACGCGCCGGTTGACCTCCATCTGCCACAGGCGGTCCTGGGCGTGGACGTAGCCTTGGGCACGACAAGCATCGCGTAGGTGGTCGGCGTAAATGTGTGGAATGCCCCACTGATCGCGAAAGACCTCCACGCGGCCTTCCAGTGTGGGAATGACGTGAACTCCTCGCTTCACTGGAAGACGCGAGCGACTGATAGCACGCAAGGCGGGGCGCATGATCGCCCCCAAAACAGTATTCAAAACAGACATGAGATGCTCCTCCTATCTTGTCAAGCTACACTGATTGGCCTGGCTCCCTCAACATCATCCAAACCCTCACCTGCTGTCCCAGAACTTCCCCTTCGCGTGCCACCTTGAACCCGCGCTTCTTGTAGAATGCCACATTCCTCTCGGTCATTGCCTCCAAGTAGCATGGCACCCCCTCATCATCCGAACGCGCAAGCACCGGTTCAATCAGCTTTCCCCCAATCCCCTGACCCTGACATGACGGATCCACTCCCAACACCCACAAGTACCAATGTGGTCTCTTTATCACAGCTTTGTGGACGCCATCCAGGTAGTCCAGCACCTCAAGGAAGCTGTCGCGCGCGTTTTTCTCAAACCTCGCTACCGCTCTTTGGAGGGCAAACCTTGTGCGAAGCATCTGCCAAAAGGTCACCTCCACATTCCCCGGTGAAAGCCAGCCAGCCGTGCCATTCACCAGCGAGGTGGTGTGGACTTCGCCATACACCAGGCAGTGCTTTAATACACCTCCCCAAAGCCATCGCAGCGAACTCAGCCGCTCATCGAGATCGGGGAAGAGTTGAGTGTATGCCGGGTCATCCTGAAATGCTCTGGCCAGTACCTCGGAGGCCTGATCCACCTGGGAGGCCAGAAGGCGAATAGGTTCGTTCAACTCCGCTAATGTCTTTGTTGTTTTCAATGCGCTCCTTTCTAAGCAAGATTACGGCAAATGTCGCTGTATTTGCGTCGTCATTACCAGAACGTTGTAGGGATGCCACATAGACATCACGAAGTATAGGGTAGCCTGATTGCGATCGCCGGTGGTGTAGCGCTCCATGATGTAGGGCCCGTAAGGGGAGCCAGGATCAGATCTCCCCGGAACGGTCACGTTGTACTCGCAATTGAGATTGAGAATCTGCTCAAAGTCGTCAGCCAAATGCAGGAAGCCGCAGTACCCGCCATCCTCTATGGGGTCGAACACCGTGACGGCCTGGCTCCACGGCCCCCACGGGAAATCTGCGGTGTGCATCTCGATGGAGAGAAAGTCGCAGTTGTACATGGCGATCCAGGTCTCGGCCACTTCGCTGTAGTGCACAGAGAATTCCCCGATGCCGCCTTCGGTATTGGCCTTTTCTTCGAGTGGGATTCCCGCGAACCAGTCACCGTTTGCCAACGGGTTGTCAACGTCTATGACCGGCTGGGCGTCGCTCTCCGATTCGCTCCAGTGGGGCAGGCCGTTCTCATCAAGGCCGGCGAAATAGACCATGGCCTGAGGATCCTCGATCAACGCGAGGGGAACCGTCGCCAGGAACAGATCGCTTTCGCGGTACACAGGCCCGATGCCGAAAATGAATAGCCAGTCGGTCTCCCCTACCTCCTCCAGACCGGGGATCACCAGGTTGGGAATGGGTTGAACGCTGGCCCCGATGAAGCAATTGCTGCTCACATCGTGAAGAATAGTGAAGCTCTGGCCATCGTTGTCTGAACGCGCCAGGGTCAACGTGGACCCACTTTCATCCCCGCGTGAAAACCATACGTACATTGAGGCCCCAACGCTCAAGCCCTCCTCCTGAACCGCGCCTCCGTTCTGGTCGAAGCTGGGGTATCTCCAGAAATCGGGATTATCTGGATCCCTCAGAAACTCGAGGGAGATACAGTCGGTGGGATCAGTATCTGTGGTGTAAGCAGTCGAGTCTGCTACAAGTGGATGGGGGCCTGAGTGCGATTTCCCATCCAGGGGATCAACTGGAAGCGTTTCAGTTGCCAGGGTGTCTCCGAACAGAAACCACAGCTTGCCGCTGTGCTCGAACGAAGCTCCCAGGTCGGTGCCGTGAATTCCATAGTTGGCATAGGTTCGGTTCAGCGTTGGCTTCTCCTGCGGGGCCACCCCGGCTTCAGCCGCCTCGTGGTAATCGTACTCACCTGTGAGCTGGCAGATCTTCTGGGTTGAGCCCGCTACCACGGAGAAGGCCGGCGCAGGTGGCAGGCCACCAAGCGGTCCTTCCGCAGTTGGTAAGTTGGTAGGTGGTTCCTCCGGAGAGCAGCCTCCCCCAATTACCAGCAAAACGACCAGGGCAAGACATAATCGTCCCCGAACGGTATTCAAAACAGACATGAGATGTCCCTTCTCTGCATGCACAGTGAGATTGATGAGGTTCACCGGAGTTTTGCCAACGTCTCCGCCCAATCTCGCATTGGACCAGGTGGACGCTGGGACACATATCTCTCAAAAAGTCTGATGCTTTCCTCTCGCAGCAGCCCCCCGGTGATTCTGGGAAGCTGATAGCCTGGCATGTCATCCTCTTTTCTGGCCCACGCCTTGGCCAAACTGACGGCCCCATCCCCTGGTGACTCTAGGCCGTAATATATCTCTCCCAGAAAGAATGACATGGCCGCGCCCAAACACATCAAGCATGGCTCAAGAGTGGTGAACAGCTTGGCGTGCCGCCGATTGTCGAGAGACAGTCCCAGCCTGTCGGCTTCTTCCAGGGCTACCAGCTCGGCGTGGCCCAGAAAGCGTCTCTCGCGTTGCTCCGAAGCAGTCGCCCTGGCGATGATGCCGCTACGTACATGTGATGAAGCGGCGTCATCAAGGACGACAATAGCCGCGATGGGGAATTCACCGAGTTCGAGGGCCTTAGCAGCCAGGGTTAAGGTTTGCCTCATGTAGTGTTCCGGTGTTGTCCCTGGTTTCATTT
>CAYWWC010000378.1:0-4002 GCA_964461615.1 uncultured Anaerolineae bacterium
ATTCGTGCAATTCGTGGCGAATTTCTCAGCTTGACCCTGCGAAATCCTAAAGAGCCAACTTGAGCAATCACCACTGCCTCGTCCAGGTATAGCTGACGTATTTCTTCTGGAATCCGATGGCTTCATAGAACCGCTGGCCTGAGCCGACGCAGACCTTTTCCGCACCGAGGGCGGCCGCCCGCCGGATGCCTTCCATGACGACTTCCCTTCCGAATCCCTTGCGCCTGAAATCGGGATGGGCGCCGACGGGTTCGAGGACGCCCATCTTGTTCTTCTCGTCGTACCAGAGGATGCAGCAGGAGACGTACTCACCGTTAGTCCCCACGACATAGAGATCCTGGTCCTTGCGGTAGTCCGGCGCTTTTTGCAGTTCTTGGTAAGAGAAGGCGCTGGGCCACTCCGCCGGATCGGTGTGGTTGAAGGCCCGTCCAAAGACTTCGCGCCGCAACTCTATGTTGTTCTCCTGGGCCATGGATCGCACGACGTAGCCTTCCGGCAGTCTTGGCTCAGGCAGGTGCTTGATGACGAATACCGAATCATATTCCGGATGCTCCACGTCTTGCTGATAGCCCCGCTGCTGGACCAACGCCTGGAACGTCTCGTCATAGTCGTAGATGTAGGTGTGGAGCGAGTTAGTTTTCCTATTGATCAAGGTTGCTTCAGCATAATCTAGCATCTCATCAAGGAGGAGAGTGTATTGCGGATGGCGCTGGAAGAACGCTCCTCCAAACCCTGGGTGCTCAGGATCTGGGTATTCCATGTTCACCACGCCCACGATTTCGCCCTCATCGTTCTCCCAGACCCCGATGGTATCTTCCCAGAAACGGATGGGCTTCAAGCTGTCCTCAGGACTGGGTTCTCCCTGCCCGTAAGTACCCAGCATCGGCGCAACGAAATAGCGGGCATAGTTCCACCTCTCCAGGCGCCAGTTCAGGGGTTTTCCGATAATCTGGTAGGTATTCACCAGAAAGTCGCGAATGCGCAAGAAATCGTGTTCTGGCTTGTATTTGCGAAGCTTCGCTGTCATTTTTGATCCTCTGGCTAACCCCTCCACTTCACGCTTTGCGTTGCCGTCGTTGTCGCAACATTTCGCGGAAGCGGGGGGCCATTACCTGGATAACGGGCGATGGCTCCGCCGGCTGCCAGTCCTTCGTGGCCTCTTTCTGGGGCACAGGCCACGTCTCCGGGGAGTGAACGATCGCGCCGGGGGCTGCTGCCGTTTCCAGCACCTCCAACGCCTGGCGGATCACCCGCATTTGCTGGGCCACGTCGTGGGGCTGGCCCAGCGTGTGTCCAAAGGGAAACTCGACGGCCAGGGTGCGCGGCACGCCGACTTTTTCCGCCCAGAAGGGCATGTTCGTCACCAGGATGGTGGAAAGGCCGGCAGCCTCTAGCGTCCGTGCCAACACGGGCACGTTGGCAGCACAGTCCGGTCAGGCAGGGGTGAGCGGCTTTTCGCTTCAACACGCAGTCCACCTCCTCGGCTTTGAGTTTCTCAGCCACCTGGGGGCCGTAGGTCTGCTGCCAGGCGGTGGTATCCGGGGGGAAACCCTGGTAGCCCATGAAGGAGTAGGCATGTTTCGCCAGGCCGCCCACGCGTTCGCGAGGTTTTCCGCCGTCCCCGTAGCGAGATTTTCCGCCGTCGGCAGCCAGCTCCTGGAAACGATGGATGGGCAGCAGGATGTTGAAGTCTTCCAGCACGTCCCGCGTATTGATGTGCAGGTGGCTGGCCCCCACCTCTGCCTGTCGGATGTCGCTGGGAAGGGTGCGGTAGGTGGGATCGCCCCAGGTGGGCTCCTGCTTCTCCCGCTCCAGGTCAAACGGCGGCTCGACGCCTTGGTGATACAGCCCGCCCGACGTTGCCAATCCGAACTTGCAGTCTGCCACGGGACGCGGCAGTGGCGTCCAGGGGATGGGGAGCTCTGGCTGGCGTAGCATTGTAGATGGCATCTGGTAGAACGCCGCGATGATGCGGGGCAGATATTTGAAACTGTCCACGGGCATTGGGTTCTCCGATCATGTTCTCTCGTTCAGTACCTTCAGTCCCTCGAAGGTACTGGATGCCTGCTACGTGGCCTCCTGGCAGTTACCGTTCGGCTCAGCCCTTCGGCAAGCTTAGGACAGACTCACGGCAGGCCACGACTGGATTTCTACCGGCTAGCAGACGACAGCTTTCAGGGCACGAGCAGCGGATTGTTAGGGTATGCTTCATCCAGAATCTGCCATATCGCTCGGCAACCGGTCGATTGTGCTGTTCGGACCGGTCTCCCATTCAGGGCGCAACACGTTATACTGCTCGCCCTGAGCTTATGCTCGCCTTTGTTCACTTCGCGCCGGAGACGTGAAACAATCTGGGCAAGCTCATGATAGATCGCCGGTCGTTTGTGAACTCATTGAGCTCTGAAATGATTCGATCAACCTCCTGTTCGGTAGCCAGTTGCGCCGCGATCACCGTGTCCCGGATGTTCTGCATGGTGAGCAGCGCCATGAGTTTCCCTTCCCCTTCATAGAACGTGGGAAGCGCCACCTGCAACTTCACCTGGTTCAGCGCGCCATCCATTAACATACCCAGCAGTCTCGGCCCGATCCAAGGATCGCCCCCGTTTTTCCGACCCGCCCCCTCGTACAACTGCACATAGCGATCGAAAGCGGGACTCTGGGGATGGGAAAAATGGCCTCGAAAATCAACATCCTCGACGGAGAGGATCCCGCCTGGACGCAGCGCCTTGAGAAGCTTCTGCATCGCCTGCTCTGGGCTCGCCAGGTGTGAGAGCAGGAATCGGGCGTATACGAAGTCGTACGCCGATTCTTCCCCCAGCGAGTCCTGCTCGATGTTGAGGACCCGGAACTGTGCTTTGGCGTCTGTTTGCTGAGCGAAACGCCTGGCAACTTGAATCATGCGCGCATCGCTGTCCAGTCCAACGACCTCTCCTGACGAGCCGACCTTTGCCCGCAAGCGAAGCGTGATCGCCCCGTTTCCACAGCCAACGTCCAGGCAGCGCATTCCTTCGCACAGTCCTGCCGCCTGGAGAAACGTCTCGCTGGTCGGCCAGGTTGCGCGAGCTAATATCTTCAGTCGCTCAGATCCCTCATTCCCCCCCGCGATGATGTAATGTTGGGAATCAGTTTCTGACATAATGTAGTCCCCTTCAGTAGCACCATCTTTGGTGGTTTGCCGAAGACGGCCCAACAATGCTCATGCGACGTTATTGACACCATGAAGCTTTTATCGCGTCAATCTTGACGCATAATGCTTATACAAATCTCGTGATGCACTGGATGCCTGCTACGTGGCCTCCTGGGAGTTCCCACGGTTGGACTCGCACCGGTTAGCAGACGACAGCTTAGCAGGGCACACCAAAATCGAATTAAACGGCAACCTTGACTCTGGTCACAGCGAAGTCCTTGCCTTTGGGCATGATAAAAAGACAAGCCCTGTCGCTGCGTTTTTCCCACAACTCGCCAAGTTTGCGCTTCTCTCTGGAGTCGTCATTACTCCACCTGTCTACGCCCTTGTACTCGACAACGAGATATCGCCCATCGTGCAGTTGGCAAACGAAATCGGGATAGAATTTGTCAGTGGATGTTTGAAGCCTAAAGGCTCTTGAGCCACGCGCCGGGTTGCGCACCCAAAACCTTACCTCGGGCAAAGTATCAATGAATTGCGCATACTCGAACTCTTCACCGCTATCAAAACCTCCAATCTGCGGGTAGTAGTGCTTGTTGAACTGGTAGGGGCCTTGATAGAGGCAATTGATGGGGTAACGGTGGGAATCATACGTGAAGCAACATCCTGGTGTGACAGTCAGCGGCGACGCTTCCAAATCGAGAAAGGGCTGATATGCTTCATTCCGAGCATCTTTGCGAATTCTTCCGATCTTCTCAACAAGGGCCGCTCGTAGGCGATACTTGTCGTGCACCAGTTGATCGAGGGTGAAACCGCGCTCACGCAACAGCTTTTGCACCAACCGTGTCAGAAAAGCACCTGTTTCTGATTGCGTT
>CAYWWC010000379.1:0-3989 GCA_964461615.1 uncultured Anaerolineae bacterium
GAGCTTACGGATTCATTTCACGCTCCGCCGCCTGGAGGATACGGGTCAGCTCTGCTTGCTGCGCTTCCTCCAACGGCTGCGGGTGGTGGTGCTCCAGAATCCAGTCTGTTTTTTCGCGTGCCACCTCGATCGGATCCCGGTAGCCGCCCTCGGGGCTGGGTTGGTTGACTAGCTCCGAAAGTTGCCACTTGCGCATCTGTTCGCGCGTGTGCTTTTGGGCCAGGTAATGCCCGCGCGGTCCCACGGCCTTGACTACGTCCAGCGCAAAATCCTCCGGGCTGACATCCAGGCCGGCGGCGTAGAATCGCGCTGTTTCGTAGCTTTCGTTATCCAGGACTAGCGCCTCGGGGTAGAGCAAGGTGCAGGTTTCCCGCAGCCCCAGGCCACTGGCCGTCTCCGCTCCACAGAGGGCACACATCAGTATGCTGGCGGCCATTCCCACAGCGGACTCCCAGTTTGGTGTTGGAGCTTCTGCGCCAATGCCGGTCAACGTAGGCACGCCCCATAGGTGAGCCAACTCTGTCCCTACCAAAGAAAACCAACCCGCATCCCATTCGCCGCCCAAGAAGTCTCCCGTATGCGGGTGCATAATGCCCGGTATCATCGAATGGTAGGTTGGCGCGCCAGGGTAGGCCATCTGAATCAACACCATGGCCGCTACCATCTCGGCATCGGCGACGGCGATGGTGCCGGCGATGGTGGCGGGCGCGGTCGAGCCAGCGGTGGCCATGGACATGAAGCCGACCGGCAAGCGGGCCTCGGCGAAGACCAGCGCGGATTCCATACCGCCCTTGTCCTGGGCCAGCGGGGCGATGGTGCAGATCAGAGACGAGAGGGGCGGGCGCTGGCGCATGGTCGCTTCATCGCCGGCCACGACCTGGGCCATCTCGACAGCGTAGCGGGCCGTCTTCTCTCCCATCAGTGTCTCGCTCTGCACGTGCTTGACGGTGTTGTTGAACGAGGCATCCAGTTCGTGCAGCGGCGCCGTGGCCGGGAAGTCTTGGGCGCTGACGATGGGCCAGTAGAAGGCCATGGAGGACAAATAGTCCACCACCCGCGCCATCTTGGCCACGTCTTGCTTCACCGAAGCGCGCCGCTGGCGGGTCTCGAAGTCAATTGTCTCCGTCCCAGTGCCATCGGTGGCGCAGTACATGGCCGTCCCGTCCAGGTTCAGGTCGTGGGTCGGTGAGCGCGCGCCCATGGTGTAGTAGCGCGGCGCGTGGGACATAGCCTCCATTACTACGTCGGGCGGCAGTTTGACGATCTGGCGCTCGAAGTCCACCTGGGCCCCGTGCTGGGCGTAGATGTTCAGGGCCTTCTCCGAAGGGCAGTGGATGCCGGTTTCTTCCAGAATCTCCAGCGTGGCCGACTTGAACTGCTCTAATTGCTCGTCGTCCAAGATGCGCAGGTGATAGGCTGGGACAATCGGTTGTAGTTGAGGTGTTTCGCTGTATGTCATTTTCCTCTCCTTGCGTCGGTAGATTCGTAGATTCGTGGATTCGTAGATTCGTGAATTCGCGGACTCGTAGACCAGTTTTGCTACCGTACACTTTTTCAGCAGGGCGGTTTTGCTAACCGCTATCTGAGTTTTTCGCCACGAATTTCACGAATTTCACTAATTTTTGTCCCCACCTTCGTGTGAATTCGTGAAATTCGTGGCAGAATAGAAAAGTGTCCGGTAGTGAAAGACCAGTTACGAATCTATGAGTTTCCGAATTTACGAGTTTACGGACTCAGCTCGCGCTCGGCTGCCGCCAGGATGCGGTCGAGCTCAGCCAGCGCCTCCTGGGGCAGGGGCTTGGGGTGATGCGTCCCGCTGAGCCGTTTGAACTCCTCCATAGCCACCTCGCGCGGATCGCGGGGGCTGCCATCGGTGTTACTTTGATCCGTCAGCAGGGGCAGTCGAAAGTCACGGATGCGCTGGCGGGTGTGCTTCTGCTTCAAAAAGTGGCTGCGCGGCCCCACGGCTGCGATCACGTCCAGCGCCATGTCCGCTTCGTCGAACTCGAACCCGTGCAACAGGTCGTACGCATACCGGCAGATCTCGTGGTCGAGGATCACCTGCTCGGGGTAGAGGATCATTGAGCTACCGAGCAGGCCCATGTAGGCGCAGATCTCGCCGCCGTACAGTGGGACAAGGGCCGCGCCCATTCCAGCGTCGCTGCCCGACTGCCAGCCCACGTCGGCTGCGTCGCTGCTGACGCTGCCGCCGCCCAGACTGGGCACACCCCAGGCGTGGGCCTGTTGCACGGCTATCCACGACAGGGGGACCGGCACGTCGCCGATGTAGCCACCCGTGCGCGGGTTCATGAGTGAGACATAGTTTGAGTGGAACACCGGCGCGCCGGGATAGGCCAACTGCAACAGCACCATGCCGCTCACCACCTCGGCATCTCCGACCACCAACGCGCCCAGGGGAGTGGCCGGCGCGGTGGAGCCCATGGTCGGCATGGCCATGAAGCTGATGGGAATGTTCGCCTCGGCGTAGATCAGCGCCGTCTCGATGCTGTGACCGTCCTGGGCCAGCGGGGCTATGGTGCAGAAGTTGGCGCAGATGGGCGACCGCCGCCGCCGCTCCTCGTCGCTGCCCACCACCACGGTCGCCATCTCGACAACGTAGGGGGCCAACTGTGGCGGTACCGTCATCCCTCCGCGCACGTGCTTGAGGGTGTTGGTCAGCCCGGCGTGGCACTGGTGCAACGGCGCGGTGAGGCCGTAATCCTGCGCGCCGACCAGCGGCCAGAAGAAGCTGACCAGGGGCAGAGCATCACAAACCCGTGCCATCAGCGCCACGTCCGCTTTGCGCGAGGGGCGCATCTGGCGTGTCTCCGGATCCATCACGTGCACGCCGGTGCCGTCGGTGGCCAGGTAGGAGCGACTGCCGTCCAGCAGCAGGTCAAAGCGCTCCTCGCGCCCTCCCAACACAAAGGAACGCGGCGCTGTGGACATGGCCTTTTTAACCAGGTCGGGCGGTATGCGGACGATCTCACGCTCCCAGTCCACCCGCGCGCCGTGGTCGGCGAAGATCTCCAGCGCCCTGCGGGACGGAAAGTGGACGCCGACCTCGTCTAACAGGCGCAGCGTTCCAGCTTTCAGGGTCTCAAGCTGCTCTCGCGTCAGCAGTTCGCTCTTGAAGGGTAAGGGGAAAGAAATAATGTCTGGAGTCTCGGAATACATATCTGCCTCCCTATGCAACAAGTGTGGCCTACGCGCCCAATTCCCGCTCTGCCGCCTGTATAATGCGCTTGAATTCCGCCTGCTGCGCCTCGCTCAACGGTTCTGGGTGGTGATTCTCCAAAATCCAGTCGGTTCTTTCTCGGGCCACCTCAAATGGGTCGCGATAGCCACTGTTTTTATCAGGAATGCGCAATACCTCTGAGAATCCCAATTTGCGGAAATGGTTACGCGTATGCTTCTCCCTGAGGAAATGGCCGCGCGGCCCAACCGCTTGGATCACGTCCAGGGCCATATAGTCTGGGCTGGTATTCAGCCCTGCCGCATCATTGCGAACACTATTATAAAGTTCCCTATCCAAAACCAGGGCCTCAGGGTAAAGAAGTGTGCTGCCGCGAATTAATCCCATGCCACTGCCGGTTTCCGCGCCACACAGAGCGCAAAGGAAGGAGGTCTTTCCGCCCCCCATTCCAGTCTCCCACCCCAGCCAATGAGAACCCGATCCAAATGATCCGGCCAACGTGGGTACCCCCCACATATGAGCCAGCTCAACGCCAATCGCATATACGTGGCTGTCATGGCCATAGTAGGCACCGGTGCGTGGGTGGGTCATCCCCGGCATCAAGGAGTGATATATTGATGCACCGGGACAAGCCATTTGGATTAAGACCATGGCTGAGACAATCTCAGCGTCGCTCTGAGATATAGTCCCGGCAAGTGTGGCAGGCGCAGTAGAACCCGTGTTAGGCATGGCCATAAAGCCCACCGGTATGCCTGCCTCGGCTGCCACCAGCGCCGCGTCCATACTTTTATCA
>CAYWWC010000380.1:0-3972 GCA_964461615.1 uncultured Anaerolineae bacterium
TGGCAAAGTCATCGCCAGCTTCGCCCACGTAGCGCTGCGGGCTGAGGCCAATGTACCACTCGCCCCGGTGGGCGATCAGGCTGCTGCGACCGGAGATGAACTGGTTGTCGCGCCCAGTCGCGGTGGCTTCTAGGGTTATCTCTGCGCTGCCCTCAGGCAGCTTCTCGCGCAACTCGGCACCCGAAAGCTCAATAACCAGTTGGCCCTGAGCATCGGTGGTTCCAGTACCGCTCAGGATCGGCTCGCGATACTCCTCGCGGCGGTACCACCAGCAGTCGAAGCAGAGCCACGGATCGTCGCTGTCGGTGAAGCTGTAGCGACCACCCCACGGCGGCTCGAATCTGTAGGTCTCCGCCAGCACGTTCCACTCGACAGGGGCGTCGGCCACGGGGCCACCGAAGAAGTAGTTGACGTTGACAGTGGCCTTGATGTCCTGACCTTTCAAGACTTCGTCAGCGCCGGGATCAACCGTCACCTCGAACTCCGGCGGACGATAGGCGGCCACTTGGAATTCAGCCCCGAAGCCCTGATTCTGGAACTCCACGCTGATGCCGTAATTGCCCAGGGATGCTCCATCGCCTAGTTCCAGTTGACCATTGAATGTGCCAGCCTCACCGACGTCCAGCGATTGGTTATAGATTTCCTCGTAGTTGGCATCGCGCACAGTAACTTGGACTCGACTGAGGTCGGGTGGAGTGTAACTGACGTCATCCTCGGCGCGAATGGCGCCCTTGAAGTACACCGTCTGGCCTGGGCGATAGATGGGCCGGTCGGTGTAGATATGCGCGCGAAAGTCCGACCAACCGTAGCCGCCTTGCACCCCAAAATCCCACGGCGACGTGCCCCGCCCCCATTGCGGCGACCCGGCGGTGAAGGGCTCGTCACTGTAGACGATGATCGGCCCATAGGGCTGAGCGGTCAGGTCGAGTTGGGCGACGCCGTCGGCGTCCGTCTTGGCGCTGCCCAGCCGCCCGCTTTCTTGCACCGCGAAAGTGAGCGATAGATCGGACACCGGCTCTCCAGTCGCCAGATCCGTCGCCCAGGCCAACAGATCCCGCGGGCCGGACTTGACGGTCAGGTTGATGCGGGACACGACCAGAATGTGCCGCCGGCCCCAGTAGTCGCGATCCATGCCCGGCGCGTCGGTGTCCAACAGGTAGAGACCGGGCTCGAGCTGGCCGCCGCCCTCCGCCAGATCAATGGGCGCGTAACTCCGCTCGTTCAGCGGGGCTTCCAGAGGGAGTTCCCACTGGCGAATCAGGCTCGAGTCCGCCGGCAAATCCTCAATCAAACGATAGATCGGTTGGAGAGTGGCCTCGGCGCCGAGGCGATACAGGCTCAGGTTGAAGCGATTCAGGTTCACGTAGGACACGTACAGCCGCGCCGGATCGTAGGCATTGTAGGTGCCCACTATATCGGGCACGTGCAAGCGGTAGTCCGGATCCAGCGCCGCCGTTCGGAAACGCACCGTGCGACCATCTTCGATCTCGTTCCCGTAGGGATCGGCGATCCCAGGCTCGATGCGGACTTCGTAGTCACTGGACGGTTGGGCTCCGAAGTGGAAAAAGAAGCTGTTATCCCAACTCGAATAGGAAGTGTACACCTCGGTCGCCTCGAGGGACGGGGTCATGGAGACGCGAGGCATCACCGTGGTTGGATCTATGGGGGCATTGAACTGGATCCGGAAGCTGGTGTACGGCCAGGCTTCGCGCTCACCGTCCTGGGGCTCGGTGTCAACAATGCGCGGCAGGGGGACAGTGGTGAAGCGCCAGACGTAGGCTTCGGCCATGCCAGCGCCGCCGGCCGCCGAAGTCACCCCCGGCGCTATAGTAACCTGGTAGCTCTGGTCGAAGGCCAGCCGCGCATCCGGCGTGAAGGTCACGGTATCGCCGTCAGCTTCGATCTGGCCGGGCACAGCCTGGGAGCCCGTTTGAAGGTCGAAGGCAGCCCGCGCCGAGTCGGCATCAATGGGCTGGCTGAACTGGACTTCGATGGCGGTGTCAACGTCCACCAACGGGGCGTCGTCCCATGGTGTGACCCAGACCACCTTGGGCGCGGTGGTCGCGAACTGCCAGGTGAAGTCGTCGGGCAGCAACGCATCTCCGGCGGCGTCGGTCAAGCCGCCTGTCACCCGCGCGGAGTACGTGGTGCCGCCAGCCATGATCTCGCTGGGCCGGAAGATGTAAATGGAGGTGTTCAACCACTCACCCTCACCGACGACGGGGGGATCAAGGACGAGGGGCTGTGGCAGGTCTTTTTGCTGCCCCAGCGTCGTCAGGGGCACTACCGGCCGGTTGAACATGATGGTGATGGCGCTGTCAGGCTCAACGTCGGTGATGCCGTGGGCGGGAATGACCTGAGCCACCTCCAGAAAGCCGGTGGTGAAGAAGCGGAACACGTGAGGTTCGCCCAGCGGCGTGCCGTTCTTGTCGGTGGCATCCTGCGTCAGCACCACGTCGTAAGCGGTGTTGCGGGCCAGGGCCTGTGTTGGTTGAAAGCGCATGGTTCGCTCATTGGGCCAGGTGGTCTGGCCAGCGATGGCCTCGCCGCCGGCCGGCTGGAGGGCAAAGGCTGCCTGGATGGTTTTCGTATCCATAGGCCGGTCGAAGGCGATTTCGACCACGCCCTCAGGCCGCAGGGCCGCCCCTCGGACCGGCGCGCGATCCACGACGATGGGGGGTACCGCTGCCGCAGCTATGGGAGTGTATCGCACCTCCGGAGTCGGCGGTAGAGGGGTGGAGGTCGGAACGGGCGTCGGTGGGGCGAGGGTGGGGGTAGCCGTTGGGGGGACGGGTGTGGGCGGGGGTGTAGTGGGTGTGGGCGTAGCGGTGCGGCACCCAACTAAGAAAGACAGCACCAATGCTGTGCGAATGATGCGCTGTAGTAACTTCTGGTAGCTCATTTTTTCCTCCTTCTTACTTCCCAAGTTTGCCAATACTCTTGGAACGCAGACAAAGTAGAAGTCAGTGTGAATCTTCGTCGCCGGCTTCCATCTCGCTCAGCACGTCAGTGGGGCAGGCGGTGATCACCAGGGGCGGTAGCCGATCCAATTGCTGGCGGTCGAGGGTGACCAACGTGGCGCCGTACTGCTGGGCCACGGCGGCATAGATCGCGTCGGCGCCACGCAGGCGCGCCGACGCCGCCAGTGCGACAGCTCGGTCCGCCAGGGCCTCGTCCAATAGCACCAGGGTCTGGTTGGGCAGGCCGCGCAAGGCCGCCGCCAATGCCACAGCGCGTTCGGCGTCGTCAAAAGCCCGCACCACGGCGGCGGCTACCTCGACCAATAACAAGGTGGGACAGAACAGGGGTAGCCGCTGCTGCCGCACCAGGGCCAGGAACGCCCGGCTGGTAGCGGAATCGGCCTCGGCGGGGTTCAAAGCGCTGACGTGGACGCTGGCATCAATAGTGTACATCGTCTCCCCCTCAGCGCCGAATCGAGTCTATCACGTCCTGGGTCGAAAGATCGGCCGGCCAATCGCGGCGGAGCTCCTCGGCCAGGCGTTCGTAACGCTCCCAGTTGCCCAGTACGGCCTTCTTGCTGGCTTGAACCATCTCCCTCTCCGCCCGCCCGGCATCCAGGGGCAAAATGACTGCCACCGGCCGGCCCTGGTAGGTAACCACATACTCAGCGCGATCTTGGCGCACTCGCCGGATCACTTCGCTGGTCTGCTCTCGCAATTCACGCACGCCGATCAAAGACATGGGCCTCCTCCTGTAGTATCAGTTGCAACTCTAATTGATACTACATTCTACCACAGAGTGTCGGTTCGTGCAACTCTGCTACTCGTTCTTCAGGCTCATGCACTTGCGCAATCTGGCCTAACCCAAAAAGCCACCTGTGCGGTTGACTCGGGGGGCTTCTTACAAGAGTTTAAACTTGCCCGTCTCGTGCATGGCGGTGGCCAGCAGGAACTGGGAAGCCTCTTGGACTTCGGGAGGTTGGGCGTCCCTGTACTTAGGCCGCCCTGGGTC
>CAYWWC010000381.1:0-2501 GCA_964461615.1 uncultured Anaerolineae bacterium
GTCAAGTTCTCTACCGATGCCCCACCTTTTTCACGTTCCTGCAAAGGTTAAGTATGTAGAGAATTTTGAATGTCGTGTGCTTGCTGGTGGCGAGCGCAAAGAACGCTGGCTCGATCATTGGAGCCAGCCCATCCGATCGGGCCTGTACGCAGGGGGGCGCATCGAACACTACTCCGACATCACCGAGCGCAAGCGGGCGGAGGAGGCGCTGCGGGCGAGTGAGCAACGGCTTGCCCTCGCTGTTGATGGCTCGAATGGAGGTCAGTGGCACTATGAATTGAATCCCAATGATCCCCTGCACGCTATTGACGACGCCTACTTCTCGCCGCGCCTGAAGAGCTTCATTGGCTACGAGGATAGCGAATTCCCAAACTCCCTGGCAGCCTGGGAGAGCCGAATCGTCCCTGAAGATCTGGCGGTGTTGCTAGAGAAGTCGCAAGCCCACCGAGCAAGCCGTACGGACTCGTACGAGATAGAATATCGCATCCGTCACAAGGATGATAGCATCCGCTGGATCCATAGCCGTGGTAGAGTTCAGCGGGATGAGCGCGGCCGACCCATTCGGTTCACAGGGATAGACTGGGACATCACCGAGCGCAAGCGGGCGGATAATCTGATCCGCACCCAACGCGACCTGGGTCTGGCGCTTAGCGCTACCCCTGACCTTGATGAGGGACTGCATCTATGCATTGAGGCCGCGCTCCACGTCTCAGAGATGGACTGCGGTGGAGTTTACCTTGTGGACGATGCATCCGGGGCTTTGGACCTCGCATTTCATAAGGGACTGCCGCCTGATTTTGTCAGGAGTGCGTCACACTATGATGCAGATTCAGCCAGTGTCGGTCTGGTCATGGCGGGCAAGCCAACCTACACTGAACATCTGAAATTGGGGGTTCCCCTGGATGAAGCTAGACAGCGTGAGGGCCTGCGTGCCACCGCTATCATTCCGATGCATCACGAGGGTCGAGTGATCGGCTGTCTGAATATCGCCTCCCATACCGCTGACGAGGTGCCCGTTTTCTCCCGCGATGCGCTCGAAACGATTGCTGCCCAAATCAGCAGCGCGGTTGCCCGTTTGGGAGCGGAGGACGCGCTGCGCCGCCGAGCTGAGGAATTAGCCACGCTCCAGGCAACCGTGCTCGACATCACCGCTCCGCACGATTTGCCCACCCTGCTCCAGACCATCGTCGAGCGGGCCACGCGGCTGCTAGACACTCCAATCGGCGGGCTGTATCTGTGCGATCCGGACCAACAAGAAGTCCGCTGCGTGGTGAGCTACAACACCCCGCATGATTACGCCGGGACGGTGCTCAAGTACGGCGAGGGAGCGGCTGGCACCGTGGCCCAGACCGGGGAACCGCTGATCATTGACGATTATCGTACCTGGAGTGGACGAGCCGCTATCTACGAGGAGGAGCATCCTTTCACTGCTGTACTCAGTGCACCGATGATCTGGCAGGGTCAGGTAACAGGGGTGATCAACGTCCTGCACGATGTGGAAACGCGGCGCTTCACACAGGCCGACCTGGAACTGCTGACTTTGTTCGCCAACCACGCAGCCATCGCTGTCGAGAATGCCCGACTCTATGAAAAGGCCCTCCAGGACGCCAAAACCAAATCCACCCTGCTGGACGAGGTCAATCACCGCGTCAAGAATACACTGGTCGCCATCATCGGCCTGCTCCACATCGAACAAGACTACGCCGCAATGGCAGATCACGCCGCGTATGAAGCCATAATCCAGAATCTGACCAACCGGGTAAGTGGGCTGGCCACGGTGCATGACCTGCTCTCCGCTTCTGAGTGGGCACCCTTGCCGTTGAGCAGCCTGGCCGGCCAGGTCATCAAGTCTGCCACGCAGATGTGCCCGCGCGACAAGCAGGTCTTCATAGATGTGCATCCTTCCCAGGTGCAGGTAACCCCCGACCAGGCGCACAACCTGGCGATAGTGATCAACGAGCTGGCGACCAACACCATCCAGCACACCCTGCCGGGGCGCAGCACAGCGCGCATCAGCGTTCGCATCGCCCTAGAGGAGAATAACAATATTGTGTTAGAGATTCAGGACGATGGGCCGGGCTATCCGGAGGACGTGTTGCAGTTGGAGCGTCACGCGGTGGGGTTTGACCTGATAAAGAACCTGACGCGCCAGAGCTTGCGAGGGGAACTGTCGCTGCACAACGACGAGGGCGCGGTGGCCGTCATTCGATTCCCAGCCCAGGCATAGAACCACGGAACTTCCTCTTTGCTCCGAAGGGGCGTCCCCGCCCCGATTTTCAGGAGTAGAAGGCCGCCAGACAGGGCGAGGACGCCCCTCGATAGCAGTCTGGTGGGTTACTTGCTCCGAAGGGGCGTCCCCGCCCCGTTCTTCAGGAGTAGAAAGCCGCCAGACGGGGCGAGGACGCCCTCGATAGCAGTTTGGTGGGTTACTTGCTCCGAAGGGGCGTCCCCGCCCCGATTTTCAGGAGTAGAAGGCCGCCAGACGGGGCGAGGACGCCCTC
>CAYWWC010000381.1:2601-3967 GCA_964461615.1 uncultured Anaerolineae bacterium
GCCGCCAGACGGGGCGAGGACGCCCTCGATAGCAGTTTGGTGGGTTACTTGCTCCGAAGGGGCGTCCCCGCCCCGATTTTCAGGAGTAGAAGGCCGCCAGACAGGGCGAGGACGCCCCTCGATAGCAGTCTGGTGGGTTACTTGCTCCGAAGGGGCGTCCCCGCCCCGTTCTTCAGGAGTAGAAAGCCGCCAGACAGGGCGAGGCCGCCCTCGATAGCAGTTTGGTGGGTTACTTTAGGAGGCACAACAAATGGGCAATCAAAAGACGATCCGCATACTGATCGCTGAGGACGACTTCCTGGTCAGCCAATCAACCGCGGCGCTATTGAGAACGATGGGATATGCCATCGTCGGGCAAGCGCTCAATGGGCGGGAGGCGGTCGAGATGACCCAGTCTCTGCGGCCCGATGTGATCCTGATGGACATCAAAATGCCCGTCATGGACGGGATCAAAGCCACTCGACGCATCTACGAAACCTTTCCCACGCCAGTGGTGGCGCTGACGGCCTACGCCACGTCGGAAGTGATCGAACGGGCCATCGCGGCGGGCGTGGGGGCCTACCTGACCAAACCAGCCAGTCCGCAAGAGATAGAGCGGGCCATCAACGTCACCATAGCCCGCTTCGACGATATGGTAGAATTGCGCCGTCTGAACACCGAGCTACAGACCGAGATCGCCGAGCGCAAGCGGGCGGAGGGCGCGCTGCGCGAGAGCGAGGAGCACTATCGAACCTTATTTGAGCAGGCCAACGACGCCATCTTCTTGAATAGGGAAGACGACACAATCGTTGACGTGAATCGTCGAGCGTGTGAGATGCTGGGCTATTCCCGCGAAGAATTGCTGACCATGAAAGTGCCTGACTTGCAGGCCCCAGAGGTTCGCGGACGAGAAGGCAGCGTTATCAGAAAGGAACTGGAGTATGGCGGCGCTCCTTTTGAGACCATAGACATACATCGCGACGGCACCCGAATTCCAGTGGAGGTCAGCACCTCTCGGATGACAGGCGGAGAAGAGGGGTTAGCTCTGGCCATTGTCCGCGACATCACCGAGCGCAAGCGGGCGGAGGACGCGCTGCGGGAGAGCGAGGAGCGCTATCGGATACTGTTTGAGCAGGCCAATGACGGTATCCATTCGGTAAACGGAAACGATGAGATCATTGACGTGAATCCTCGCATGTGTGAAATGATGGGCTACAGCCGTGCGGAGCTGTTGACCATGCGCATCTCAGACCTGCAAGCACCCGAGGTTCGCGGGCAAGCGGGGAGTGTGATTAAGGGTGAAATAGCACACTACGGAAACACTGCCTTTGAACTTGTATTCCGCACTTTTCAAACAGGGTTAATCTGTGGTAGAATAGGGGCACCA
>CAYWWC010000382.1:0-3967 GCA_964461615.1 uncultured Anaerolineae bacterium
GCCGCCCTGGCCAAAGGCGAACCGGCACCTGAGAAGAGAACTCTTAACGTCACCTTCTCCTGGCCCACCTACATTGACCCCGCCGTGGGATCTGACTTCTCCAGTACGTCCTCTCTCTGCAACCTGTATGACACCCTGGTCTTCCCCAACACCGGGGGCGGGGTTGATTCCCATCTGGCGGAGAGTTGGCAGGTTTCAGGCGATGGTCTCACCTGGACCTTCGTTCTTAAGAAAGGGGTCAAGTTCCACAACGGGAGCGAGTTGACGGCCAGCGATGTTGCCTTCAGCATGAACCGCATCCTGGAGATCGGCGAGGGACTCGCCTACGTGTTCCTGGGCACCGTCGAAAGCGCCACCGCCCTCGACGACTACACCGTCGAGTTCAAGCTTGCCCAGCCGAGCGGCCTTTTCCTCATCAAGCTTGATTCGTCTGTACATTGCCGATGAAGAGGAAGTGATGGCCAACATCATCACTCCTGGGCCTTACGGCGACAAGGGCGACTACGGCAAGGAGTACCTGCTCACTCACGACGCTGGCTCTGGCACCTACAAGGTGAAGGAGTTCCCGCTGGAAGAGTATCTCCTGATGGCGAAGAACTCAGCCTGGTTCGGAGCATTCAGCCCGAACGCGCCTGCCGAGGTTCGTTTCATTGCCACCACTGAGGCAGCCACCGTGCGGACGCTGATGTCGCGCCAAGAGCTGGAGATCACTGATCAGTGGCAGACCATTGAGGCGCTGGAGGCGCTGGACGGGATGGAGGGGGTTGACGTGGCCGCCTTCCCAGTTCTGACCGAGTTCTACTACATGATCCACACCAAGCGGGCGCCGACGGACGATGTCCACTTCCGGCGGGCTATGGCTTATGCTTTCGACTATGACGCCGCTGTGGCTCTAGAGTGGGAGGGAACTCAGCAGTCGCGAGGACCGGTTCCAGCCATCACCGCTGGCCACAACCCAGACGTCTTCGTCTTTGAGCGTGACCTTGACAAGGCGCGTGAGGAGTTGGCGCTGTCGGCCTATGCCGATCAACTCGATCAGTACCCGGTGGTAGTCCACTGGATCACCGAGGTCCCGGCCGAGGAGAAATGGGCCTTGCTCTTCCAGGCCAACATGGCCGACATCGGCATTGATGTAGAGGTCGTCGGCACGCCGTGGTTGTCTGTGGTCGAGAACGCGGCCAGCCAGGACTTGAGTCCGCACATTGTCACCATCTACGTCTCGGCTGATTTCCCTGAGGCGGGTCCCCTGCTGAAGGTGCGCTACCACTCTGACGCTGCCCCCACCTGGTCGCAGAACGAGTGGCTGTTGGACGATGAGCTTGATCAGATGATTGACGATGCCCTGCTCACCGTAGACACGGAAGAGAGGTACGCCAAGTACAGGGACTTACAGGACTACCTCATGGACCTCAGCCCCAGCCTCTTCCTGTACGACCAATATCAGAAGCATGCTTACCAGTCGGCCTACGTGGACTGGCCTGCTGCTCGCGGGGAGGTCATTCCGGTGATGGGTTACACCATGTTCGCTGCCACCATCGGAGTTACTGGCCCATAGGTGCTGCATCCGCACTAAGACCAAGCCCCTGAGGGGCCTTGCTTGACCCCTCAGGGGCTTCCGTTAGATTTCATTAGGTTTCAGAATTGAGGAAGAAAGATGAGCTACATTACTTTCCTTGTTCGTCGCGTCGTCCATTCCGTCTTTGTTCTATTGGGTCTCTCGATAGTGATCTTTGGCATCTCCCGCATCATGCCCGGCGATCCGGCGCGGATGGCCGTGGGCGCCAGAGCGCCCCAGTGGGTAGTAGATAACCTGCGAGAGCAGATGCACCTGAATGAACCGCTCTACGCCCAGTATTACTACTGGCTGCGTGATGCCTTGCACGGCGATTTTGGCATCTCCCTGGTGACACGGCGTCCGGTGGCCGACGATATCAAAGAGTTTTTCCCGGCCACGCTCGAATTGACCCTCTTCGCGGGTATCATCATGGGAGCGGGGGGCATTCTTTTCGGGACAGTCTCTGCTCAACATAAGGACAAATGGATTGATAACGTTCTTCGCGTCATTTCTTACCTTGGGGTGGTGACCCCCTCTTTCGTTTTTGCCACTCTGTTTCTTCTCCTGTTTGGCATGACTCTGGAATGGATGCCGACCATGGGGAGGCTCAGCCTGGGGGCCACGCGTCCGCCAGTCGTAACCGGCCTCATGACCATAGACTCTCTGCTGGCTGGCAATCTGACCACCTTCTTCGATGCTCTGAAGCACCTTATCCTGCCCGGGATCTCATTGGCCATGGGCGGGTTGGCTCAGGAGGCTCGCATCACCCGCGCGACCATGTCCGACAATTTGACCAAGGACTACATCGCCTCCGAGCGCTCTCTCGGCATTCCGGAGAAGGTGATCATGAGGAAGTTTCTGCTTAAGCCTTCGCTGATTCCGACTGTCTCGATCCTGGGTCTTGATTTTGCCGGCACGATGGGCAGCGCCTTCCTGGTTGAGTTGATCTTCAACTGGCCTGGTAGCTCCCGTTATGGGATCAATGCCATGCTGCGCAAGGACTTGAACGCCATCGCGGCTGTGATCTTGGTTCTCGGTGTCGTGTTCATCGTCGTCAACATTCTGGTTGACCTCATCGTCGCTCAACTCGATCCCAGAATCCGCTTGGCTCCAGGGAGGGGTGAATAACATGACGGCAAGTAAAAAGTTGGACGGGGCGGGGACGCCCCTCAGTAGCAATTTAGGGAGGGGTGAATAATATGACAGCACAAGCAAAAAGCCTAGCTCCGGCCAGGAGCAAGATGGCTGTCGCTATGGAAAACCTCGGTCGCAATTGGTACAAGTTCTCACGCAATCCGATGTCCATCGTCGGGCTGGTCACGGTCTCCCTCGTCGTCATCCTGGCCATTTTCGCCCCGCTGGTCGCCCCGTACCCGAAGCACGCCGGCAAGTTCGTTGACTTCGCCAATGCCAGCCGCCCTCCAGGCCGGCAATATCTGTTCGGCACCGATGTTATAGGCCGTGACATTCTGAGCCGGATTTTCTTCGGTTTCCGCTTCTCGCTGATGATGGGCCTGGTCGTTTTGGTGCTGGTGGTGCCTCCGGGAGTGGCACTGGGACTGATCGCAGGCTATAACCAGGGAGCCTGGCTGGACACAGTGATCATGCGCATCACCGACATTTTCCTGGCTGTGCCACCGCTGGTGCTGGCTCTGGCCATTGCTTCTGTTCTCACCCCTAACTTGTTCAACGCCATGATAGCTGTCTCCTTGATGTGGTGGCCCTGGTATACCCGGCTGGTCTATGGGCTCGCCTCGGCCCTGCGGAGCGAATTCTTTGTTAAGTCGGCCGAAACGATCGGAGCCAGCGAGGCGCACATTATTTTCAGGGAAATCATGCCCAACTGTATCTCGCCCATCTTCACCAAGATGAGCCTCGATATGGGGTGGGTCATTCTCATTGGGTCATCGCTCAGTTTCGTGGGCCTGGGTGTGCAACCACCGAAGCCCGGCCTGGGGACGATGGTCGCCGATGGATCCAGATACTTACCCGATCAGTGGTGGATCTCAGTCTTTCCCGCCCTGGCTATCGTAGTCATCGTGCTCGGCTTCAACCTGTTGGGTGACGGCCTGCGCGATATGTTCGCCGCTGAGGAGGTCTAATAATGATGAACACTGCGCCTTTGCTGGAAATCAAGGACCTGCACGTTCATTTCGGCGTCTACGGGGGCACGCTGCGAGTCCTGGATGGCGTGAATTTCATCGTGCACAGCGGGCAGAAGGTCGGCCTGGTCGGCGAGACCGGTTGCGGCAAGACGACGACGATGAAGGCTATCCTGCGCATCTTGCCCGTGCCGCCCGCCCGCATCCCAGGCGGAGAGATCTACTTCAATGGGCAGGATGTCCTCAAGATGGATGGAGACGGACTGCGTCAGATGCGGAGCGAGGGTATCTCGATGATCTTCCAGGACCC
>CAYWWC010000383.1:0-3966 GCA_964461615.1 uncultured Anaerolineae bacterium
GACGTTCGTGCCGTCAACCTTCTGGCGCAGGAGCACCCTCTCGTAGCCAGTGGGCAGGACGATGTCGTCGGGAGTGACGTTCTCCAGATCAACCTCCTTGTCCCGCCGATAGGGGTAGTGGATCTTGGGCATGCCATAGACGAATTGGCCTGTGCCCTCCCCGTTCACGGCCTCAATGAGAAGCGCCCCCAGGCGGTGGTCCCGCTCCACGCTCATCCAGGCGGTCACCTCGCGCCCTTCGGGGCTTATGAAATTGTAGGGGCGGACGTCGCCTAGAATTGGGTGTTTTCTCATATCAGCCTCTTTACCTCCTGCGTCTCCGTCACCACCTTCTCCTATTGGTTCTATTATACCACTATGGGGCAAGATTGGCAACAGCAGTTGCCAAAGCCGCCGAAATCTGTTATACTCAGTAGATCCAGAATCGCTCTGAGGAGATTGCGTGCAACCTTCGGTTGCCTTCCCCGCCTTTGGCCTGGATCTGGCGATCCAGGCCGAGCAAAATTGGATCTACTGAGACTGTTGGTTGCCGGGATGACTTGAGATCGGAGGGCATTGAAATCGTGAAATGGATCCCATTCACCCTGACGTCCATCGTCAATTTCATCTGCTTGGCTCTCTCGCTGTGGCTGGGCTTCTACATCGTCACCCGCAGCCCGCGCAGCAGGATCTCCTGGCTGGCCAGCGCCACCCTCTGGTCCCTCTCCGGCTCCTTCCTGAACACCCTGACCTACATCAACATCTCACCAGAACAGGCCACTCTACCCTGGTGGTGGGGTTGGAGCGCTGCGCTCGCTGCCCCCTTCTGGTTCCACTTGAGCGTCTCTTTCCTACCGAGCAGGCTGGCCAGAAAACAGCGCCCGCTGGTCATCCTCGTTTATCTGCTGACTCTGAACTTCGTAGCCATGGAAGCTTATACCCCCTGGGTGTTCGCCGGGGCGACGATCAAACCGCTCATCTACCACAGCGCCCTGCGCCCCGGCCCCCTTTTCCCTCTCTTCGGCCTCTCCCTGATCGCGGCCCCCGCCCTCTCCCTCCGCAACCTCTACCTGAGTTGGAAACAGGCCAGAAGCCCCACTATCAGGCAACAGCTCACCATGCTCCTTTGGGCCACCTCGTTGGCGCTCCTGGGTGCGGCCTATGCTAACCTATCCATCTGGCTCGGGCTGGATACACTGACATTAGTGAACACCCTCAGCCTGGGTATAGGGATGGCCCTCCTCGGCTACGGCGTAGCTCGCTACAACGCTTTGATTGAGGGACGAGCCATCGGGCAGGACTTCCTGTACACCTTCCTGGCCATCAGCCTGGTAACCAGCTTCTACCTGCTGGCCACCTTCATCTCCTACATCGCCTACGACGTCCCCTTCATCGCTTTCATCTTCGTCATTATGCTGGCTACCATCTCCCACTCCCTCTACGATTGGGTTCGGACCTACCTGGACCGGCTCTTCTATCGGAGGCAATACCGCGAGCTAAGGGCCAATCTGCGGGCCTTCGCCCGCGAGGCCGCCCCGGGCCATGATCTGCCAGGCCAACTGCAGGCCATCATTCAGGCCCTTTGCCAATCCCTGGGGACTAGCAAGGGCTTCATCGCCTTGCAGGAGGTGGAGGGCCTTGCCATCGTCGCCGCCCACCCAACGGACCTGCGGGGCGATGGCATCTCTGCCGAAGCGTTGGCCGCAGACGAGATAACTGCCCTGTCCCTTCCCGTGAGGTCCCCGAACCTCGAAGGCATGGCTCTGCTGGTTCCCATGCACTATGGTGGCGAGCAGATAGGGGCCGTCGTTCTAGGCCCGAAGGCAATAGGAATCGGCTACACCGAGGACGACATTGACTTGCTGGATGACCTGGCAGGGAGGGTGGCCGGCGTGGTGCACAGCGTCCATCTGCAGGAAAAAAGCGTGCGCCAGATAGATGCCCTGGTAACGGAGTTTCGTGAGCGGGAGAGGGAGTTGAGGCTCAGCATGCAAGAGGTGCTGGAGTCAGAGTCGCCGATTCTGGAGGGAGTGGACGAGAGGGAGGTAATCTCCCTGGTTAAGGACGCCCTGCGGCGTCTGTACGATTACGCCTATCTGGGAGAGCACAGATTGGCTCAGCTTCTCATCGTCGAGTCACACCTTGATGTCCGGGAAGACGCCTTCGTCACCCACCTTGACCGAGGCAAGGCCCTGCAGGACGTGATGACAACTGCTCTCGGGAAACTAAAACCGCCCGGTCCACAGCCCTCGCTCCCTCCTCGGGAGTGGCACCAATACGTCATATTGCACAACTCCTATGTTCTGGGAGAGCGGAACCGCGACATCATGGGCAAGCTCTATATCGGCGAGGGCACTTTCAACCGCGCCCGCCGCCGGGCCATTCGAGGGGTGGCCAGGGCACTGGAGGAGATGGAGAGGGAAATCCGGCGAAGGACTCAAGTTTAGCACTTCGATTCGCCACATCACAATAAGCTCGCAGCGGATCGCCAGATCCGCTGCCTAACTGCTGGATCTGGCGATCCAGCAGGAGCGAATCCAAAGATTGGCAGTTTTTGGCAGCTTTTGCCCTTGTAATGGCAGCCCCTTTGTGGTAATATAAACGCAAAGGGGCCGCTTTTTTGAAGGAGAGGAGGAGCACAATGGCTAAACAGGAATCCCTATTGAGCAAGATCGAGGAGTGGGTGGGGGAGGGGTTGATCTCTCCTGAGCAGACCGAGCCCATCACTGCATACGAGGCCCTGGCCGAAAGGTGCCGCGTATCCCCACGGGAGATATTCCTCTACATCGGGGGCTTCTTCGTACTGATGGCCGTGGTCTTCGGCCTGCAAATGCTGTGGGACGATCTTAATTCGCTGGGCCGTGTGGTCGTCGTCGCCGTGCCCACGCTGATCCTGTGGGCTGTGGGAGAAGCGTTGCGCCGCCGCCAGGGAGCGCTTTTGGTGCGCGGCGCCCGGGCGTTGTGGATGTTGGCCGCCTGGCTGACCGCCATCCTGGTTGCGCTGATCCTCAACGAATGGCCCGGGCTTGATCTGAAGTGGGAATGGCTCCTGCTATGGGCCAGCCTGGGTGCGCTGCCGTTGGCGGTCATCGCCGTCTTGGCCTTGCCTGGCCTACCGCAGGGGCTGGCCGCCGTAACCCTGGCTTCGGGCGTTGCCATCGGCGTCACTCTGGTGGTCGATGCGACCTGGCCGGACTTTCGATGGGCCGCACTCCCCTGGCTGGTGGTAGGAGCCGTGGGGCTGGCCGCCGCCGGGGTAGCCCGCCGGCGAGAGAAGGGGAGCCTTACCGGGCTCTTCAACCTGTTCGGCGCCTGCTCATGCCTGCTTGGGGCCCTTTTGATCGCCGTGATGGTGGCTGAGAAAGCCAATATCTACGTCATGGATGCGGATGGCTCCAACCAGGCCAGGCTCACCCGAGGCGCGGCAGGGGATTGGTCTCCTGCCTGGTCGCCCGATGGCCGCAGGATCGCCTTCCATTCCGACCGCGATGGGAACTGGGACATCTACGTGATGGCTGCGGATGGCTCCAACCAGACCAGGCTCACCCGAGACCCGTCAGGGGCTTCATCTCCTGCTTGGTCGCCCGATGGCAGCAGGATCGCCTTCGAGTCCTACCGCCATGGGAACCCGGAGATCTACCTGATGGATGCGGACGGCTCCAACCGGACCAGGCTCACGGATCACGCGGCAGGGGATTGGTCTCCTGCCTGGTCTCCCGATGGCAGCAGGATCGCCTTCCATTCGGGCCGCGATGGCAACATGGAGATCTACGTGATGGATGCGGACGGCTCCAAACAGACCAGGCTCACGGATCACGCGGCAGGGGATGGGTCTCCTGCCTGGTCACCCGATGGCAGCAAGATCGCCTTCCAGTCCGGCCGCGGGTGGAGGCCTTCGTTGCTAGCCTGGGATATACTGTTACTCATCGAGAGCCTGGTGTTCATCGCCTGGAGCGTGCCCCGGCAGTCACGGGCCTTACTCGCTAG
>CAYWWC010000384.1:0-3936 GCA_964461615.1 uncultured Anaerolineae bacterium
GGTTGGCAAGGTGCTTTCCAGGGCATACCTGTTTTGTTATGCTGAAAACGAATCCCAAACAACCGTCTATAGCCAAAATAGATAAGGCCTGCTAGCATAGGCACAAAGACAAGAGCTTTGCCAATTGTGGCAATACTCATATCGTTAAATCTCAAAATGCCAACCAGCGGAACTGCTACGATTAGAAGCCCGAATATTGTGATGATGACCGGAACTTTCTTCTCTCGTAATTCGAAAACCAAAACGCCCGCAGGAACAAACATGAATATTGGGAGCAGGAGTGAGATCAGTAGGAATTCACCATTTCTTATATCTACTATTGAGTTATAGACTATCAAGATCACAATTCCCGAAATGTATAACGCAAGATATACCCAAAGTGCTTTCTTCCACATGTTTGCCATCCTTTCATCGAATCGTGATTCACACTTGCTAGTAGCGACTTTGGCGTGAGTAAACTTCCGACTTACTGCTGCACTCCGATTTACGGTGCTATCATATCACAGATTGGGACACTCGTCAAATTCAAAAGAGCGATTTTCTCTCCGTGCTATTTCAAGAGACACCTCGGTGATGAGTTGGGCACGGAACGGACTGGCTCTTGCGTCCCTTTCTCAACGAGGATACTCCGCTTCCCTGGCCTGACCGCCAGGACAGGTAGCACCTTCAGTTAGTAGACGACAGCTTGACAGGGCACATCAGCGGCCTGTTGGGCAACGTTTTACGGCGAGTCTTGCCCTCAACTGACTACTAGGCCATCGCGTAAACACGCACCTCTTTGTCCAGCCGATCCTTCAGCCGATCTTTCTCCATCTCCAGATTGTACCGCGCCTGAAGATTGACCCAAAACCGCTCCGATAAGCCAAAATAGCGCGATAGCCGCAGCGCGGTATCTGGACTTATGGCCCGTGTCCCGTGCACTATCTCGTTGATCCGCCGTGCTGGCACACTAACGTCCTTGGCCAGGCGGTATTGGCTAATCCCCATCGGCTTCAGAAACTCCTCCAAGAGGATTTCGCCAGGGTGAATGGGTGGTAGTTTCTGCTCACTCATAGTTGCCTCCCTACGAATGATAATCCACTATCTCGACGTTGTAGGCATCTCCACTCCGCCATTCAAAACAGATGCGCCACTGGTCGTTGATGCGAATACTATATTGACCTTGTCTATCGCCCGACAGTTTCTCGAGACGATTAGACGGCGGTATGCGCAAATCCTGCAAGACCTCGGCCGCGTCCAGGATTCCAAGTCTCCTTCGGGCAAGCCGTTGGATGTTCTGCGGGAGTTTGCGCGAGAATTGACGATTGAAGATTCTTTTCGTTTCCTTGCACGCGAAGGTCTTGATCATCGCCCTGAATAATAACACGCAACGTTAATATTGTCAATCGTTACTACGGCCTCTTCCGTGCTGTTTCAAGAGGCACCTCACTGATGAGTTGGGCACGGAACGGACTGGCTCCCACACTCCGCCTCACGAGGATACTCCGCCCTTCGCCACACTCAGGACACCGCTTCCCTGGCCTGACCGCCAGGACAGGCAGCACCTCCAGTCACCCAGAAGCACTGGCTGCCTGCTACGTGGCCCGGTTGCGGTTACCACGATCGGACTTCCACCGGCTAGCCGTTGACAGCTTCAGGACACACCATGCGGTTGTTGGGCGGCATCCTAAACATACAAAAGAAGCCTACTCCTAATCCACTGCGTGAAGTCACCAAGGGAGTGGTCTTCCTCGCTCCCTCCAGCGATCCTAAGGGCGATTTGGATCAGCTCATCATCGGAGGCCTCAATATCATAGCTGTTTGCCCGTAGGAAAGTCTTCAAGGTAGATATTCCCGTTCGTTTGTTACCATCGTGAAAGACATGACCAGCGACTATGGTCCATGTTAACAATGCGGCTTTTTCCACCAAAGTCGGATAGCGGTCAATACCAAAGAGTGGGTACTGAATTGTGTCCAGTACCCACTCTAAGCTACCCGGATTTAACAGGTTCTCAGTTCCTTGATGCAATCCCCCTGTGTGCTGAATATGGTAGCGATTCAGACTTATGATGTCTTCGCGGGCTGGAAAGATCAAAGCTTAGATAGCCTCTCCCATAGTTCCGCATGTTCCTGCAAGACCTCATTGGCTGCTTCTTCCCAAGAGCTCCTCGCCGGGCTCTGGATGATTGGGGAATTGGTATCAAAGAAACCCAAGTTTATGCTGTCCTTTACTACAAGGTTCTCTACTCTCACACTTGTGGTCTGCGAAGATGGACCTGGTCGAATATCCATATAAAGCGGCAGCATTTTCAACCTCCTACTCTGTTTTCCATGACTTGCATGAAATCCAGTTAAACTCCCTCTGTGTGATTGCCGCAATGTCTATTTCTCCACCGCAAAATTCTGGCCCCAGGACAAACCTATAACGTCCGATGACCACGTTTATCATGTAGTTAGCATAATCAATTGCATCCTGCAATGGCATCTCCGCAAACGGTACCGGATACTGCAGAGGTTTAAGGATATCCCGAATCTCAGCTTCAGGAATACCAAACTTCTCAGAAACGGCTTTTATTGCTTTGTCATCACGTCCAAAGTGCAGTCTTACAATTGGCTCTGTCATACCAAACCAGCTCGCGCCAAAGTTCGGTTTGCCCTTTATGTCGGGGCGCTGATTATGCACCTCTTCGTCTAAAGGCACCACAAAACGCCAAATCTCAGGGAAAAACTTACCTTCCGAATAACCCGCTACAACCATACCTATGCCTGGTTGTTGTTCTTTTGGCAAGTCTGAAAACTCGCTTGCATGAACTCGGGTCAGATGTTGCAGCAGTCCTTTAGCACATTTGAGGACTTCAAAAGGGTCATTGTGCTTTTTCTTGTACAGTTCAAGAGATTCCCAGTGGTTATCATACTCCCATTCTCGCACGAGGCTTTCCAGCGTGCGAGGGCCAATGAATGCATGCCCCCAAGTAAGAGCTCCTATTGGCAAGTCACCAATCTGCAATAGCTTCTTGGCATTGAGAAAGGTTTTGAGCACACCCTCTTGCTCGCCATCCGGCCCGCTCATCTTTCCCATAAGAGTAGCCGCACTGTCAGCAGCGAGAACCAGACCCTCATTCACCTTAACAACGATAACTACACTCATCTCAAACCTCTAGTCTTAGATTCAGCCAGCATAAATAGTATAAACGCAATGGGCAAAAAAACCAACTGGCGTTTATGCCGCACAACGCACTCGAAACATTTGGAGATTCGCGCCAAACTGATACAAAACCAGCGACAGTAAGTAAACCCATTATACTATGTCCAGCGAGAAAACGCAAATCCCGCTGTTCGATCAAAAGAGTGGTTTTCTCTCTGTGCTATTTCAAGAGGCGCCTCACTGATGAGTTGGGCACGGAACGGACTGGCTCCTGCGCCCCTTCCTCACGAGGATGCTCCGCCCTTCGGCTGTAAGCGGAGCGACCTCAAGACACCGCTTCCCTGGCCTGACCGCCAGGACAGGCAGCACCTCCAGTCAGCAGACGACGGCTTTGCGGGGCGCACCAGTGGGTGTTAGCACGCCTTTCCCCCATACACGAGCAATCTTCTCCGCTACCCTCCATGCATAGTGGCAGAGGTAGCCTGTCTTTTGTCCCGGTTACGGTTTATCCCTTTACGAGTTCTTCAATCTCACAAATGATCGCTGGCAGGTTAGGGCGTGTGAAGCTCATATTCGGTGCGGGGATACGATTACGCTTGATATTCGGAGGAATATGCTTGTGGTGTGGGTGCGCACTGGCAAGTGTTGGGTCGTTTGGATGTGGCTGGGCGTCATACCAGGCGAATTTATCTGCTCCGTGCCACAGCTCATATCCATAGAACTCAATCTCTACAGAGCCAGTGTCAAAAGACAGACGCTCCTTGATGGTGACTCGATACCCTTGAGCAAAACTCAACTCGCCTTGTAGCACT
>CAYWWC010000385.1:0-3923 GCA_964461615.1 uncultured Anaerolineae bacterium
CACGTCCACCGGGCGTTGCTCGCGGACGTGATCGAGGGAGACGCACAGGCAATGCCCTGAGCCCGCCGAAGGAACCTGTCCTGAGCTCGTCGAAAGATGCGTCCGCATCTCCCACCAGGTGCACCCGCCCAGGATGACGGCCTTGGCGATGCCGAAACCACCGGTGTTGCCCTGCGTCTTGTCTGTCCCGCCGAGACACAGGAAACGGTCCAGGATGGTGTCCTTGTCCATGCCGCACCCGTCGTCCCGGCAGACAATCTGGCCATACCGGAAGTCGGCGTCTCCCAGCACGGCGATCCGGATGCGCGGCTGGCGGCCGACGCGGCGACAGGCGTCCCGCGCGTTCTGGAACAGTTCGCGCAGGACGATGGGGAGCAGGGGATAGGAGTACAGGTGGGCGGCGAAGAAACCCCACACGTCCACGCTTGTCGTAAAAGCGGGTAAACGTTTGTGATCCATTGAAGTCTATTCCTCCTCGTCTGGTAAGTTATGGGTTTTCGAAGCGGAAACCCTACGTAGAGGGACAAAAAGGGCTGAAAGTGGGGTTGATGAAGGCCGCGGCGTCTGGAGGGAGTGCCTCAAACGAAGCAGAAGCAGTTAGAAGTCTGCCAAAAACGCCCAGCACGGGCATAGCGAGGGCAGCGGCGCGGCTGTGGGGGGCACGGTAGGCTAAGAATCCGGGAACCAGGCAGGGGATAGCGGGCCACGCGAAACGGCATTCGCGAGGCCTGGCCAGTGGTATGAAGGGGAGGCTAACGTCAGGTGTCGCCTGTGGCGGCGGTTGCTTCCCGCACCAGACGGGCCAGAGTCGTCAGATTGAGCCAGACGTCAGCCAGGAAGATGAGCGCCTTGCTCCTCGGGGTACCGTAGACAGGCATACGTTTGAGATCCCATTGTTCGAAGGCGGCGTTGCGCCCCTCGACGGCGTTGCGAGCCCGGTGGTAGAAACGTTTCCAGGCCGGGGTGCCCACGGGGATGTCCCGCACCAAGCGCATGGAGCCATTCTTGAAGCGATCGCCGACGTTGATGATCTTGCCGTATGGGTGATGGTCGGGCTTGATGTGGGGGCATTCGTCAGGCGGATAGGTAGCGTTCTCCACGGCGACGACGGGTGAGACGCCATTGAGACAGGCTTGCGCACAGAACCACTTGTGGCGCTGGCGGTCGGAGTCGAAGCCATTGGCGGTGAAGGCAAAGCCGTAGGGGCATACGGGGCGGCCTTTGTCGTCGTAGCCGCGCAGGGGCCATTCGGCTTTGTTCTTGTCGGTCTCGTGAGCGCGCAAGTCGATGACCCGGCGGGCGTGAAGCTGATGGTACACCACGTCCAGGACGACATCATAGCCGAAGCCCGCGTCACCGGCGACAGCGTCGACGTGGAGGTCGGGGTAGAAGGTCGGGAGTTGGAGTAACAGAGCAGCAGTAGGGTTCTCCTCCCGATTGCTGGCGGGCAGGAAGTCATCGAGCAAGACGATACTGAAGCGATGGAAGGGGTCAGCCAGTTGGAGCGGGATGCTGCGGTAGCCATAGCATCCCTTGCCTCGCTTCTTGTTCGCCTTGGCCGGGTCGGTGAATCGGTTGGGGTTATGCCGAGGCTGATTGGAACCGCTGTACCAGACGTAGCGGGCCTGGGGGTCGCGGGAAGGAGCTTGACGACATAAGGAGGCGCAAGCAGTGGTATCGCAGTCACAGCCTTGACGACCCTTGTCTTGAGCCGGGCAGGGACGCGGATCGTCCGAGGAAGTGGGCCGATAGCAAGTCTCTTGCACTGAAGTACACTGCATGCGAGAGGCAGCGCCGTGGATCATGCCGTCAGGACATAAGAGAGCCTTTTCCCAAGCTTCAGGGCTGACGAAGCCTGCTTCGACGAGCAGGGCCGCAGACTGTGCGATCAGGTGGTTGAGGCGCTGAATGGCAATCTCAATTTGCCGCTCCTCGTCCACGAGGATGGTTTCTTCGGCAGTAGAGTTCTGGCCGATGGTGGTGAGCCAGTAGCGGAGGCCGCCTTCGGTGGGGAAGATGCCGTCCTCGAAGCCGAAGCGTTGGACGTAGTCGGCGTAGCGCGGGTCACGGAGATTGCGCAGGGTCTCGGCGCGGGTCCATTTGCTGGTGATCCGCCAACCGATGAGCAGGAAGATGGAGACGGGATCGAAAGGCTTTTGACCTCGGGCGGAGGTCCAGCCCAAGAGTTGGGCCAGCACAGGGCGCAAGGGGCTGAGGTCCACCAGGCGCAGCAGCAGGTCGAAGGCGGAGAGATATTCCCAGGCGGAGGGGTCCTGCAAGTCCCCCCAGCCCAGGTAGACGTAATGAGAGCGGTAGTCGTTCTTGGGAGAGGGAGATGTGTCCGGTGGGCTAGGCCAGATCAGCGGCAGGCGGTCTTGGAGTCCGGTCAGGCTGCATTGGGCCACGAAGGTCGGATTCTGGGCGCGGGTCTCGACAGCGGTGAGGCCATTGGTCTTGGGAGAGAACGATGTGTCTGGTGGTATGGGCCAAATCATCGGCAGGCGATCTTCTAGCGCGATCAGATCGCATTTGATCGCGCCGGTGGCATCTTGGGCGCAGATCTCAGTGGTGCGATTAGCGGACACGACGCCCCCCTCTCCGCCGCAGCCAGCGCTGGGCCAACTCGTCGGCAGCTTCGTAGTCCACCAGGGTGTGACGCCCCAGCAGGCTGCGCAGCACGTATGAGTGAGCTGGATGACGCAACCAGACCAGGGCTTCGGTGTGGAGTTGGCGCGCCCGTTCGCCGCTGAGTCCCAGAGTAGCTCCAATCTGGCGATAGATGGCGGGGGGATGGCCGTCCAGCCCATAACGTGCGACGGCAACCTGCTGCAACCGCTTGGGCAGGTGCTCAATCAGGTCGTGAAGCGCCTGCCGCACGGCTATCACTTCCCACACGACGGCCGGGTCCGGCACCTCGTAGGGTGGCAGCCCACCGTCCGTCATCGGCGACGAATAGAGGCGCGCGTGCACCTTGACTGCCCGCCAGACCTGGTGCATAATGCAGGGCCAGGCGTAAGTGGAGAAGGCCAGACCCCGCGAGGGGTCGAAGCCCAGGATGGCCCGCCAGAGACCGATACGGCCTGCTTGCAGGGCTTCGGCGAAGGGCAAATCGCCCAACACCTGCTGGCGCACGACGGCCTGAACCAAGCCGTCGTGACCGCCCATCAGGGCGTTCAGGCTAGCCGAGCATCCTGCCCGCGCCTGTTGGAACAGGGTGGCCTCGGAGACAGGGCCGGGGCCACCCGCTTCGTGAGTTTGAGTGCGCATAGGGCACCTCCTTGAGTGAGATGCCCCATTTTACGTCAGATTTGTTAAGATTAGGAGGATGAATTTTGGGGTTGATTTTCCGCCCCTGTTCTGCTTCGAAAACCCCTGCCCCCTGCCTCTTGCCTTCATCCCCTCTCAGTGCTACAATACCACCACATTCAGAGAAGATATCTTCTCAATACTTTGGGCCGGACAGACCAGTCGTCTCCGGCGGTAGAGAAGAGTCCCTGGCATCCAGTATCAAGCCTTTAGTAAAGGAGTGCATACCCAATGTCACCTGCAACACCTGACCCACGACCCGACTTCCTCCTCCGCGCCGACCTGGAGGAAGTCGAACCCTTTGTGGCCGATCTGATCCGCTGGGAGACGGAGCGCCAGGCGCGCAAACTCATCCTCATCCCCTCCGAGTCCTACGCCCCCAGGGCCGTCCGCCAGGCGCTAGGCTCCGTCTTCCAGAACGTCTACGCCGAAGGATACCCCCCGCTGCGAATGACCCGCGACTCGGAGGAGCGGCTGCAGGACGTGGCCTGGCAGTTGGCCTTCTACCGCCGCTACGCCGACCGGCGCTTTTACAAGGGGGTGGACTACGTAAACTTCGTCGAGTGCCTGGCCCAGCGGCGGTGTGCTGTGGCTTTCGCCCACGGTTCCATTCGACC
>CAYWWC010000386.1:0-3918 GCA_964461615.1 uncultured Anaerolineae bacterium
GTCTAATCAATATCTAATCTCCAATACCCGATCTTGGGTATTAGCCACCCAACTGTGCTGTCAACGCCGGCACCACCTTGAAAAGATCATCCACGATGCCGTAGTGGGCTACCTTGAAGATGGGCGCGTCGGGGTCTTTGTTGATGGCCACGATGATGTCTGAGGCCCTCATGCCGACCACGTGCTGCGAGGCCCCGCTGATGCCCACCGCCACGAAGAGCTTCGGCTTCACCGTCTTGCCCGATTGGCCCACCTGGCGATCGGGCGGCAGCCAGCCGGCATCAACCACGGGGCGAGAGCCAGCCACTACCCCACCCAGCGCCTCAGCCAGCTTCTTCACCAGGGCCATGTTGTCCCCTTCTTTGATGCCCCGCCCCACGGCCACTACTACATCGGCCTGGGTGATGTCCACATCGCCCACCACGGCTTCCACATATTCAATGAACCTGCGGTACTTGATCTCTTCGGTCAGCGGCGAGTCCACGGCGACAACCTCGCCGCCCAGGGGCTCGCCCTCCTCAAAGGGGAAGGCTGCCTGCCGCACGGTAGTCATATAAGTGTCGGCCTGGCTGAAGGCGACCTGGGCGCTCACCTTGCCCCCGTACATCTCCCGTACCGCCAACGGCTGAGCGCCCGGCCCGTCCTCGAACTCCAGCCCCACACAGTCAGTGGCCAGCGGCAAGTCCAATTGAGTCGCCAGGCTGGGGGCCAAGTCCATGCCGTAGGAAGTGTGGCCCATCAATACCAGGCTCGGCTTGCGCTCGGCGATCAGATGAGCCAAGACCTGCTGATAGGCTTCGGAGTTGAAGTCCTTCAGTTGCTCGTCCTCGACGACCAGGACCTGGTTGGCGTGCTTGGCCAGCTCTGCGGCAAAGCCGTCTACGTTGTGACCCAGGAGCACAGCCGCCAGGGGAGCGCCCAGGGCTGCAGCCAACTCCTGCCCCTTGCCCAGCATCTCAAAAGTGATGTCTCTCAGCTCGCCTTGCCTGTGTTCTGCTAGAACGAATATCATGCCCATTAGGCTACCCCCTCGTTCTTGAGAATCGTGACCAATTCGCTGGATACCTGCTCTGGAGCGCCCTCCAGGATCGTTGCCTGGGCCGTCACCACGGGGATGAACAGCTTGACCAGGCTGGTCTTGGACCCGGCCTCGCCCACCGCTTCCTCCGCCAGATCGAGGTCATCCAAGTCCAGCACCTCGATCTGCTTCTTCATGGCTTTCCTGATGCCGAAGATAGAGGCATAGCGCGGCTCGTTGATGCCCGTCTGGATGGTCAACAAAGCCGGCAGCTCGATCTCCAGCACCTCGTGCAGTCCGCCCTCCAGCTCGCGGTGCACCGTCATGCTCTCCTCATCGTCGTCCGCCTCGGTGCTCACCACCAGCGCGGCGTGGGGAATACCCAGTATCTCGGCCACTGTGACACCCACCTGAGCAGACCCGTCGTCGTCGGCCTGGACGCCGGTCATCACCAGATCGTAGTCCATGTCCTTGATGGCCTCGGACAGGATGCGGGCGGTGGCAAAGCTATCGGAGCCCTCGAACCGCTCATCGGTCAGCCGCACCGCCTGGTCCGCACCCTTGGCCATACACATGCGCAGCGTCTCGTCAGCCCCCTCCGGCCCGACAGTCAGCACTGTTATCTCACCGTCGAACTCCTCTTTGAGAACCAGGGCCTCCTCGATAGCGTAGTTATCCGCCTCGCTTATGTCGAAGACCAGCCCTTCCCTCTTGATGCCCCTTTCGTCGTCGCGGATGGCGATCTCCGCTTCCGTCGTGTCGGGCACGTGCTTTACGCAAACGACTATGTCCATTGTCTTCCTCCCTACTCACTGGTTATTGGATATTGGGTATTGATTGCTTGAGCCACCAGCTCTATTATGTCGAGTATCTCAATTGAGCCCTCGGCACCTGTGGTCTTGACCGCGTCTTCCAGGGTGAGCATGCAGAAGGGACAGGCGGTGGCGATGACTTCCGCGCCAAGCTCGAGGGCGTCCTTGACACGGGTTTCCGCCAGTCGCTCTCCATCGCCGCTGCTGGCCCCCGTTAGCGAAGCGGCCTCTACCCACATCCTCCCGCCGCCGCCTTCGCAGCACACACTCCGCTCCCTCGACCGATCGAATTCCACAAATTGCAGGCCAGGGATGCTCTGCAGTATCGCCCGCGGCTCGTCGTACACCCCATTCTGCTTGCCCAGGTAGCACGGGTCATGATAGGCTACGACTTTCGCAACCTCACCCGACAAAGCAAGCTTGCTGCGTTCGATCAAATCGGCCAATAGCTGGGTGTAGTGCTGAACCTCGAAATCCAGGCCCTCGTACTCGGTCTTGAAGCTGTTGTAGCAGTGGGGAGAGGTAGTCACCATCTGTTTTATGTCGTGCTGCTTGAATAGCTCCAGGTTGTCCTCCACCAGAAACTCGAACAGCCCCTCCTCCCCCAACCTACGCATCTCACTTCCGCAACAGAGCTCCGAGTTCCCCAGTGTGCCGAAGTCAACACCGGCGTTGTCGAACACCTTGACCATGGCCTGGGCCACCGCCTGAACTCGGTCGTCGTTGGCCGGGGTGCAGCCCACGTAATAAACTATCTCTGCCTGCGCCCCCCCTCGGTCCCCCCCAACTTTGGGGGGGAAGCCACCTTCGGTCAGGTCCTTCACGCTCAAATCCTGCGCCCACTCCGACCGCTTGGCCTTACCCCGCCCCCAGGGGTTGCCGAACTTGAAAGTGCTCTCCAGGGCATCGCGGATGGCGGGCTTGACACGCCCACCCTCGGTCAACACCCGCCGCATGCCAACCAAGATCATAGCGGGGTCCAGCCCCTTGGGGCAGCGCAACGTGCACGTCGTGCAGGTGGTGCAGTCCCAGATCTCGGGCATCTGCTTGATGTCCAGCTTAGCACGCACCAGAGCCTGGTAGATGATGCGCCGGATGTTGAGGGGTGAACTCAACGAAATGGGACAACCTGCCGAACACCGCCCGCACTGGATGCAGCCCAGCAGATCGTATTGTTTTACAAACTTCCGTGTTCTCAGCATGAATCTTGCCCTCTATCTAAGCAAGCCCCAACGAACGAAGGAGGGGCCGGGGGTCTATGGCGTGTCGCTTCAACCAACTACTGGCATCCGGCAGGTCGAGGGCCAGGCCCAGCAGTTCCGTGAAATAGAAGATGGGCATCTTGTGGTCTTTCTGGCGGGTGTCCAGATTGATCTGGCACATCCCGCAGGCCGAAACGATGCTGTCAGCCCCTGCCTCCTCAGCCGCCTGCACCAGCTTGTTCACCAGCATGATCACCACATCGCTGCGGTTCAGGGTCAGGCTGGCTCCGCAGCAGTCCACTATGTACGACCAGGACACCGGCTCGGCCCCCAGCGCCTTCAGCAGACGGTCCATGATCACCGGATGCTCAGGATCGTCCCAGCCCGTCAGCTCCGGCGGGCGGACGAGCACACAGCCGTAGTAGCTGACCGGCTTCAGTCCCGCCAGGGGTTTCTTGACCTGGGCGGCGATGTCTTCCAGATCGAAGTCATTGCCGATGATCTCCAGCAGAGCCCGGGGCCGCACCTGGCCCATGTACTCGAAGCCCAGCAGCTCTTCCATCTCTGCCCGCCAGACCTCGTCCTCCTGAAATCGCTTATCGGCGATCAAGGAGTGCTGATAGCAGGCCGGGCACGGGATAGCTATGTCCAGGCCAGCGGCCTGGGCAATCGCCACGTTGCGCCCCGGCAGTGCGGTGGCCAGTTCGTGGCTCAGGGCGTGCGCTGAGGATGCCCCGCAGCAGTTCCAATCCGGCAACTCGATGAGTTCCATGCCCAGCGCCTCACACACTGCCTCGGTGGAGAGGCCGTATTCCACGCCCGTAGTGCTCGACGTACAGCCAGGGTAGTATGAGTACTTCACGGTAGTCTCCTTACTTACTTACTT
>CAYWWC010000387.1:0-3902 GCA_964461615.1 uncultured Anaerolineae bacterium
GCTGCCGACTTGCGACCAGGGCCTGGTCGGCTAACCAGATTCCAGCTTCCAGCATTGAGAATTCCACTTGTTCTCCCCACGCTGTTCCTGGTGACGGTGTACATACTGGCTACCCTTGCCTCTGTGACCCCCCGCGCCAGCCTCTGGGGCTCTTACCAACGCTTGCAGGGTACCTACAGCACCTTCTCGTACATTGTGATCTTCTTTTTAGCCTTGCAGGGCCTGCGCACTCGCGAGCAGATCGAACGATTGGTCACTGTTGCCATCTTGATTAGCTTGCCCGTCTCCTTGTATGGAATCCTGCAGCGCTATGGTCGAGATCCTCTGCCTTGGGCGTCCCCCGTAACGGGCCGCGTAGCCTCCAACATGGGCAACGCCATCTTCGTGGCCGCCTATCTGATCATGGTCGTTCCCCTTACCCTGGCTCGCGTTGTTGAGTCCTTCTCTGCCATTTTGGCCGATGAAGGCGGAAGGGCTCGCGAAGGCGTTATCCCCGACGTGGTTCTGGCGACCTGCTATGTTTTCACTCTAGCTGCTCAGTTGATCTGCATCTTTTTTACTCAGAGCCGCGGTCCTATGCTGGGGTTGCTTGCTGGGCTCTTCAGCTTTGTGCTCCTGGTACTAACTCTTTTGCGCCAGCGAGCAGAGGATCAGACATCGCTCAAACTCAGCGATGGAGTCAAGGCTATCGCTACAGTGATCCTCAGCGGACTGGTCGGGTTTTTAGTAGGCATAGCGGGGGGGGTTATCCTGGGCAAGATCGGTTTCTTAGGCGGTGCTCCCGACAGGACGCTTCTATCCGCCATTGGATTCTTTGTGGGGATAGCGAGCGGGGTGGTCTGTATCGGATTCCTGGTTATCTTGCGCAAGGGATGGAAGTGGCTCTGGCTGTCCTGGGCCATAGAGGCCCTTATCCTGCTTGTCTTTCTGGTAGTTCTCAATCTGCCCGGCTCCCCCATAGCATCGTGGCGCGAACTGCCCTACATCGGCCGCTTGGGACGTGTCTTTGAGACCGAAACCGGCACTGGCCTGGTACGAGTGCTCATCTGTGAGGGGTCCGTGGATATGGTAACGCCCCACGAGCCCATCCAGTATCCCTCCGGGCAACCCGATAGGTTGAACCTCTTGCGGCCTCTCATAGGCTACGGGCCGGAGTCAATGTTCGTGGCCTACAATCGCTTTTACCCTGCATATCTCGCTCACGCTGAGGCCCGTAAGGCTTCCCCTGACCGTTCCCATAATGAAACTTTTGATGCGCTGATAATCACGGGTCTGGCGGGCTTTGTAGCCTACATCTTGATCTTCGGCAGTGTATTCTATTATGGCTACAAGTGGCTGGGGTTGATCGAGAACTCCAGGCAGCGCAATGTCTTCATCGGTTTATTCCTTGGTGGCGGTCTAGCTGCGGCCCTTTTCCTTTGGCTCTGGAAAGGGGCAGCGTTCGTGGGTGTGGGCTTGCCGTTAGGTATCGCCTTCGGCCTGGTCGTATACCTGGTCGTGTCCGCAACTGCGTTTTATGGGCGGCCCAATATCCAATATCCAATATCCAATACTGACCCCTCAACCCTTCGGCCCGTAAGCGGAGCGACCTCAGGGCAGGCCTCCAACTTCCAATTCCTACTCATCGCTCTAGTATCGGCCATGCTGGCTCATCTCGTTGAGATCAACCTTGGTATCGCCATCGCAGCCACACGAACCTATTTCTGGGTTTATGCAGCCTTGCTGGTCGCTGCAGGCCACTATCTGGTGTGGGAACCCGCTTCTCCCCAGGCTGCTGAAGCGGTCGCGTCCGTTGAGGCGCCAAAGCAAGCTCGCAGGAAACGACGCAGGAGCCGGCAGAGCCAAGACCAGGCCCCCAGCAAGTCATCTTCGCCAGAGATCAGGGCGCGAACCTCCATCCTTTACCCTCTAACCTCTAACCTCCAGGTTGTCACCTACTCTTTGCTAGTGGGCCTTATCCTGGCAACCATGGGATTTAATTACCTCACCCCTCAATTCGACATCGCCGCTAAGGGCTACAGCTTGGTCTGGTTACTCGCTCTCACCTGGCTTCTGAGCGGCGCTATAATCGTGGCCCTGATAAGCAGGCAGACACAATTTAGACGTGGTAATTGGCCTTTGGCTCCCTTACTTTACACCCTTATCTCCCTGGGGTGTTTTCTCACCTTTTTCATCGTTCGCACTCGTCAGATGCGCAGTGTGATCGCCGTGGCATCCCTGGATGATTTGCTAAAGCAAGCCAGTGCCGTAGCCAATGGCCTTGTGCTTTATTATGTTTTTGTTCTACTCCTCCTCGTAGCCATCGCCGGTGCATTATTGTACAAGAGATCATTGCCCCCCAGCTTCTGGCGACGCCGCTACGGGTGGCTTTACCCCATCTTGGTGGTCGGGGTCGTAGTGTTGATCTTCACGACCAACATCAACGTTATCAGGGCCGATGTCGTCTACAAGCATGCCAAATCCTACTTTTCGGCGGGCCAACATGATGCCAGCATCGCCCTCTATCAGCAGGCCGTAAACCTTGCTCCCAATGAGGACTACTACTACCTCTTCCTGGGCTCGGCCCTGTTGGAAAAGGCCAAGCAGACGCCAGAGGGACTAGCCACGCTACCGGAAGACATCGGCGCTGCCAGGGCGCTGTCGTTCACCCCGCAGCAGATTGCCAGTCTGGGCCGCGAAGACCTGCTGATCATTGGCCAGGCGGTGCTGGTCGAGGCGCAGCGGCTCAACCCGCTCAACACCGACCACAGCGCTAACCTGGCCCGCCTCAATCGCACCTGGGGGCAGATCGCTTCCGATCCTGCTCAGCGGGCTGAGAAGTTGAGTCAAGCCTTGGAGTATTACCGTCAGGCAACAAACCTCAGCCCTCAAAACGCTCAGCTCTTCAATGAATGGGCACAGGTTTACTACATCTTGGGCGATCAGGAGAAGGCCCTGGAGAAGTATCAACATTCTTTGAGTGTGGATCAGGAGTATCACGAGACCTATCTCCTCCTGGGCAATCTATACCTGAACATGCAGGAGTTGGACGAGGCTGCCGACGCCTACTCCAAGAGCTTAGAGCTAAATCCCGGAATAGTACAGGCTCATAGCTCTCTGGGTTATATCTACTCGCAGCAAGGGAAGCCCCTGGAGGCCGTGGAGGAGAACCTCAAGGTGCTGGAGTTAGCCCCCAACGATTACGCCAGCCACAAGAACTTGGTCCTTCTCTATCAACAATTGGGACGAACAGATGAGGCTGTGGCAGAAGCTCAAATTGCCTTGGGGTTGGCCCCAGAGGGGGACAAAGCCAGCCTGGAGGCCCTCCTCGCCCAGTTGAGGCCAGGACAGCCCTTCGGCTCCGCTCAGGACAAGCCCATTGCCAGTTCAGATGAAGAGTTGGTCCAGATCTATCTCTCCGAAGGCCAAACTTACTTGAACGAGGAGGACTTCGAACGAGCGGAGGAGGTTTACGCCAAGGCTCTGGAACTAAATCCTGACATAGTTCAGGCCCACAGCGCTCTAGGCTACATTTATGCCCTGCAGGGTAAGTTTCAGGAGGCGCTGGAAGAGAATCTCAAGGTGCTGGAGTTAGCGCCTAACGACTACGCCACCCACAAGAACCTGGCCATGATCTATCAGCAATCGGGGCGCATCGAAGAGTCTGTGGCCGAGGCGGAGACCGCTTTAGAGTTAGCCCCAGAGAGCGACAGGCCAGCACTGGAAGCTTTCATCGCTCAGTTACGACAACAGACTGGCCCCTAGTAAATTGAGGAGTGCGGACGCAAGTCCGCGCCAAAAGCAAACTCGCGTCTGCACTCCCCCTATGATTCTTGAAGGCCATTAGACCAAAAGGACTATCAGACTGATATGACTAATTACATGCTCATCCTTGTCACCGCCCTGCTCTTCGCTGTTGGCGT
>CAYWWC010000388.1:0-3888 GCA_964461615.1 uncultured Anaerolineae bacterium
CATGACTTTGGCTTCTACGCGCCGAGGGACGTGGCGCTAACCAAGACCGCAAACGCCACCCAGTTGCCACATTCGGGCGGCCAGGTGACCTACACCTTCCGCGTGAGCAATACCGGTCAGATACCCCTCTCGCAATTGACAGTGCGCGACGTGTCCCTGGGACGCCTGGTGTGCACGAATCCCGTGGGGCAGGATCCGCTGTCGCCGGGGGACGGCTTTTCCTGTCAGACGATGGCTCAGGTCCTGAACGACACGATCAACGTGGCAACGGTCGTTGGTGTGCCGCTCCAGTTGGACGGGCAGCCTATCCCCGGCGCAACTGCCAGCGCCACCGCCTGGGAGCATGTGACAGTGCTGCGTCCAGGCTCAATGTCGTACAAGGTTTTCCTGCCGCTTGCATTGCCAAGTGACCCGTAGCCATTGCTTCAAAACCACGCTAACATCAGGCCCGCCTATGGTCCGTAGGACAGGAATGTGGGCGGGAGACCTTGTGGGGACTGTGCAGACACAGCGTCGAAGAATACGAATTCTTCGCACTAAACTTCACTTGTGATACTCTCAAGGCTGTTTGCGAATTCACGTTTGCTGCCACATAGGGCGCATGCCCTACTTAACCCCTACCATAGGGCAAAATATGGCCCATTGTCCCCAGCAGCGGTCTTTTTCTAGGCCAAACATACCGAAAATCCACACACATGCCCCACTGAGCCAGTGGACTGAACGGGCGAGAAATAAGCAACGTCACTCCTGGCGTGACCCAAGCTTTGATACAAAGTCGCAAAAGGTTTTTTCGCGCAGTTTTGGCTGTAGTTGGGCCACGCTGTAAACTAGCTCCAAACTCTGCGACATCAAAGGGAGTGGAGCTATGTCTCACACCGAAACGAACAAACCTAGCGTTGATCTGACGACCGTTGCACCCTCACAAGACGCTGACATCAGAGAACAAGCGTCGATTTTCAAGGCCTTAGTCGTGACGGTTCAGCATCTCTTTGGTGGCTTTCATCGCTTGTTTCAAGGCGTGACCGACCCGCGCCATCCAGCATACATCACTTACCCCCTGCCAGCACTGATGGCCACCGGCGTGCTGATGTTTTTGCTTCGCCTAGGGGCACGCCGGCAAGTGGGCAACCTACTGCGTGGGAATGGTCCTTCGGCTGGCAAGTATCAGATTTTGTTTGGCGTAGAAAGCTGCCCTCACGGAGATACTCTCAACTACTTGTATGCCCGCTCCGATGTCGCTGAAGTGCAGGAGATAGTCACTGGTATGACCGAAACCTTGATTCGGCGTAAGGTGCTGTATCGCCATCGCCTGCTGGACAAGTACTTCTTGGTCGTGGTAGATGGAACCGGTATGCTCAGTTTCTCCAAGCGGCATTGCCCCCATTGTATGACGCGTACCCATCAGGGATACACCTTCTACTATCACCCGGTGCTGGAAGCCAAGCTCGTGACCTCGACTGGCTTTGTCTTCTCGCTTATGACGGAGTTCATTGAGAACCCCAGTGAAAACCCTACCAAGCAGGACTGTGAACTCAAGGCCTTCTATCGCTTGGCGCTACGTTTGAAGCAACGCTTCCCTCGTTTGCCCATCTGCCTGCTGCTGGATGGACTGTTTGCGGGTGGCCCCACCTTCTCGATCTGTGAAATGTACCATTGGAAGTATCTCACTGTACTTCAAGAGGACGACTTGCCCTTCGTCAACGAGGAGTTCAAGGCCCTGAGTAAATTGGTACCCGAAAACCACCTCATGTTTTACACAGGCGTCCAATCAGAGATTCGACAAGCCTTCCACTGGGTGAACAAGATTGCCTACGTTGATACCAAGCAAAAAGAGCATAGCGTTGCAGTCATCGAATGTTTAGAAACCAAACCGGATGCGGATAAACGACTCAAGACCACCCGCTTCAAGTGGATCACCAATTTCAACGTGACGGCCTCCAAGGTCGTCTGTTTAGCAAACCAAGGAGGGCGGCTACGCTGGAAAATTGAAAACGAAGGCTTCAATGTTCAGAAGAATGGAGGATACGCACTGGAACACGTCTTCAGCCAGGACGCCACCGCTGGCAAGGTCTTCTATTTGTTGTTGCAGATTGCCCATCTGCTTTCCCAGTTGATCGAGCACGGTAGTCTCTTTCGTAAAGCCTTCCCAAACGGCGTGGGCTCCGTCAAGAACATCGCCTTCCGCTTGCTGGAGGCCTGGCGAAATCTGCGCCTGAGCTTGGCTGATGTTCAGCGGTTCCTAGACACCCGCATCCAGATCCGATTCGCTCCTCCTTGACATGCTACGCTCTTTGTTCCCGTCCGTATCCTCCCTCAATCCAGCCCACCCTTTTTGCGCTGACTACCTCCATTGACCCAGCTCATCACAGTGGCTCGCGCCTTATTCTCAGAACCTCTCTCCTCTGGCGCACTGGCTGTCTCCAAGCAACCTTCAAGGGCTCACTTATTCTTCGACGCTGAACGATATATCTAATGCCAGGGCAATCGCATCTTAAGATCCAGTGAGAACCTTCCACAGGTAATCTTCGCTCCATCCAGCCTTGAGGCGCTTGGTTTTGATCCCACATCCGGCAGTTTTCTCTTGTCGTAGCAGGTTGAGAGCAATGTGACGTAGGACAGCGAAGTTTTGAGGGCCATTCCCTTTGCGAATGCGGCAGTCATCTTCGCGAAAGGCGACATCCAGAACCCAATGCACGCAGTTTTCGATGCCCCAGTGACCACGAACGGCCTGACCGAACTCAACGGCGTTACCGGACAAGCTTGAGATGTAATATCGAGTTTCGTGGCTGACTTCATCGCCGACCCAGCGCTCAGCCTCGATCATGCCAATGCTCTGGAGTCTGGCCCACACCCGCTTGGGATCAAGATAATCCAGGAAATCCGGTTCAGAAATCGTCCAATGGCGCCGTATTTCAAGCCGACCGTGCCCTTTATCAACCGTTTTGTGGCAGTCGTGGGCGACGTTTTTATAGCCTATCTCTTGAGCGTAGATAAACAAGTCCTGCGTCTCCTGATGCAGCGTGCCTTGATTCCCTTTGAGAGCCAGAACGTAGTCGGCTCCTTGTTCCACAATCAACTCCGCGATCTCTGTTTGGCAACCTATGGCGTCTATCGTCACAATACATCCCTTGATGGTCAGCAGCTTGAGCAGTTCTGGTAGTGCCGTAATCTCGTTCGACTTGTCATCCACTTTGACCTGTCCCAGAACTAGGCGGTTCTCTGATGCCCAGGCGCTCACCATTCGAATGGCCTCTCTCCCGAGCGGGCGATCGTGAGAACGTCGCAAGCTCTTACCATCCAGAGCTACGACTTGCCCTTCAGTGATCTCCTGTACAGCTTGCACCCAGTTAAGAAAGCAACGCCGAAACTGGTCCGGATCCAAGCGCGCGAAAACCCGCCCAAAGGTGTCGTGGGAAGGAACGCCGTTGGGCAATTCGAGAAACTCGCGCAACCATTTGATTTTCGCGTTGCCGAACTCCTCTACGGCCACCCAGCCATCCGCCCCACAGATGGCTCCGCAGATCGCTATGATGATTATGTCTAATAACTGATGCTGTTTGGTGCGGTCAATCCTTGGATCTTTCACTTCTGAAAAGTGGTCACCTATGGCAATCGCCTGTCCTTGTTCCATTCCGGCCCTCCGAGATTGTCGTAGACTGGTTCCAACCTCGTCATTCTACCACATCGCTCAGAGGAACTTGGTGTTTAGCCCACCTTAAAGATTAGATGCGATTGCCCTTGCTGCTCGTTCTTGAAGAGCATGCTCGCAGGCATCGCGCATGATTGTGGCGATTTCTGCCACTGGGCCTTCACCCGTCCACATTTCAAAGGCGCTCGCCCCCTGCCGTACAAGCATCCCCAACCCGTCAATGGCGGGTGCATCACCCG
>CAYWWC010000389.1:0-3852 GCA_964461615.1 uncultured Anaerolineae bacterium
GTTAGGTTTAATGCCCTGGCTGTCCAGAACCGCGGATTTGGCTTGGCGCCTGATCCGCGCTTTTCCGTCTATCCGTGGTTCTGGGTCTTGCCCTTGAACTGGCTCATATACAGATTGTGATAGAAACCGCCCTGAGCCAGCAACTCGTCGTGGGTGCCGCGCTCGATGATGCGACCCTCGTTGATGACGAGGATCTTATCGGCGTCGCGGATGGTGCTCAAGCGGTGGGCGATGACGAAGCTGGTGCGCCCTTCCATCAACCGCAGGAGCGCCTCTTGGATGCGAGCCTCGGTGCGGGTATCCACACTGCTGGTGGCCTCGTCCAGGATCAGGATACCCGGATCGGCCAGGACAGCGCGGGCGATGGCCAACAACTGCCGCTGCCCCTGACTCAGGTTGCTGCCGCGCTCCGAAAGCTCCGTGTCGTATCCCTGGGGCAGGCGACGGATGAACTGGTCGGCGTCCGCTAGTTTGGCAGCAGCGATGATCTCTTCGTCAGTGGCGTCCAGTCGCCCGTAGCGGATGTTCTCCATCACTGACTCTGAAAACAGGAACGTGTCTTGCAGCACAATGCCCAGTTGGCGGCGCAAGCCTGCCTTTTGCACTTCGCGGATGTCGTGTCCGTCCACGCAGATGGCGCCGCCCTGGATGTCGTAGAAACGAGTGAGGACATTGATGATGGTCGTCTTGCCCGCCCCCGTTGGTCCCACCAGAGCAACCGTCTGCCCAGATTGGGCAGCCAGGCTCACATCCCTGAGCACAGGCACGCCGGGCACGTAGCTAAAGTCCACGTGGTCAAAGACCACCTCGCCAGCCACGTCATCCAGTGCGGCAGCGTCAGGTGCGTCAGTGAGCTCCGGCTGCTCATCCATCACCTCAAAGACCCGCTCGGCGCCCGCCAGTGCGGACTGGATCTGGTTGTAGAGGTTACCCAGGTGGCGCAGCGGTGCGGCGAACTTGCGCGAGTAGTTGTAAAAGGTGGCGATGGTACCGACCGTGGCCAATCCCCGGAGCGCCATCCAGCCACCCAGCCCGGCGAGCACAGCGATGTTGGCGTTGCTCAGAATGCCCATCAGCGGCGGGATCATCATTGAATACGTCTGCGCCTGGATGCCGACTCGGCGCACTATCTCGTTAGCTGCATCAAAATCGGCCAATGTGCTGGCCTCCTGCCCAAAGGCCATGATGACCCGCTGTCCGCTGAACATCTCCTCCAGCTTGCCGTTCAACTGACCAATCCGCATCTGATATTCGCGGAAGCCCTTGCGGGTGCGTTTCCCCACAAAGCCCACCAGCCCCATCATCAGCGGGAAGACGACCATTGAGCCTAGCGCCAGCCAGAAATTGATGGCAAACATCATCACCACGATGCCAGCCAACGTGAGCAATCCACTGAACAGCTCCGTCACGTTTTGCGAAAGCACGCGGCTGATGGCGTCAAGGTCGTTGGTCAGGCGGCTCATCAACTCACCGTGCGGGTGGCGGTCGAAGAAGCTGAGCGAGAGCGTCTGCAAGTGCTCGAACAGGTCGCGGCGCAAGGTGCGCATTGCCCTTTGTGAGACCCTGGCCATCATCACGCTCTGTCCGGCCCTGGTCAGCCACGCGCCGATGTACGCGCCCAACATCAGCATGATGATGCGCTGCAACCCGGCCAAATCTCCAGCAGTGATGAACTTGTCAATAGCGAGGCCCATCAGGAAAGGCGCCAGCAAATCCAGCAGGGTGCTCACCATCACCAGGGTGAACACGCCTACCAGCACCCATTTGTGGGGACGCAGGGTGGCGAGCAGCCGACGCAAAGTGTCACGCACATCGCGAGCCTTTTCGATGGTCGCCCTGCCTCTTCGACCAGGGCCCGGCAAGCCAGTTGCGGGTTGGGCCGTTGGCCGGATGGGCTGTCTGCCGGCTTGTTGATTAGCCATTGGCCGTCACCCCATTCCCCAACTGGGATTCGTAGATTTCCCGATAGATGGGGCTGGAGGCTATCAGTTCAGCGTGGGTGCCCTCGGCGGCAATCTGTCCCCGATCCAGCACCACAATCTTGTCCGCGTTGAGCACAGTGCTGATGCGCTGCGCGATGACGAAGCTGGTACGACCTGCCATCAACTCGTCCAACGCGCTCTGGATCTTGGCCTCCGTCTCGACATCTACCGCGCTGGTGCTGTCGTCCAGGACAAGGACTTTTGGCTGCACCAGCAGCGCGCGGGCGATGGCGATCCGCTGCTTTTGGCCACCCGATAAGTTCACCCCCCGCTGCCCGACCAGCGTGTCGTAGCCATCGGGGAAGGTAACAGTAATGAAGTCGTGGGCCTGGGCGGCTTTGGCCGCGGCGATGACCTCTTCGTCGCTGGCATCAGGGCGGCCATAGCGGATATTGTCGCGGACGGTGCCGCTGAACAGCACCGTCTCTTGAAGCACAACGCCTATTTCAGTGCGCAGCGCATCCAGCGTGATGTCGCGCACATCCACGCCGTCCAGCGTCACGCGGCCCTGGCCCACGTCGTAGAAGCGCGGAATCAAGTGAGTTAGGCTAGACTTGCCCGAACCGGTCGCACCCAAGATCGCCACCGTCTGGCCCGGTTCGGCCACCAGGTTGACGTCTTTGAGCACAGGCTCAGAGCAATCGTGGTTGTAGCTGAAACAAACATCTTCAAAGGCCACGCGCCCAGTTACGTTGCGCAGAGGTTGTGCGTCCGGGCGATTTTGCACCTCGGCCGTGCTATCCAACACTTCCCAGATGCGCCCAGCGGAGGCATCAGCGGCAGAGAGTGGGCCGGTCATTGATCCCAACATCATCAGGGGAAAAAGCGAGTACGACATGTAGTTGATCGAGGCGACGATCTCACCCACGGTGAGATTTCCATTGATAGCCGACTGCCCACCCAACCAGACAACGCCAACAACGGCCACATTGACCAGAAGCAGCATAGTGGGAAGCAGAGCGGCGGTGAGTTGCATCACATTGATGTTCTCGGCCATCAGATCGCGGTTGGCCTGATCGAAGCGGGCGTTTTCGTGCTCGTCGCGTACGAACGCCTTGACCACCCGCACGCCCGCCAGATTCTCCTGCAAGACCTGGTTCAACGTATCCAGTTTCCTCTGCACCGACACGAAGAGCGAGCGCGCCCTGGTGAGAAAGAACCCGATTATGACCCCAATCACCGGGAGCAGCGCCAGCATCAGCAACGCCAACTGCGCGCTGGTGGTAACCAGCATGATCACACTGCCGATCATCCACAGCGGCGCGCGGGTCAGGATACGCAAGGACATCTGCACAATCGTCGTCACTTGATTGACGTCGCTGGTCGCGCGCACCAGCAGCTGGCCGGTCTGAATCCGATCCAGGTCGCCGAAGGAGAACGTCTGCACCTTGCGGACGAGCGCGCTACGCAAGTCGGTGCTCACGCCCATGCCCACCCGCACCGAAAGCAGCGTGTTGCCCACGGCAAACAAGGCGCTGAGGACAGCAGCCCCAAGCATCAGCAGAGAAGTGGACAGGATCATCCCCATATCCCGATTGGCAACACCCTCGTCAATGACCCGCTGGGTCAACCGTGGGATGAGCAAGTCTGCAACCACCATGCCCAGCAACAGCGCCAGCGACAGGATGGCCTTCGTTTTGTAAGGTTTGACGAAATGTATCATTCGTCGCAGTGATTTCATTCTTGCTGGGCTTCCTTAACTTTCTTGGGTCTTTGGGAGTTTGCAGGGTTGGTTCAGCAAATGTTTAATTCTTTGCCACGAATTACACGAATCTTCACTAATTTTTGCTTTTTTGTGTTAATTCGTGCAATTCGTGGCAGATTTCTCAGCTTGATCCTGCGAAATCCTAAAGAGCCACTTTCTTTCAAT
>CAYWWC010000390.1:0-3847 GCA_964461615.1 uncultured Anaerolineae bacterium
CACCTCGATGTCGGCTCATCGCATCCTGGGGCTGGATAAGGTCCCAAGGGTTGGACTGTTCGTCCATTAAAGCGATACGTGAGCTGGGTTCAGACCGTCGTGAGACAGGTCGGTCTCTATCCGCTGTGGGCGCAGGTGATTTGAGGGGAGCTGCTCTCAGTACGAGAGGACCAGAGTGGACAGACTGCTGGTGTGCCAGTTGTCCCGCCAGGGGCATTGCTGGGTAGCCATGTCTGGCAGAGATAACCGCTGAAAGCATCTAAGTGGGAAACTCGCCCCAAGATTAGATCACCCACCGGGCTAACCGGGTAAGACCGCCGGGAGACTACCGGTTTGATAGGCCGCAGGTGTAAGCACAGTAATGTGTTCAGCCAAGCGGTACTAACGGTCGAGGGCTTAATTCACTAATGTGACACGGCATTGGTCAAGCCCAATCATTCTGTTCAGTTTTTAGGGTGCTATTTGTGATCAAGATTTTCTTGGTGACTCTAGCGGAGGGGAAACACCCTGCTCCATCCCGAACCAGGAAGTTAAGCCCTCCAGCGCCGATGGTACTTGGGGCGCAGGCCCCTGGGAGAGTAGGTCGTTGCCAGGAAAAAAAGAGGGAGTCCTTCGGGACTCCCTCTTTTCATTTCATTTCGTTTGCTGCGGTAGACAAAGCCGCAGCTGTGCGCTATGATGCTATCTCAATCGGCTATGGAGAAGAAACCTCTGTGTCAAAAGAAACCAAACCTCTGATATTGGTCACTAACGACGATGGGATTCGTTCGCCGGGACTCTTGGCTGCTGTGGAGGCCGTGCACGGCCTGGGCGAGATCCTGGTGGTAGCCCCCAAGCATCAACAGACAGGGGCAGGCCGAAGTACTTTTTCGTGCAGCAATGTGCCCACCCAGGAAGAACACATCACAGTGGGTGGGCAAAGAGTCTCTGCTTTCTCGGTCGAAGGCACACCGGCCCAAGCAGTGTTGTATGCCTTGGTGGAAGTGGCCCGAAGGAGGCCAAGCCTGGCCGTCTCTGGCATCAACTATGGCGAGAACCTGGGCACAGGCATCACCGCCTCCGGGACTGTGGGAGCAGCCTTGGAAGCAGCAGTCTTCGACATTCCCAGCCTAGCCATTTCCCTGGAGACATCCAAGGAGTATCACTACAGCCATTCTCATGACATGGACTTTGCAGCAGCAGCCTTCTTCACCCGGATCTTCGCCCAATATCTCCTCGCGGTCAAGCTCCCGCCCGACGTAGATGTCCTTAAGATAGACGTGCCTGAGGGCGCGTCTGAACAAACCCCTTGGCGCCTGACGAGGGTCTCGCGGCAGAAATATTTCCACCCCATCGAAAGCGACTCAGTAGGCTCAGCAGGTGCCAGCACCATTGACTACGAGACGAGAGTGGACTTCGATACCCTGGAGCCAGACTCGGACATCTTCGCTTTGGTGAAGGATAGGGCGGTCTCCGTCTCCCCCCTGACCCTCGATCTGAGCTCGCGGGTTGACTTGAGCCAGTTCGCCCAATTGCTCAAGCCCGGCTAGATCTCCAGCGCTCGTTTCAAAGCAGCTACACCGGCCTCGGCATAGCGCCGGGCCTGCTCCCGAAGCTCAGAAGAAATGCGGGGCTTTTCGTGGTCGTGCAGGTTGCGATGTCCTGAGGCCGCTTCGCTTACAGCCGAAGGGCCCTGGCCATACTTCTCCGCGTAGGCAAGTGGCAGATGATCGGGGAACTCTCGGCCTGACATGACGCCGTAGGCCAGAGTCCAGGCCCGGGCTACCACGTCTACATCGTACCCCCCGCCGCCCAGCGCCAGCCAGCGCGGGGCTAGCTTTTTAATGGTTGTCACAGCGGCCACGTAGCCAGATGTGGTCAGGCAAAGGTGGGTTAGTGGGTCTCGGTAGTGGGTGTCCACTCCCAACTGGCTGACCACGACGTCTGGCTGGAAACGCCTCACCAGGGTCGGCACGATCTCCTCAAAAGCCCAGAGATAGAGCTCATCATCGGTGTAGGGCGCGAAGGGGAGACTCACGGCATACCCACGCCCCGCGCCTCTTCCCATCTCCTCGACGAAGCCGGTACCGGGAAACAGATAGAGGCCCGTCTCGTGGAGGGAAATGGTGAGCACCTTATCGGTCTCGTAAAAGGCGTCTTGCACCCCATCGCCGTGATGAGCGTCAATGTCAATATAGGCCACTCGCAGCCCTTTTTGCAGCAGCCAATGGATGGCTACAGCGGCATCGTTGAAGACGCAGAAGCCTGAGGCGTTGGCGGGACCGGCGTGGTGCATTCCCCCGCTGAAGCTGAAGGCTACATCTATTTGATCCGAGGTCACTAGCTCCGCCGCTGACAAAGCAGCTCCGACCTTCAGCGCCTCAGTCTCGTACATCTCGGGGAAGACGGGATTGTCACCTGGGCCAAAGTTGTAGCTACTGGCATTGAACACCTTCTCGCCTCGACTCAAACTACGCACTACTTCGATGTACTCTTCGGTGTGGAAGAGGCCGATCTCCTCACGGGTTGCCTGCCGTGGCGGCGCCAGCATGGACTTCGGGCCATCAAAAGCGCCGTAAGCTGCCAGCAATTCGTACGTGCGCTGCAACCGCTCCGGTCTAAGCGGATGAGCTGCTCCGTGGCCCCGCTGCCACAAATCTGGCGAACAGATGAAAGCTGCTCTGGTCATCGCTCCCTCCTGATTTCCACTACGATTTATACTACAGCAATCTTATTCGTTTGGCATTCGTTGACAGAAGGGGACTGAGGGCTAGTGGATAAGTTGGCGCGGGATTTCTACCAGCGAAGCACCCTGACGGTGGCGCGGGAATTGCTGGGCAAGCGGCTGGTGAGGGTCGTGGATGGCCAGCGTCTCTTGGGCCTCATCGTGGAAGTGGAGGCCTACATTGGCGAGGACGATGCCGCCTGCCATGCCGCCTGCGGGCGCACCCCGCGCAACGAGGCCATGTACGGCCCGCCTGGCCATGCCTACGTCTACTTCATCTACGGCATGCACCACTGCCTCAACGCCGCAACCGAGGAAGAGGGCTTCCCTGCCGCAGTGTTGATCCGAGCTCTGGAACCACTGGAGGGTCTGGAGATCATGCGCCGCTATCGTCCTGATAGATCTGATAAGGAGTTGACCAATGGGCCGGCTAAGCTCTGCCAGGCTATGGCTATAGACAGGAGCTTCAATGGGGTGGCCCTTTGCACCAGCAAAGATCTCTTCATCGAGGAGTGGCCAATGGTGGCTCCGGAGGAAATCGGGACCAGCCCCCGCATCGGCATCAAGGCCGATGAAGTGGCCATGAGCGTCCCCTGGCGCTTCTACCTCCAGGGCAACGCCTTCGTGTCCCGTTAGCGATCAGAAGGCCATTAGTAACCTAGCTCCCGAATGCGGTCCTCGTCCATGCCGAAGTGATGGCCGATTTCGTGGATGACTGTCCGGCGTACCTGTTCTCGGATTGCGGCCAGAGTATGACAAGCCGCCTCTAGCGGGCCCTGGAAGAGAGTGATTCGGTCCGGAGGAACCATGCCGTATCCAGCGCCGCGCTTCGTCAGCGGAACTCCCTCGTAGAGTCCAAAGAGGGTATGGGGCGATTTCACTCCGGCACGAGCAAGCTGCGTGCGGCTTGGCCAGTGGGCTACGGTTACAGCCACGTTGTCCATTCGCTCCAGGATCTCTGATGGTAGACTGGCCAGGGCCTCGGCTACGAGGACCTCGAACCGCTCTCGGGTCATATTGGCATTCCGAGACGAAAGGAGAGGCTCCACCGTCAAGGAGGGCCTCTCTTTGGTATTGGATATTGGGTATTGGCTGGGGGACAGGGATTCGAACCCCGGCTTACGGTTCCAGAGACCGCTGTCC
>CAYWWC010000391.1:0-3818 GCA_964461615.1 uncultured Anaerolineae bacterium
CTAGTGCATCTTGACCGTTAAAGACATCCAGGGCATAAAGCGGAGTTCTTACATTCTCATAGTACGGAGCGGCTGTATGGTGATCCTGTTTATCGTACTCCATCAAACTCCGCGTGGCGTCGTCCCACAAGACGTCGAAGTTCTCTCGCTCAGCGCAGAATCCAACCAAATCCACCAGCGTGCCCACCGGGGACATCAGAGAGACCGCGAGATCACATCGGGCGGTATGGTCGGCGTTGAAGCCCAAGCTTACCTTCGACACGGTGAAAGTATCAGTGACGTTAAAGGTGCGCACGATGGTCGTGTCGGGCTGGCACCAGAACGTTGTGTTGTCAATGGCGATAGGGGTTGGCGGGACATCGTTGTAAACGAAAGTGGTTCGAGGCGTGGTCTCCGGGTCAAGATGGACCTCTCCTGGCTGGCACGCCTGCCCGTCAGGCTGACACACCTCCAACCCGCTGACGAGGCGATTGTCGGCCAATCGCCCAGAGAGGACAGCTTCGCTGGCTGAGAGCAGGCCGTCGCTGAGCGCAGACTCGACCGCCGAATCCAGGGTCAAGGTCGGCGGCTGCGCATCCACCGTCACGGTCAGCCAGTCGGTCCAATCGCTGGCATGTCCGAGCCGGTCGGTTGCCTGGACGCGCAGTTTGAATTGGTCGCCATCGGACACATCCAGACCTACATCCCAGTCGCACGCCCAGTGAGCATCGTCGGGGGTGGAGTCAGGGCAAGTCAAGTCCGTGATATTGTCCGACGGGTCCTGCGCTTGCAGGGTGATGGTGGGCACCATGATCGAGTCTATGTCAAAGACGGCCCCTTTGACCGTGTTGCTGCCGGGGCGGATGGTAGTGCGTGGCTCCAGAACCTCCACGTGTCGCGGAGGGTCCACGTCTACTCCATGGTTGATCTCAACCGGGTAAACGTCTCCCACGTAGGGATAGGATTCATAGTCCATGCCTTGGACCCCTACAATCACCGCGGAGGGGGCATAAGGATTCACGACAGCCGTTCCAGTGAATACAAGGGTCCCTTGTTCGCCGGGTGCAACCTCGCCCAGACCAAACGTATGCTCCCAGTGGCCGGGTATCGTGGGGGCCGGCGCGTCGTGTAACTGCAGGCTTGTCGTGGAAATAGTCACGACGACATTGACGGCAGGAGCGACGCCTGTGTTGGCGTACTTGAGATAGTAGGTGATGTCTTCGCCGTCGCCGACGTTGCGCATTTCCTGAGCCACCTCCAGAGTTGCCCAGGACCCCATATCGTACATATCACTTGACAGCCCGGCAGGGTCAGCCCGCAGATGCAAGTGTACCTCGCCGCCGGTGAACACCCCCGTGCTGGGGCATACGTTGCCGTTCAGAGCAAAGCTGTAGGCCTGGTCGGCAGTGAGCCCGTCCGACGGGGTGAACGATTCATCGTGGATCAGTTTCTCACTGCTGACGCGATTCCGCACGGGCATGGTTGCCCATACCTCCATGGAGCCTTCTTCCGCAGCGAAAGCGATCATGTTCAGAGTGGCGCTGGTGGGGTCGCTCAGGCCAAGCATATCCCAGGGAATGTATAGGTCTGTGTAGGGCGTGCTCAGGCTACGCTCGAAACTGTAGGCCAGGGGGGGAGTTGTGCTTTCCAGCCAGCCCAGGCCGTCATCCCAGTGCCACAGTTGAGCCGTTTGATCGTCCTGCACCCAGATCAGATAGTCGGCCTCTATCCCCAGTTGCACCGGCGTGGATTCTCCGCCCGGGTCGAGGGGATTGTAGGTCTCCTCTGTGCCCCCCGCGATCGTATCCAGATAGATGAACAGGTCGCCGTCGTGGTCCCAGTCGGCGCCCGTCCAGGCCAGGCGCAGACCCCCACCCCAACCCTCCCCCTGCGAGGGGGAGGGAGTGTCCCAGGTGGCGTAGAGTTTCTGTGGCTCGCGAAGCGTGGTGTGAGCCTGCCCCTGTGTGCTGACCCGCGCATCTCGCCCGATCAGGCTGCACCCGCTGTCCATCCAGCCGCGATACAGGCCATCTGCCCCGTCCATAGTGATGTAATCGGGCGTGCGGGCGTAGTCAGCATAGACAGGGCCGAAGGTCTGGACGGTCTGGTTGCCGTAACTATCTTCAGCGATGACGTGGGCGTACAGCTTTTGCGCTTCGCCCACGGTTTGTGCGTGGCTACCGGCGGTGGCGTAGGAGGGCAAATTGGCGATTTCCTCTACTGTCAGCGTGGGGGTAACTGTCCACCCCACCAGGTAGCGGGCGATGCCGCTGCCATCGGTGGCGGCGGTCCAGTCAATGAACAGGGTAGGTGACAGGACATCGTGAACGGTCATGCCCGGTGTGATGACCGTCCACGCACCCAGGCTGTTGGTATACGCCAGCGTCACCGTGACCAGCGCGGGCGGAGCGGCATCGGCGAGCATGGTCCTGCTGATTTCCGTCGTGAACCCGGCCACGTCAACGGCCCGCACAGTGACGGTGAATGTGTCTCCGCTCGGCGGCACCGCGGACCCGGCGTAGACAAAGCCACGCCACGCCGTACCGCTGGCGGGAATCTCAACGGGCTGCCAGGCATCCAACGACAGCGACGGGGTATACGGCGTTTCGACCTGCACCTCCAGGCGTTGCAGCCTGACCGTCTCGGTGACCAGGCCCTGTAGCGTGAGATAGCCAGGCGCATGCCAGTTCTGACTGTTGATCTGCGTGGTGTTCAGCGCGATGGTCGGCGGCGTGGCGTCTACATAATGGATGAGGTGCCCCGCCGTACTGGTGATCACGTTGCCGACCCAGTCGAGGAGGGTGGCTTCCAGCGCGTACTCACCCTCGCTGTCGGGCGTCCACGTCGTCATCCACGTCGTTTCAGTGATGGCGCCCGCCGCCCAGTTCGTGGTAGAGATTGGAGCGCCGTTTACCGTCACCGTCAGGGCTTGCAGGTAGCCCAGCGCTTCGGCGTGGCCTGTAATGGTGATCGGGGCAGTCACGGTGAAAACACTGCCGGCCGTCGGCGTCAGGATCAGGCTGACCCCGGCCTCGGCCTGGGCGGCCAAGGCCGCCGAGCGCCGGGGTGTGGCGATGACCGTGGTGCAGTTGTCGAACAGGTCGCACGCGGTAAGGGTGTTCTGGTAGCCTGGATCGCCGTTGGAGAAGCCCGTCGAAAGCGAGGCTAACTTGTTAGAGGTATTGGTATAGATCTCGGTAAACCACGCTTCTTCATGATAGCCTCTCTGCCACTGCCACGAAGGAAGGGGACAGTTAAAGCCTGCATCGGTCAGGTTATAGTCCTCTGCGCTGCATTGGTAAACCCAAGGGTTATAGGGGAGGTAATTCCTAAACGTCACCCGTGGGGCCAGGGTGTCAATTTCACCCGCCCATACGTTGGGTAGAACGCGCGCGTTGCCCAGGGTGTCGGTGGCGCGCAGATCAATCTGGTGCGGGCCTTCGAGACCGGCGGGGATCTGGTAATGCCACGCGCTGAACGACTGCCCTGCCTGGTCAAGCACCGCCTCCTGCCAGAGGGATACCGGCTGCCAGGACCAGGGTCCCGGTACCTGATACTTGCCCAGGTCGCTTATTTCATTGGCTGATAGGGCGCGACGGTATACGCGCACTTCATCAATCAATCCGTCAAAGTATTCGCCAGTGTAGGTCAAGCCAATCTGCACGTCCGTGCCAACGTAGACGTAGTGACCGGCAGCTTGGTCGCTGCCCATCGCTTCCCCGTCGAGATAGATGGTGCGCGTATTGCCATCGTATGTCGCCGCCACGTGATGCCAGGCACCAGTTAGATCGCCAGTCTCGACCGTCAGATCGTTCCCCCACCAGGCGTTGAGAATCCCA
>CAYWWC010000392.1:0-3787 GCA_964461615.1 uncultured Anaerolineae bacterium
CTTGGTTTTTTTGCGGGCCATAGGTTTTCCTTTCATTTACCGACGGGGCATGAATTGCGCATCTGGGCAGATGAACTCGACCTGCACGTCGTGAGCCGCCAGCGCGTCCCGGTAGTCCCACCAGTCGCTATCGGTGGCATTCACGACCGGCGGGTGTTCTGGATGCGCCAGCGCCACGGCGGCGAATTTGCGATCCGAGCGGTCAAAGCCCTGCAAGTCCGGCGTGTTGGGGAACTCGTCAAAGTCCCAGTGGTCTTCATGCGTGTCGCGGGGCGTGATATGCACTTGCTCGCAGCGGCGCGGATTGGCGCGGTTGGTCAGCACTCACAGAAGAAAAGCATCGCCGACGTCGGGCTGCCCCGTAGAACGAAGGTTTCGCTGATATTCGCGCAAGATATGCCAACCGTCATCAATCACCAATGGGCGCTGATCGCGCTGGAACTCGTTGAGCAGGGTAATGCAGCGCCGCACGCAATCAGGCGAAGCTGGGGCGTCGTCTCGCTGGTTGGCGACGATGGCTACGTTGGTATCCACAATGCACTTCATGCCACCGGCTCCTGGCGCCGTCGCATCTCAGCTTCGGTCATTGCCATCATGTCACCCATCGCATCACCGAAAAAGCCTTGCGGCCAGTTGGTGATATTGCCAAACAGGTCAAGGGTCAGCGGGTTCAGATGTGATTCACTGTTGCTAAACGTCGTGAAATACAGCGCCGTGTTCTTCGCCAGGAGCTTTTCTTCTGCAATCAGGCGCTGCAAACGGCGCAGCAGGTGCTCACTGTGGCTTTCTACGATGATTTGGACCTTACGCCACTTGATAGCGTCCACAAACACATCGGCCAGCCCTGCTTGTACTGAGGGATGCAGATGGATTTCCGGTTGTTCTAGGATGATCGTAGAGCCTTTGGGAGCATAGTAACAGAGCGTTAACACCGGCAGCACTTGAGAGACGCCAAACCCCACATCGAGCAAGGAGACTTCCGCGGCCTTAGCTGTGGTACGGACTCTCACTTCGTACTCTTTTCGGTTGGGGGCTACTTGGCGCACCTCGAAACTATGGATCACGCCCAGGTCTTTGAGCCACTGTGCAACTCGCTCTTCGAGGGTCTGCCGGTCCCGCCCTCTCCCTCGGCCGATGAACGTACCGCGTTTACGCGCGGCCAACAGCGCTGCGACGGAGTCCTCTCCACGACGTCCAACGTCTTGCGGTTGTTCTCCCGACCATCCATACGTTCGACCAGGGTAAGCGCGCAACGGGCCCAGGTAGTAAATCCCGTGCATCAACTCTTCGAATGCCAGGGCAAGTGATGAAAGAAAACCGGCGTTCTGATAATCGGCATTGACGCGATCGGGGAACCCGTAGCATTTGACCGGCGCGGGCAAAGGCCAGGGGCGTCCTGGAGTGCGTTTCATTTCGTACCCTTGAGCGATCAGCTCGTAATCGTTCTCCTCCTCCTGGCGCAGCATCCCAAATTTGTTCTCCTGGCCACGGTCAGTAAAATCGTACGCAAAGCGCGATACGGCTATCGTGTCTTCTGCCACGGCTATGTCGGCCGCAAAGTTCAAGGCTTTGATTGTGAATAGCGTGGTGCCTTTTGCCCTTTGCGGGTTCTCAATGCGCAAAGGTCTTGAAGGCTTCCATCCTACAGAGAAATACATGGCTTCTGGCAGAACATGTTGGTGGACAACATCGTAGATCGTTCCCAGGTCTACATAGGTGCGTTGATCCCCCAGGTGCAAAACGCGCGAGCGGTCTGTTGACTCTGCCGTTTGTTTGAGCAGCAGCAGCATCTGTAGGATGCCGGTTTTGCCAGAACTGTTGGCTCCAAACAGGCCGGTCAGCGGCGCAAGGCGCATTTCCTTGGTATCGCGCCAGGACTTGAAGTTTTTTGCGTGTAGATGTGTAATCATCATAACCTCCATATTCAGTGAGCAGTTCTCTGTCCACGACCAGCCGGGCACGGCCAGGTCTTCGCCGTCCTGCTGGTCCTTGCCCTGCTACACCAGTTGCGGATCAAGCGAGGGGGCGCGCAGTTCCTCGGTGGGGATGTTGGCGCGTTTGTCTTTGTGTTTGGTGATGGTGATGGTTTTTTTTGGGGGGGGCTTGCGGCTCATAGGTTCTCCTTTAAGTCACCGGCTGAAGCCTCTACTCCGTTCTTGCTGCTGCTTTGTTCTCGACGCTGAAGCCTCATTCCCAACTTCAATATGGAGTCGAGGCTTTAGCCGGGTATTGTCAAGTCTATTTCGATTGGAGTCAAAGCTTTAGCCAAAGTCATCACCCTCCAAGAAATCAATCACTGGATAGCTCGACCAGCAGTCTGTCAACCAATCCTGACCTTTGGTTCTGAGGTAGTAATGGTAGCTGGAAAAGGACCAGTTTCTTATCTCCTGTACATGGCCATGCTTGACTGGATTGTGGTGGATGTAGTTGAAGCGCGTCCACAGGCCAGATTGGTCACGAATGCAAGTATCCCAGTAATTGTGCCACACCTGCCTACCCATAGCATCATCCCACAGGTTGATTTGCCGCGAGGTACTGCCGTGGAGCTGGCCGAAAAACCGAGATAGATCCTTGCCCCTGTGCGGCTTGAGCAAAAGGTGATAGTGGTTGTTCAAAACGACCCAGGCGCGCAGCTTGATGTTGAACGATATGATAAGACTCTTCAACTTATCACGTACAAGAACCTTTGCCTGTTCGCTGGTCAAAAAGGGAGCGTGGTTTAGAGTGGACGCGGTGATGATGTACCAGGTATCGTCCAGGTAGATGTGGGGTGGGTGATGACCAGACGTCATTTGTGCCATCTCCGAACTATGGAGTGGAGGCTTCAGCCGGAGTTCTCCGCCTAGAAGCTCTACTCCGGTGGCTCAAGCGTCGCGCGAATGGTACTCTTGGCATCCCACGGATCGCTGATTTCGATAAAGGCCCAACGCCCAAAGCCGTCGTGGTTGTTGATGGCGGGCACCCATAGGTTGCGGGCAGCGGCAACTTTGGCGGCCTTGTCCTTACGGGCCTCGCCTGAAACCTCCACGATCAGATTCAGCAGATCATCCGGGCCATGCCCATCGTCTATGTGGATGATGAAGTCGGGCGTGTACGGCCGCTCCTGCCCGTTCAGGGTGTAGGGAATGGTGAAGCCCAGGGCGTGGTTCTTGACGTAGCACACCACCTCGTCCATCTCCTCTATCGCTTGGGCCATCTTCTGCTCCCACGAACCAGTATCGGCCACCACGTGCGAGATGTGGCATCTGGCGGGGTCGGTGGGATACACCGGACGGGTGGTGTCGAAGTCCACGTAGCGCGTGCTGCCCACCGTGTCGTAGGGGCGCAGGATGGGACGGAGCGTCTTCTCGCCGGAGGTGGACTGCACGATGGCCTGGTAGATGTGCTCGGCAGCGTCGGCCGCCAAATCGTGCAGCAGCAACAACTGGGGAAAGGTGTTGTCCTTCAGGGTCAGACACTCGGCGCGCCAGCGGCGGACGATGCGTAGCAGTTGGGGGAACAGCCAGGGCTTGGTGTTGCCCTCCGCGTCGGGAAAGTGGCGTTCCAGCACCAGTTTGGCCAGCCGAAAATCCACCTCTTGTTCGCGCCGAATGCTCAGGTCGTATAGGGTATGGAAGGTGGATTCGCCCACGATGGGCGCGGTTTCGGTGCGGGTGGGCACATCCAGCGTCGAGATCGCCATCTGGGAATCGGGGGCAAATTTCGCCGTCAGCCGCTCGCCGGGCAGTTCGTAGCGATAGCCGATCACGCGGGGGAAGGTGATCTCGCAGGCGATGCGCTCCTCCAG
>CAYWWC010000393.1:0-2067 GCA_964461615.1 uncultured Anaerolineae bacterium
ATACTTACCTACATGAACACGGCGCAAAACACACGGTCGCCGACTACGCCACGCGCGTGGCGGTTCGGCGCGGTCGCTTGGTTGAAGGGATTGTTGTCGCCATTCTGGGTGGCGCGTCGGAGAGCTACAGCATTAGCCGTAGTACCCCAGGCTGAGGCTCTATGAAACCCAAACCCATGCTAACGAACTACTTCAAAGCCATCACCAACGTCGCCAGCCAGGGGGACGCGCGGGAGGAGAGTTTCTACTCCTGCCTGGAAACGCTCCTGCAGCGGTTTGCTGCCTCCACCGACAGAAGCGAGGTTCACGTCACCACCCTCCCCAAGAAGACCGAGGCCGGCAACCCAGATTTTCGGGTGTGGAACGGCCAGGACCGCATCATCGGCTACATTGAGGCCAAGAAGCCGACCGAGGAAAACCTGGACCACGTTGAAACGACCGAGCAGCTCAAGCGCTACCGCGGTACGTTCCCCAACCTGATCCTCACCAATTTCTTCGAGTTCCGCCTCTACCGGGACGGGCAATTGGTGGATCGCGTCCTGGCAGCCAGGCCACGCGTCCTCCAACTGGGCGCTGTCCCGCCCGTGGAGAAGGGCGACGAGCTCCTCAACCTGCTGGAGCAATTCTGCTCCTTCTCCCTGCCGAGATCTTTCACGGCGGAGTCGCTGGCGGTCGAGCTGGCCAAACGCACCCGCTTTCTCCGCGACGTGGTGGCCGACGAGCTACGCGAAGGGAAGGGCGTCTTGCAGGGGTTCTACGAGGCTTTCCAGACGTACCTGATCGCCAACCTCACTCTGGAGAACTTCGCCGACCTCTACGCGCAAACGATCACCTACGGCCTCTTCGCCGCCCGCACCCGGGCCGAGGACGGATTCAACCGCCGCCTGGCCTACTACAGCATCCCCCGCACCATCGGTATCCTGCGGGATGTGTTCCAGTTCATCTCGCTGGGCGATCTGCCCAAGCAGCTCGAATGGATCGTGGATGACATCTCCGAGGTGCTGGCGGTGGCCGATGCCGGCGGCATCCTCGACCGCTTCTACCGCGAGGGCAAGGGCAGCGATCCCATCGTCCACTTCTACGAGACCTTTCTGGCCAAGTACGATCCCCAGGAGCGCGAGCGGCGCGGGGTCTACTACACCCCTGAGCCGGTGGTCTCCTACATCGTCCGCTCGCTCCACCAGTTGTTGAGGGAGAAGTTCGGTCGCAGCGACGGCCTGGCCTCCGAGGGGGTCACTCTGCTCGACCCGGCGGCGGGGACGATGACCTTCGTCGCCCGGGCCTGTCAGGAGGCGGTGCGGGAGTTCGAGGACAAATACGGCACGGGCGGCCGAGAGGAGTTCATCCGCGATCACATCCTGAAAAACTTCTATGCCTTCGAGCTGATGATGGCTCCGTACGCCGTGGGGCACCTCAAGATGTCCTTCTTCTTGGAGGAACTGGGACACCGTCTGAGCGACGACGAGCGCTTTCAGTTCTACCTGACCAACACCCTGGAGATGGAGGAGCTGGATCAAACGCACCTGCCCGGCATGGCCTCGCTGGCCGAGGAGTCCCGTCTGGCAGGCGAGGTCAAGAAGCGACGTCCCATCCTGGTCATCCTGGGCAATCCGCCCTATTCGGGTCATTCGTCCAACCGGGGAAAATGGATTCGGGGGCTGATTGATGACTACAAGCAGGTGGACGGGAAACCGCTGGGTGAGAAGAACCCCAAGTGGCTTCAGGACGACTACGTGAAGTTCCTGCGCTTCGCCCAGTGGAAGATTGAGCAGGCGGGCCAGGGATTGGTGGGCATGATCACCAACCACTCCTACCTGGACAACCCCACCTTCCGGGGCATGCGTCAGAGCCTCATGCAGACCTTCGATGAGATTTACATCCTGGACTTGCACGGCAACTCCCTGAAGCGGGAGACCTGTCCCGATGGAAGCAAGGACAAGAACGTCTTCGACATCCGGCAGGGCGTGGCCATCGCCTTTTTCATCAAGCGTGGTGCTGGCAACCAGGTGAAGATGTACCACGCCGACCTCTGGGGACTGCGGCAGGACAAATACGACTGGCTTCTGA
>CAYWWC010000393.1:2167-3764 GCA_964461615.1 uncultured Anaerolineae bacterium
AAAAGGACCTCTTCAGCAACCTTGAGCCAGACGAGAGGAAGCCGAACCTCAACCCCAAGGTCGTGGCAGCGCTGACGGCTGCCTATGGGGAAGAGCCCATGCCGAAGGACATCTTCCACTACATATACGCCGTCCTCTACGCGGACACCTACCGCGAGAAGTACGCTGAGTTCCTCAAGATAGACTTTCCCCGCATCCCCTTCACCACCAACTTCGAGCTCTTTCAAACCCTGGCCGCGCTGGGGAAACGTCTGGTGTACCTGCATCTCCTGCGGTCAGAAGAACTCGATCCGCCGACGGCCCGCTTCCAGGGCCAGGGCGACAGCCGCGTGGCCCGCACCAAAAACCAGGGCTTCCGCTACGAACCCGGAGAGGAGCGCGTCTACGTCAACAAAACCCAGTACTTCGAGCCAGTCCCGCTGGAGCTGTGGGAGTACCAGATCGGCGGCTACCAGGTGCTGGCGAAGTGGCTCAAGGACCGCCGAGAACGGCGGCTCACCCTGGAAGAGATCAAAACCTACTGCCGTGTGGTGACAGCCATTAAGCGAACCATTACATTGCAGGAGGAAATTGATGCCCTGTATCCAGAAGCCGAGAGCCAGATTGTCGAGATGTGAAAGGACAAGAGAGCACGGAAAGGAGAATAATTGAGATGGAAAGTGTTCAGCTAAAGCTAAAGGGTGTGCAGTACGTGACGGACAGCACAGGTAAACGCACGGCTGTTCTCATCAGCCTTGAAGAGTGGGGCGAGCTATGGGAGGACATCTACGATGTGCTCGTTTCTCAAGCCCGCAAGGATGAGCCCACTGTACCCTGGGAAACACTGAAAGCCGAGATGATGAGCGAGGTGCCCCAAAGTGGCAACCTATGAAGTGCGGTTCGCCCATTCGGCGGCGAAAGAGTTTCGCTCACTACCAACTGAACTCAAGCTTCGAGTTGGCGCAGCAGTTGATGGTCTGCGTGAGGATCCACGTCCACCAGGCGCTCGCAAACTGGTCGGACACCAACGCTTGTATCGGATACGAGTTGGTCGGTATCGCATCGTATATGAACTTGACGACAAGGTCCAGCAGATTCGAATCACGCGAATTAGGCACCGGCGAGAAGTGTACCGATGAAAAGCAAAGGGACGCTAAAAGACTACTTCAAAGCCCATCACCAACATCGCCAGCCAGCCCCCCCAAAGCTAACCATCGCCCTGCAATGCAAGAAGAGATTGGCGCCCTGTACCCAGAAGCCGAGAGCCAGGTTATCGAAAATAGATGACAGCGAAGGGTAAAGCCATGGAAGAGCGACTGCTACCGATTGCTAAGAGGTTTTGGCCCGAGCTGGAGACCATGAGTGGGCCAAGACGTGCGGGGGCTGTGGGTGATGTCATCGGCTTTCTGTATTCAGCGCCATTGGTGCTGGCGGGTCTGGTATGGCTGATAGCCGTCACTGACCTGGCCCTCATTCGCACAGAATGGCCGACGTTGTTGCTTCTTTTCGTCCTGCTCTTCCTCTTCGAGCGACTTCACTTCTTTCTTTTCGTTGAGCTCACACCGGGGACCCACGCCGATTGGCAAGCGGACATCAGGGATGTAATCACCTGGTCAGC
>CAYWWC010000394.1:0-3756 GCA_964461615.1 uncultured Anaerolineae bacterium
TAGCCGTGGCACTTCATGCCACGGCGAGGCCGGTCAGCGAGCACGCTTGGCGTTTCTCATAAGGCACCTGTCTTAAGTTAGCGCATATGGGGGTTGGGGTGGGGGCTCTAATAGGCCCTGGCGAAGAGTGCTTGTTCCCTGGCCTCCTCACCGCAGAGAATGCAGCGGCCCACCTCCCCCTTCTGATCGAAGGGAATGCAGCGAATGGTGGCTTTGGTCTCCTCTTTGATGGCCGCTTCGCACCCGCCAGAGCCGCACCAGTAGGCGTAGATGAAACCGCCGTCCCCCGCGATGATCCGCTTGAACTTCTCATAATCATCCACTTCAAAGGAGTTTTCGTCGAGGAAGCTCTTGGCTCGTCGGAACAGGCTCTGCTGGACATCTTCTAGGAGGTCGCCGATGCGCTGGGCCAGGCCCTCCTGGGGGACGGTGGTCTTCTTGCCCCCTTCTCGTCGGGCCAGTACAACTTGCCCCTGGGCCACGTCTCTAGGACCGATTTCCAGGCGTAGAGGCACGCCCCGCAGCTCCCACTCGTTAAACTTCCAGCCAGGGGAGTATTCCTCTCGGTCATCTACCTTATAACGCACTTCTTCGCCGAAAGTTGCTGTGAGGTCTTCGACTGCCTTCAGCACCTTCTCTTTCCCCTCCTCGTCCCTCCAGATGGGGATGATGACGAGCTGGATGGGAGCGATTTTGGGCGGCAGGATCAAGCCCTGGTCGTCGCCATGAACCATGATCACTGCCCCCACCATGCGAGTGCTGACGCCCCAGCTCGTGGTCCAGCAGTACTGGAGCTCGTTGTTCCGGTCCAGGTATTTGATGTCGAAGGCCTGGGCGAAGTTCTGACCCAGGAAGTGGGAGGTGCCGGACTGCAGAGCCCACTTGTTGCCCATCATGGCCTCGATGGTGTAGCTGGCATCCCCCCCAGCGAACTTCTCCGACTGGCTCTTGCGCCCAGTGATGACGGGAATGGCAGCGTCGGTCTCGGCGAAGTCACGGTATACTTCCAGCATGCGCAGAGTCTCTTCCTCTGCCTCCTCGGAAGTGGCGTGGGCGGTGTGTCCCTCCTGCCAGAGAAACTCGGTGGTGCGCAGGAACAAGCGGGGACGTTTCTCCCAGCGTACCACGTTGCACCACTGGTTGATGAGAATGGGCAGGTCTCGATAGGATCGCACCCACTGGGAGTACATGTGGCCGATGACCGTCTCCGAAGTAGGGCGCACGACGAGAGGCTCTTCTAGCTTCTTGCCGCCGCCGTGGGTCACCACGGCCAACTCTGGGGCGAACCCCGCCACGTGCTCGGCTTCTTTCTTGATGAAACTCTCGGGGATGAATAGCGGGAAGTAAGCGTTCACGTGGCCGGTGGCCTTGAAGCGGCTATCCAGGCCCTCTTTGATGTTCTCCCAGAGGGCGTAGCCGTAGGGACGGATGACCATGCAGCCCTTGACCGGGGCGTGGTCGGCCATCTCCGCCCGCTGGACGACGTCCGTGTACCAGCGGGAGTAATCCTTGCTGCGCGGTGTGATCTTCTTTGCCATGTTCTCTCCTCCTTTTTGGAAAGTGGAGGTTGGAAAGTCGCCAGGCCTCAAACCTCCAATATCCAACCAAAAACACCCCATCCTCTAAGGACGAGGTGTTCATACCCCGTGGTACCACCCTAGTTGGCTTGCCACAGCCCACTCAACCGATACAGAGTAGTCACTTGTACTGAGCCCTGTCCTGAGTTCCGTCGAAGGGCTGTCGAAGTACTCGATACCGTTCCTTACGATAACGGGAGGAATCCGGCCAAGCTTAACGGCTTTTCGCGCCTTTCGCGACCGCCTTTTCGCTCGCAGCTCCTGGGTGGGTTCGGTGTAGGTTGTTATGCTAGCTTTCACCTTCTCTAGCTCGCTGTGATCATTGCTCTACACTTACTATTCCCAATCGTCACTTTTAGCATATTGGGGGATAAGATAACACAAGTTCGGTGTTTTGTCAAGTTGTTCAGATGGTGACGACATCTCTCGCCCACTCCCGGTTCTCTCGATACCAGTCTACCAACTGGGCCACGCCTTCTCGGAAAGTGGCCTGCGGCCGCCAGCTAAGGAGACGTTCTGCTTTGGAGATGTCCGCCCACGTGGCCAGCACATCAGCGGGATGACGGGGCCTGTGCTCGATGTTCGCCTTCTTCCCCACCAGTTCTTCTACCAGCCGGATGGCATCGTTCAGCACGATCGGCTCGTCGGAGCCCAAGTTAATCACCTCGTAGCCCAAAGGCCGCAGGGCGGCTATCGTACCCCGGGCGATGTCCTCCACGTAGGTGAAGTCCCGTTCCTGCTCGCCGTCCCCATACACGATCAGCGGCCGCCCCTCGCTGATCCACTGCACAAAGCGGAACATGCTCATGTCGGGCCGCCCCGCCGGGCCGTAGACGGTGAAGTAGCGCAGCATCGTCACGTCAATGCCGTATAAATAGTGATAGGTGTAGCACAGTGCTTCGGCCGCCTTCTTCGAGGCCGCGTAGGGCGAGAGCGGCCCGTCGGTGTCGGCGTCCTCCCGGAAAGGCCGGGGGTTGTTGGCCCCGTACAGACTGGACGTAGAAGCCTGCACGAACTTCTTCACCCCAAACTCTCGGCACAGTTCCAACAGGTTCAGCGTGCCGGTCACATTGGTCTCGAAATAGATCCAGGGGTTCTCGACGGACTGGCGGACACCGGCGCGGGCGGCCAAGTTGATGACCGCCGCCCACGGACCACCTACCGTCGCCTCCTCAAAGAGGCCTCGCAGCGATTCTCGGTCACAAATGTCAAGGAGATGGAAGGTGAAGGCCGCTTCGCTTACAGGGTGATCCTCAAGCTGGCCAAGTCGCCAGTGCTTGAGGCGTGGATCGTACGCGTCGTTGAAGTTGTCTATGCCTATCACCCTGTGGCCGCCAGCCAGCAGGAACTCACAGACTTTCGAGCCGATGAACCCGGCGCAACCCGTCACCAGATATGTTGTCAAGGTCTCCTCTCCCATCTTCCTACACTCAGTCCCCGCGACGTGACCGTGCCCACCGGCGCGTTTCATTGCTCGCTTAGCCTCCTATCCTCGCTTTAACAGAGTCCTCACGGCCACCACGATCAGCCAGCTGACGAGTTCCCACGCCCACTCTGGCCCCTCAATGTGCAGGCGACAACGCTATGGTGTCAACTGGGCCGACATTAGGCGCATGGATTGGATCTTGACAAAATGTCGGCTTTCTGATATAATTTTGTTATTAGAGCCCGCGAATGTGTGCTGACGAGGTGCTCGGCAGACCCCCACCATTCGCAGTTAGACCCCCAGGGAGTGCATAAAGCACTCCCTGAAGTTTTTCTGGAGGGGAAAAGACATGGCCGTTCTATGTGCACGAATCTTCATTGATTTTTGGAATCTCCAACTCTCCATCAACGAACGCACAGCACCTGACTATAGGCTGGATTGGAAAGCATTGTCAGCCCACCTGATTGCGGCCACAGAGGCGATCTTGGGCGAGCCACTGAAATTTGAGGGGACAAACATTTACCTTTCCTATGCTCCGGGCACAGGCCAAGATAAGAAATTGCGTCACTGGGCCACGACAGTACTTGATGGCTTTCCTGGCGTGCGCGTGGTTGCCAAGGAGCGAAAGGCCAAGTCTCCCCCTATCTGTCCAAGCTGCCACTTGCCTGTGGAGAACTGTCCTCACTGCGGCGAGCAAATGAGGCGGACTGTTGAAAAGGGCATTGATACGGCTATCGTCACTGATATGATTAG
>CAYWWC010000395.1:0-3732 GCA_964461615.1 uncultured Anaerolineae bacterium
TGATACAATAGCAGGGGCTGCCGAATCAACACGGAGCGCACATCGCGTTCGGAGAACTCCAACAGACGAGTGGGTTCCAGTGCGCGAATGGCGGCAAAGCGAGGTTCGTCCTCAATGAGCGCCATCTCCCCGAAGAATGTCCCTGGGCCATTCGTGGCGATCACCATCTCTTCTGCTCCGCGCCCCTTCACCACCTCCACCAGCCCCTCGATGATCAGATACACCTCGCGGCCGGTGGAATCCTCCTCGAAGACAACCTGGCCCGGCTGGAAGCTCCTCTCCACCGCTGCGTCGGCCAGTTGCTCTACCACGTCGGGCCTGGCCCCTTCCAGTAAAGGCAAGTTGCGTAGCATCTCGATATTTACAGTTGTCATTGGTTGTGCCTCCCTATTCAAGACCTCAAGATCTGACAGGTTTTGGGAAACCGGTCAGGTCTGTGTAGGCGAACGCGACCTAGTGCGGCTCGATGATGACGTCCTTCAAGAACCACCGGTAGTGCGGCAACGCAGGATGCCTTTTCACCCACGGCTTCACCAACAGGTGCGCCAGTTTATAGATAGCGAGAAAAATCGGTGCTTCCTCCACCAATATCCTGTCCGCCTGCCCATACAACCTCATCCTCTCTCCCTGATCCGTGACTCGCTTGGCTTCCTCCACCAGCCGGTCATAGACCTCATTTCGCCACCCAGTCATCTTCCATGGAAAGCCCACCCTGAGAAAGTTGTCTGGATCGGGATAGTCGGCTGTCCACGACTTGTTAAACATGTGTGGAGGCTCCCTCTCCAGCCTGTTGAGAAACATTCCATGCTCCATTGCCTCCCATGTGATCTCTACCTCCAGGTTTTCCCACCAGTGCTCCTGCAGGTACTCAGCCACAAAAGGAGCTTGAGGGTTAGATGGTAGCAGAAGATCTACAATGGGGAAACCCTGGCCACCCGGATAGCCAGCCTCGGCCAGGAGCTGTCGCGCTCGATCGGGATCGTACGGCAGTCCAATCCCCGCTGAGTGCCCTGGCATGCCCGGTGGCACGAACCCGCCTGTGGCCGGGGATTCGTGCCCTCTCCCCCACACGCCCGCCCACGTTTCTCTATCTATGGCCATGACAAAGGCCTGGCGCACCCGAACGTCATCGAAGGGCGGTCGCCTCACGTTGAACCCGAAGTAGGCGGTAGTCAGCATTGGCACCGAGAAATATCCCCCGGCGTGCCGCTGCCGTGCGTCCTCTAGCTCCTCCGGTGGAAGTAACCCAATGGACAAAGTATCCAGGGCGTCGGCTTCATACATGGGTAAGAAGGCACTCCATTCCTCGGCAGGAAGAAAAGAGAGTTCCACCCGCTGCAAGTTGCCCGTGAACCGACCGTGGTACTCGGGGTTGCGCGCCAGGATCATTGTTTCGCCCCGGTTCCAGTCCTCCAATCTGAAGGACCCGTTGGTGACGATGTTCCCTATCTCCGTCCATGCCGCGCCGCACGCCTCAACTACGTGCCGGGGTATGGGATAGGTTACGTTGTGAGTCAATAGGTGAAGGAAATATCCCGCTGGCCCTTCCAGTTCCACGACCAGGGTGAAATCATCGAGAGCCCGCACCCCCACACTATCGGGATCGGGGACCTCGCTCTGATGGAAGGCCTGGGCTCCCTTGATGTCGTACAGCAGACTGGCACCGCCCGACCCGGTGGACGGATCAAGCACCCGCTTCCAGGCGTACTCAAAGTCCCCGGCGGTCACTGGTACCCCATCGCTCCAGCGCACGTCGTCCCGCAGATAGAAGACGTACCTCTGTCCACCTTCGGAGACCTCCCAGGATCGGGCGACGTCGGGCAGAGCCTCCATTTCCGCGCTCTCTTCCACTAACCCGCTGAAAAGCTGCCTTGTGACTATGCCACCCCAGGTCGGATCCAGGGTCCGTGGGTCACTCCATCCCATCATCCTGAGGGCGTGAGGCGCAGGGGAAAGCGGAACAACCGGATCCATCTCCCCCGCCTGCTGCCACAGGGCGAAGCCTTCGTCGTAGGCCTGGCGCGCTGCCTTGAAGTCGAAGGCGGTGTGATAAGTCAGGCCCAGTTTCATTAGCGTCCGCGCCGCTCGCTCGTAGTCCCCCTGCTCTTTCAGAAAGGCCAGCGCCCGCTGGTAGTAGTCAATCGCCTCCTGGTGGGCGTACAGGCCCCGCGCTTGATCGCCCGCTCGCAGCAGGTAATCGGCGGCCTCAACGGCCCGCCCCGCCAACTCCAAGTGGTCGGCGATCAGCCCGGTATGCTCGCCTACCCGCTCGCCGCTCTGCTCAATCAGCCAGTCGGCCACCAGCCCGTGATAGACCCGGCGCAGCCGCTTCAGCACACTCTCGTAAGTCACCTCCCGCAGTACGGCATGCTTGAAGATGTACTCCCGCGCATCGGCGAAGGCCGAAGTCTCTCGCTGGAAGATCAACTCCCTCCCCCGCAAAGCGGACAAGGTGTCTGGTATCTGGCCCTCGTCAATCCCCTCGCCCGCCGACCCGCCGATGCAGGCCACCGCCCGGTCCCAGAACAGCCGCCCCACCACCGAGGCCTGCTGCAACACCGCGCGCTCGGCCAGGGGCAAGCGGTCCAACCGAGCCTGCAACACCCCCGTCAGGCTAGGCGGCACCTGCACCTCGGTCAGCCGCGACGGCTCCACCCGCCAGCGATCCTCCCCCTTGACGATCACGCCATCCTCGATCAGCATCTTGATCAGTTCTTCGACGTAGAACGGGTTACCCTCGGTCCCACTCACCACCAACTCGCGCAGCGTCTCAGGCACTTGCTCCACTTTCTGCAAGATCTCCCCCACCAGACGGCGACTGTCCCGCTTGGAGAGAGGCTGCAATTCCAAGCGGGCGTGAACCGCCTGACCCTCTCCCCAGTGCGGCCGACGCTCAAACAGTGCCGGCCGGGCCAGGCACACGATCAGCAAACGCTGATCGGGCGCCGTCAGAGCCAGATGGTTGATGGCGTCCAGGGAGCTGTCATCGGCCCAGTGCAGGTCTTCCAGGAAGATGACGGTGGGAGCTTCCTTGGCCCTGGCCGCGAAGAACTCGCCCAAGTACATCAGAGCCCGGTCGCGCAGCTCCTTGGCGTCATCCAGCACACCTCGCAGGCGGGGGCTGTCGCTGAAATCAAAACCCAGCAGTTGCCCAATGCAATGCGCCTTCACCTGGCTCGTTCCACTTCCCCCCAGCGCCTCGCCAATGCCGCCTTCCAGCTTGTCCCGTACCACCTCCGCCCGATCGCTGTCCCGAATCTGGAAACGGAAGCAGAACAGGTCACGAATGACGCTGTATGGAACGGCCTGCGTCGCCGCCATGGCCCGCCCTTTGAAATAGTAAACGTCCTCGGGCCGCAGCTCGACCCAGTTGTCGAACTCGTACAGCAGGCGGCTCTTGCCCACCCCTGCCTCCCCCACCACCGTCACCACCCGCGTCTCAGCGTCCTCCATCGCATCGCGGTAGGCGTTTTGCAGGGTGAGCAGTTCCGCCTCCCGCCCGACCATGCGCGTCTCGATCCCCTCCACCCCGCGCGTGCCCAGGCGAAAGGCGCGCGGCTTGGCCCGCTGCACCAGGTAGGTCTGCACCGGCTCGGCCTTGCCCTTCACCGTCAGCGGCTCTTGCGGCTGCACGTCGAACACGCCGCGCACGTGGCGGTAGGTGTCGTGGGAGATGAGGATGCCGCCCACCGGCGCATTCTGCTCCATCCGCGCCGCCAGGTTCACCGCGTC